>NZ_JBITEV010000015.1:0-186256 GCF_044455465.1 Streptomyces sp. NPDC051217
ACGGCCGCCTGCGGACCATCGCCACCATAGGACGAAGCTGGGGCTTCCCCGACGCGACCCACTTCAGCAAAGTATTCAAACAGGCATACGGAATCTCACCACGGGACTGGCGCGAACAGAACCACCCCCGCGCCTCGACGTAAGAGCACGGCCGGTGACCAGGTCGTCGGGGGCCGGAGGGCCACTCCCTCAGTCCAGGATGTGCCGCAAGTACATCCGCGGGTCCGTCAGGTAGCGGCGCCAGTGGTCGACCAGTGCCAGGTCGGACCAGGGCGTGCGGCGCATGCCGTGGTCGCCGACCTCGATGATGTCCGCGCCCGGGAGCGCGGTCAGCAGCGGAGAGTGTGTGGCGCAGATGACCTGGGCGCCGTTCTTCGCCAACTGGTCCATGTGGCCCAACAGTTCGAGGCACGACTGGAACGAGAGCGCCGCCTCCGGTTCGTCCATCACATACAGACCCGGCCGCTGGAACTTCTCCCGGAACACCGCCAGGAAGCCCTCCCCGTGGCTCGCCGACTCGGGGTCGAAGTTCTCGCGCCGCAGCGCGTTCATCGCGGTCTCCGCACGCAGGAAGAACCCTTCCCGTGCCGACCAGTTGCCCAGCATGCGCCGGCCGCGCCCCGACGCCGCGTCGAAGCGGATCCGTTCGCCCAGGAGCGACTTGGCTCGGGGACCGACGTAGCGCCGTTGGTGCGAGCTGCCCCACGGGTCCAGGCCGAACCCCTCCGCCAGGGCCTCCACCAGTGTCGACTTGCCGGAGCCGTTCTCGCCGACGAGGAAGGTCACCGGGGCGGTGAAGTGAAGCCCGTCCGCCAGCAACTCCGCGACGCACGGCACCGCCCACGGCCAGGCGTCCACCTCCTTCGAAGGCGTGTCCGGCGGGATGGATGCGTACGCACGTTCGACAATCACCTCTCGACCTTCTCACAGGGCAGGGCACGCGGGGCCCGGACAACGAGACGCGCCCTCCGTGTTGTTCACCGGAGGGCGCGTCTCGTGGTGTCTCAGGTGCGATCAGGCCTTGTGGGTGGACCACCAGGCCGGGAGCGCCGCGAGCACGTTGGTGAAGACCTCCGCGTCCGGGAGGTCCTTCGGCGTCGGGCCCGCGTGGAAGAACGCCACGTTCGCGGCCTTCTCGTCCGCGCCCAGCTTCCGCGCGAAGTCGAAGCCCTTCGCCTTGTGGTCGCCGAACGCCACGATCTGCCAGAACAGCGGCAGCTTCGCCGCCTCCGCGAACGCCTTCTCCGCCGCCTGCTTGGCCTCCGGCGCGCCGTCCGTCTGGAAGATCACCAGCGCGGGGCCGGGGTTGCCCGCCTTCTCGTGCAGAGCGACGACCTCTTCCACCGCGCTGTGGTAGTTCGTCCGGCCCATGTGGCCGAGGCCGGCGTGCAGTTCGTCCACCCGGTTCTCGTACGAGGTGAGGGAGATCTCCCCCGTACCGTCGATGTCCGTCGAGAAGAAGACGACCTGCACGGTCGCCTTCTCGTCCAGGTGGGCCGAGAGCGCGACCGCCTGCTCGCCGAGGCGCTGCGCGCTGCCGTCCTTGAAGAACGGGCGCATGGAACCCGAACGGTCGAGCACGAGGTAGACCGTCGCCCGCTCTCCGTCCAGGCCGGCCTTCTTGAGCGCGGCACCCGCCGCCTTGTACGAGTCGACGAGGCCCGGCGCGTGGGTCTTGACCTTCGCGAGGGAGTACGCCGGCTTGCCCGCCTCCTTGGGGGTGGGAGTGGCCGCCACGGCCGGAGCCGGTTCGGGGGCCGGGGCCGGGGTCGGCTCGGCGACGGCGACCGGCTCGGGCTCGGGCTCGGGTACGACCTCGGCCACCGGCTCCGGGTCCGGTACGACGACCGGCTCGGGCTCGGGCTCCGCCGCCTTCACCGGCTCCGGCTCGACCGCCGGCCTCGGCGGTTCCGGTGTCGACTGGGCCTGGGCCGGGACCGTCGGGGTCTTGGGCTCCTCGCGCTTCGTCTGGGCCGGGACGCTCCGTTCCGGCGTTGACGCGCGCGGGTTGTCGAAGGCCGCGGCGACCAGGTCCTCGGCCTTCTCCGCCTCCGACCTCTCCGCCTTCTCCGTCTTGGCCCGCTTCTCGGGCTCGGTCTTCGTCGTCTTCGTCGTGGTCTTCTCCGCCGTCACCTTCTCCGCGGCGGGTGACGGCTCCTTGGCCGGCGCCGGCACGGTGGCCGACGTGGCAGCCGTGGCCGTCGTGGTCGTGGTGGTTGGCGTCGTCGGCTCTGGCTGACGCGTGCGTTCGGGCTGGGCCGGTACCGACGTGGCCGCCGACTCGTCACGCTCCGCACGCTCGCGTCCAAACACCTTGCGCAGCAAGCTCCGAATGCCCATGGGCGAGGCCTTTCAGATGAGTTGGGTGCGGCATATATCCGTACTTGGAACAGGGGATTCGGGGACATACCCCGACCTAAACTCAGCATCCCTGGCCACGGCGGATACGTAAGGTTAGCGGCCACCTGGCGTCCGCTCCGGCAGGGGCGCCCCGGGACCTGGAATGTGCCCCCCACGGACGCCCGGTCGACTCGCATTCATTCCGCGTTCACCTTGAGGTCGATGAACCGGGTGCCTACGCGCATAGCGTCACCGCCGTACATATCCCGACACTATGTCGGCGCAGGCCGCGCCGAGCAAAGCCCACCGGAGGGGAAAGTGCGCAAACTGCTGCCGCTGCTCAACTCGCACCCGGGCGGACGTTCCGCCATGACCTGCCGTTTCCGCTGTGGCGACGCGTGTTTTCACGAGACGCCCAACATCAGTGACAACGAGTACGCCGGCGATGTCATCGCCACCGCACTTTCCCGCCGGTCCCTCATGCGCGGCGCCGCCGTGGTGACCGTCGCCGCCGCCGCGGGTACCGCCTTCGTCGCGGGCTCCGGCAACTCCCCCGCCTCGGCAACCCCCCTCGCCGGGGGCGACAAGGGTTACGGCGAGGGCGGCAAGAAGCCCGACGGGGCGCGTGGACTGCGCTTCGCGCCGGTCGCGCCCAACACCGCCGACAAGGTGACCGTCCCCGAGGGCTACACCCAGAACATCGTCGTCCGCTGGGGCGACCCGATCCTGCGCGGCGCCCCCGAGTTCAACCCGAACGAGCAGACCGCCAAGGCGCAGGCCGGCCAGTTCGGATACAACAACGACTTCCTGAGCCTGCTGCCGCTCAAGAGCGAGCGCGGCAAGCAGCTCCTCGTGGCCAACCACGAGTACACGGACGAGATCCTGATGTTCAAGGATTACGACGCCGCCAACCCCACCCGCGAGCAGGTCGAGATCGCCTGGGCCGCGCACGGCCTGTCGGTCGTCGTGGTGGACGAGGAGCCCCGCAGCGGAAAGCTGACGATCGTTCCGCGTCACGAGCTGAACCGCCGTATCACCGTCAAGACCGAGTTCCGCCTCACCGGCCCGGCCGCGGGCTCCGAGCTGCTGCGCACCTCGGTGGACGGTTCGGGCAAGAAGGTCTACGGCACGCTGAACAACTGCGCCGGTGGCACCACCCCGTGGGGCACGATCCTGTCGGGCGAGGAGAACTTCAACCAGTACTTCGCCAACGGATCGAGCGACACCGACAAGCGCTACGGCATAGGCACCGCCGCCACCGAGCGCAAGTGGGAGCAGTTCGACAAGCGCTTCGACCTGAAGCAGGAGCCGAACGAGGCGCACCGCTTCGGCTGGGTCGTCGAGCTGGACCCGTACGACCCCGACTTCACGCCCCGCAAGCGCACCGCGCTCGGCCGCTTCAAGCACGAGGCCGCGCAGCCGCGCCTCACCTCCGACGGCCGCGCGGTCGTCTACATGGGCGACGACGAGAAGTTCGACTACTTCTACAAGTTCGTGTCGTCCAAGTCGATGAAGAAGGGCGACAGCCGCGCCGTCCGCGACCACAACCTCACGCTGCTGGACGAGGGCACGCTGTACGTCGCGAAGCTGACCGGCGACAGCCCGGCCGACGTCGACGGCACCGGCAAGCTGCCCAAGGACGGCGAGTTCGACGGCTCCGGCGTGTGGATCCCGCTCGCCACCGGTGACGTCTCGCACGTGCCCGGCATGACCGCCGACGAGGTGTACGTCTTCACGCGCCTGGCCGGTGACAAGGTCGGCGCCACGAAGATGGACCGCCCCGAGGACGTCGAGCCCTCCCCGCGTACCGGCCGTGTGTACATCGCGCTGACGAACAACACCGACCGCGGCGCCGCGGGCAAGGCCGCCGCGGACGAGGCCAACCCGCGCAACGCCAACAAGCACGGTCACATCCTGGAGCTCGCCGAGAACTGGGACGACCCGGCCGGCGACGGCTTCGCGTGGCGGCTGTTCCTGGTCGCGGGCGACCCGAAGGACCCGGCGACCTACTTCGCGGGGTACCCGAAGGAGAAGGTCAGCCAGATCTCCTGCCCGGACAACGTGGCGTTCGACCCGCACGGCAACCTGTGGATCTCCACGGACGGCGCGCAACTCGGTTCGCACGACGGCCTGTTCGGCGTGGCGACGCAGGGTGAGCGGCGCGGTGAGCTGAAGCAGTTCCTCACCGTTCCGAACGGTGCGGAGACCTGCGGCCCGATCATCCAGGACCGGCGCGTCCTGGTCGCGGTGCAGCACCCGGGCGAGCTCGACGGTGCGACGGTCGACAACCCGCTCAGCGCGTGGCCCGACGGGCGCGGCAAGATGGTCCGCCCGGCGGTCGTGGCGGTCTGGCGCAAGGACGGCGACGACATCGGCGTCTGAGTCCTCACTGTCCTCAGCTGTGTGAACAGTCGCCGGGCGGCCGGATCTCCGGTCCGTCCGGCGACTGTCATGTGCGGGCGCCGTGCGCCCGCACCGCGGTGGGCGGCTGGGCGCGCGGCTGCCGGAGACATCCGTACGGCTCCGCTACGGCAAGGACATCGCCGCCCGGCAGGCCCCGGCGGAGGAGCCCAGGGGATCTGCGAAGTCCTTTGCCTCCGCCGCCCGGGTCGCTTATCGTTTACAGGGTCCTTGTTGTCTCCGATAGAGGTGGACGTTGCGCATCTGAGGTTCGCGATCATCACGCCGTACGGCTCCAGGCTCAGGCCGCCGCCCGTACGCCCGCGTGGATGCGACCTCGATGCCTGTGCCGTCCGTGAACTCTCGGACAGCCGCATCCCCTCTCCGGGGCTCAAGCCCTCCGGTCCGCACGGGCCAGGTCGCCGCGTGGTGCTCGCATACGACGCCCCCATCCCACCGCGCCGACGAGGATCACCACGATGTCCACCCCCATCACCCCAAGCACCTCCCTGACCTGCTCCGCGCTCTCCTTCCAGTGGGCGGACGGCACACCCGTCTTCGACAAGCTCTCCCTGAGCATCGGCCGGGGCCGTACCGGTCTCGTCGGCGCCAACGGCACCGGCAAGACCACGCTCCTGCACCTGCTGGCGGGCGAACTGCGCCCCTCCGGCGGCTCGGTCACCGTCGGCGGGAGCCTCGCGTATCTGCCGCAGAACATCACCCTCGACACCGCCCTCCGCGTCGACCAGGCGCTCGGCATCGCCGAGCGGCGCGCCGCGCTGCGCGCCATCGAGGACGGAGACGTCCGCGAGGAACACTTCGAGACGGTCGGCGAGGACTGGGACGTCGAGGAACGGGCCGTCGCCACGCTCGGCTCCCTCGGCCTCGGCGCGATCGACCTGGACCGCACCGTCGGCGAGATCTCCGGCGGCGAGACGGTCCTGCTGCGCCTGGCGGCACTGCTCCTGGAGCGTCCCGACGTGCTCCTCCTGGACGAACCGACGAACAACCTGGACCTGCCCGCCCGCCACAGACTCTACGAAGCCGTCGACTCCTGGCGCTCCGGCGTGCTCGTCGTCGTCAGCCACGACCGTGAGCTGCTGGAACGCGTCGACCGGATCGCGGAGCTGCGGGCCGGCTCGGTGAGCTGGTACGGCGGCGGCTGGTCCGCGTACGAGGAGGCGCTCGCCACCGAGCAGGAGGCGGCGGGCCGCATGCTGCGTTCCGCCGAGGCCGATGTACGCCGTCAGAAGCGCGAACTGGAGGAGACGCAGATCAAGAACGCCCGCAGGCAGCGCCACGACAAGAAACTCAACGCCCAGCGCAAGGCCCCCCGGATCGTCGCGGGCGAGAAAAAACGGTCCGCGCAGGAGTCGGCGGACAAGTCGCGGGTCCTCCAGGAGGAGCGGCTGAGCGACGCGCGCGAGCGGCGCGAGGAGGCGGCGGAGGCGATCCGCGACGACGCCGAGATCCGGGTGAGCCTGCCGAGGACCGCCGTGCCCTCGGGCCGTACGGTGCTGACCCTCGACGCGGTACGGCCCCGCTTCGGGCGGCTGCGGGAAGGGACGCTCGACGTACGGGGCCCCGAACGGATCGCGCTCGTCGGACGCAACGGATCCGGCAAGACGACCCTGCTGCGCACGCTCACCGGAGAACTCGCGCCGCTGTCGGGGGAAGCGAAGACGTTCGTACCCGTACGTTTTCTGCCGCAGCGCCTCGACGTCCTCGACCCGGCGCTGAGCATCGCGGCGAACGTCGCGCGCCTGGCGCCCGGCACCACGGACAACCACATCCGCTCGCAGCTCGCGCGCTTCCTCTTCAAGGGGGCGCGGGCCGGACAGCTCGCCGGCACGCTCTCGGGCGGCGAACGCTTCCGTGCGGCGCTGGCCGCGATGCTGCTCGCGGCGCCCGCCCCGCAACTGCTGATGCTGGACGAGCCGACGAACAGCCTGGACATCGCGAGCGTGCGGCAGTTGACGGGCGCGCTGGAGTCGTACGAGGGCGCGCTGCTGATCGCGAGCCACGACGTGCCGTTCCTCGAATCGGTGGGGATCACGCGGTGGCTGGTGGTCGGGGAGGAGCTCACGGAGACGTCGGCGGACGAGGTGCGTGACGTCCTTTCCCTCGGGGATGCGGGGGAAACGCTCTAAGCTCGGGAGCATGGCTGCTGCTGAAGCTCACGCCGGGACCGGAGACCAGGGAAGTGTGCGCGCCGATGTCTGGATCTGGTCGGTGCGGCTGACGAAGACCCGCTCGCAGGCGGCGTCGGCGTGCCGCGCGGGCCACGTCAGGGTCAACGGTGAGCGGGTGAAGCCCGCGTTCCTGATCAAGCCGGGCGACGAGATCAGCGTCCGCCACGCGGAGCGCCGGCGGATCGTCGTACTCACCCGGGTCGTACGGAAACGGGTGGGCGCGCCGGTGGCCGTCCAGTGCTACGAGGACCACAGCCCGCCGCCTCCGCCCCGCGAGTTCGCGGGCCCGGTCGCGGTCCGCGAGCGTGGCGCGGGCCGGCCGACGAAGCGGGAGCGGCGTGTGCTGGACGAACTCCAGGGGCACTGAGCGCATAACCCCGGACAGTCACCTTGCGTGTACGGAAAGTAAAAGCCGTTCACGTGGGGAAGGTCATCTCCATGAACCGCGACTGTGACCAGCACATGAAGCTCCGGCTCCCCCGCCACCCCCGCAGCGTCGGCCGTGCCAGGGAGGCCCTGTTGGGGCGGATGAGCCTGCCGGGTGAGCTGGGGGAGACGGCGGCGCTGCTGCTGTCGGAGTTGGTCACCAACGCGTTGCGGCACGGGTCGCCACCGGGGCGGGAGATCGTCGTGACCGTGAGCAGGTGCGACGGGCTGCTTCGGCTGGAGGTCGAGGACGCGGGGGACGCGCTGCCCCGGTCCCGTACGCCCGGCCCGATCGACGAGTGCGGGCGCGGGCTCGCGCTGATCGCGGCGCTCGCGGACGACTGGGGGGTGGCGGGGCGGCAGGGGCCGGGGAAGCGGGTCTGGGTGACGCTCAAGGCCCCGGACTACTGAGGGCGCCCGAGCCCGGCCACCGGCCGACGGGCCGGCCGGTCCCCGTGGGTCGGCCGCTCTGCCGGTCGGTGGCGCGCTACCGACGCTGTGAGGTGATCGCCTGCGCCGACAGGAGCTCCCGCCGCAGCGGCGCCAGCACCCCCTCGTCCTCCTTCACCGACCACTCTTTTCTCACGTCCACCAGGACGACACTGGAGCGCACCCGCGTGGCCAGTTCCCTCAACTGCCTCTCCGCGTCCGCGATTTCGTCCGCCCCGGGAGGTGGTGCGCCGTAGTTGACGCGTACCCGCGCCGCCGTCGTGGCGTCGATGATCCGCTCCAGCGCGACGACCAGCGGCCACCAGGCCGCGGCGCGGGTGCCGGTCGGGGGCGGTTCGGCGAGCGCGCGCTGGAATTCCGTTCGTACGACGGACAGATCGCGGTAGAGCATCCGCCGCCGTCGCACCCGCTCGGCCTGGTTCGCCGCCGTCCGAGTCTCCGTCTGAGCCGCCGTGAGGCCGTCGGCCGGGCCGAACGCGTACGTCAGATAGTCCGCCGTGTCCTCGACGGCGTCCGCCAGCCGGTCCCCGATCCGGGTGTGCCAGCTCTCCGGCCAGAGCAGATAGCCCGCGATCAGCGCGATGGCGCAGCCCATGAGACTGTCCACGAGACGCGGTACGACCAGCGCGACCCCCTCGTGGTTGAGAACGTCGGAGAGCAGCAGGATCACGGGGGTGATGGCCGCCGTCTGGAAGCCGTAACTCTTCGCGGAGACCGCCGGGATGCAGGCGGCGAGCACCAGAATCACCGGGACGTCCCACCAGCCGCGCGGCACCTGCGACAGGACGGCCGCGGCGACGACGAGACCTCCCGCCGTACCGAGCGCGCGCAGGACGCCGCGCGAGAACACCGAGCCGAAGTCCGGTTTGAGGACGAAGGTGACGGTGAGGGCGACCCAGTACGAGCGCGGCACGTCGATCACCGAGACCAGGGACTGCGCGAGACCGATACAGAGCGCGAGGCGCAGCCCGTAGCGCCAGGACGACTCGCTGAGCAGCACGTCGCGCCCGGCGCGCCGGATCCGGACGCCGAGCGCGGCGGGGCGGCCGAGGCGGTCGTCCACGTTGTACGGGTCGGGGTCGGTCTTGTGCACGACCGACGCGGCGTGCCGCAGCGCGACGTCGACGGCCCGCTCGGACAGGGTGCCGGGCGCGGGCAGGTCGACATCGGCGCCGTCGACCCGGCCCTCCTCGACCGCGCGCGCCAGCTCCCGTACGACGGCCGGGATCTCGTCGGGCAGCGGGTGGCGCCGCAGATGCGCGGCGGGCGCCGCCTCGACGAGCGGGATGAGCACGTTGAGCTGCGAGAGCAGCCGTACGAGGGGGCTTCGCCTGCCGGTGTCGCGGGCGCGGCGGGCGAGGACGAGGTCGTACGCGGTGTTCAGCGCCTCGGTGACGGCCTGCCGCTTGGCGTCGTAGTCGCCGTCCTCGCGGGCCGCGGATTCCAGCAGGTCGGCGCAGGCCCGGTACGCGTCGGCGACGGCGGTCCGTTCGGCGACGCGCCCGCGGAAGGGCCAGCCGAGCAGGGACAGCGCGAGCACGAAGAGGCCGCCGCAGGCGAGCAGCAACGGGGCCAGCCACCAGGGGTCCGGCATTTTCAGACCGGCGCCGACGACAGCGGTGAGGAGCAGGAGCAGCCCGGAGACGGAGGCCACCGCGCCGATCGAGGAGATCATCCCGGAGACCAGAGCGACGAGGGTCAGCGCGGCGACGGCGAGCCAGCCGTGGCCGAAGACAAGGGTGCCGACGGTGACGCCCAGGGCGCCGAAGAGCTGGGGGACGGCGATGTGCAGTATGCGGAGCCGGTAGGCGTCGGCGGTGTCGCTGATCACGCCGTACAGGGCGCCCATGGAGGCGAGCGCGCCGTAGGCGGGCCGGTCGAGGGCGAGCCCGACGGCGAGGGGCGCGGCGAGCGCGACGCCGGCGCGGACGACGGCCGGCCAGGGGATGGGGGCGGGCTTCGGGCGCAGGCCGCTGAGCAGCCACTCGGGGGGCGTGAGCCGGGCGGACGGCCGGGTCGGGCCGGTGGGCCTGCTCGGCCTGCTCGGCCTGGTCGGTCCGGGGCGGGGAGAGATCACGGTCGCCACAGTGACGTACGAGGGGGCGGGCTGTCAGCAAGGGGTGGGGGGTGGCTTCGTGCGTGGCGGTACGAGTTGCCGGTGGGCGTCGGCGGGTGTGCTCTGGAAGAGGGACGAGCGGGAGGAGTTCTCTGCCATGGCCACACACGCACCGACGTCCACGACCAAGTCCGGACCCCGGCACGCGCGGCCCTCGGGCTCTTCACGCTTCTCGGGCTTCTCGCGCCTCTCCGGGGGAGGGCGGCCCCACATCCCCCTCCACGTCGTGGCGGTCCCGGTCACGCTGGGCATCGTCTACGGCGTCTGGGCGCCGTTCATCCAGCGCCACGGCGACCCGCTCAACGCCCTCCAGATCACCCTCGGCGTGGTCTCCGGCCTCGCGGTGGCGCTGCTCGTCTTCATCCTGCTGCGGCTGCCCACGACGCTGGCGACCGAGGTGCGGGCCGGGGCCTTCGGAGTGGTGGCCGGGATGTCCGTGGGCTTCCTGTACAGCCTCTCGTACGCGAGCGTGCTGCGGTCGTCCGGGATCGGGCTGGTGGTGGGGGCGGTGACGGCGATCGCGGCCTTCTACTACTTCCACACGCGGGAGCCCTGAGTGACGGGATGGACCGAGGGACGGGTGGGTGAACGTGTGAGTGAACGTGTGAGTGAGGGGCGCGCGACCGAATCGTCGTACGGATTCCTGGTCCCGGTGGCGGTCCACTTCGACGAGCTGGACTCCTTCGGCATGCTCTACAACAGCCGCTACGGCGTGCTGGTCGAACGTGCCTGGGTGTCGTACTGGCAGGAGCGCGAGATCGCCTTCAGCAAGGACTGGACCGCTCTCGGCGACGCCTTCAACGTCGTCAAGGACTTCCGGATCACCTTCGAGGCGCCGATCGACCGCCCCGGTGAGTACGGCGTCCGCATCTGGGTCGAACATCTCGGCCGCACCTCGCTCACCTACGGCTTCCGCATCTGCTCCCGGGACGGCGGACCGCCGACGTACGCACACGGCACCCGCACGCTGATCCGCCTGGACCCGGAGACGAAGCGCCCCTCGGCGTGGAGCGAGAAGGCGCGGGAACTGGTGGCCGGACAGGTCCGCCCGGGGGACTGAGTCCGGGGGAACCGAAGGGGATCACTCCCAGGTGGCGGACTCCGGGTCGACGCCGTGGGCCGCGGCGTTCGCGAAGATCACGTCGCGCAGCCAGCGGGCCAGGCCGGGCGCGAGCGCCTCGTGCGTCAGCCCTACGCCGGCCCGCCGTCGGTCCTGGCAGATCGTCAGGGCAGGGTCAGGACGCGAGGGCCCTCGGACGTGATGGCGACCGTGTGTTCGATGTGGGCGGACTGGCTGCCGTCGATGGAGCGCAGGGTCCAGCCGTCGGTGTCGGTGCGGTAGGCGTTCTTCCCGCCGGCCATGAGCATGGGCTCGATCGCGAGAACCAGGCCGTGGCGGAGGGGGAAACCGCGGCCGGGGCGGCCGCGGTTGGGGAGATGGGGGTCCTCGTGCATGCGGCGGCCGATGCCGTGACCGCCGAAGTCGGCGGGCATGCCGCAGGCCGCTCCGCTGGCGACCGTGTCGATGGCGTGGGAGATGTCGCCGAGGCGGTCGCCGACCTGACAGGCGGCGATCCCGGCGTCGAGGGCCCGCCGGGTGGCGTCGATCAGGTCGAGGTCCGCGGGGCGCGGCGTTCCCACGATGAAGCTGATGGCCGCGTCGCCGGCCCAGCCGTCGAGCAGGGCGCCGCAGTCGATGCTCACCAGGTCGCCGTCGCGCAGCCGGTAGCCGGTGGGGATGCCGTGCGCCACGGCGTCGTTGACGGACGTGCAGATCACGGCGGGGAAGGGGACCGGGGCGAAGGACGGCCGGTACCCGAGGAACGGGGAACCGGCTCCCGCCTCGGCCAGCACCGCGCGGGCCGCCTCGTCGAGCTCCCGCAGGGAGACCCCGATGCCGGCCGCCTTCTGAGCCGCGGCCAGCGCGCGGGCCACCACCCGCCCGGCTTCCCGCATCGCGTCCATCGCGGCGTCCGTCTTGATCTCCACCATGTACGGTGACTCCTCGCCCCAATCCGATCCAATACTTATACCGGTATTAGTATCACGACTAGGGGGTAGGCCCGAACCTCCGGCGGAGGTACGCCGGAGGTTCGGATCGTGCCTGTCCGTCTTCCTTAAGACCATGACTTCGTGCGGGGGGTTAATTGGGGGAGTTGACCAGGGAGTTGAGTGCCTCTTCGGTCATGGTGTCGGGGACCTTGACGCCGGTGGGGAGCTTGTAGCCCTGGCCGCGGACGGCGCCGCCGGGGAACTCGGCGGTGTGGATGTTGAAGTACCAGTTCTGGGGGTTGGCCTTTATGCCCTCCAGCAGGTCGTTGTCCTCGACGGTGACCGTGCCGTAGGTGAACTTCTTGCCGTCCTCCAGCTTTTCCGTGAAGAACGGGATCTTCACGTCGCCGTTGACGCCCTTGACACCCTTGTGGAGGTGGCCGAGGGTCGGCGTCTGGATCCCGGTGAAGGTGAACGCGTAGGAGACCTGGTTGCCCTGGATCCGCATGAGGGCGAGGGCCTGCCCGTCCTTGTCGCCCACGGCCGGTCCACCCTCGACCGGCACCTCTTCGGCGCCGTTCATGAGCGACCCGAAGAAGGTCGCGTCCGCCTTGTTCTTGTCCCACTCACCAGCGCCCTGCGCGGTGCCGGATTCGGCACCGTGCTCCGCACCGGCCGACGCGTGCCCCGCGGCGGCCGGGCTGCTGGCCGCGGCATCCGCGCCGGCACCGGTCGCGGTGTCCTCGTCGTTGCAGGCAGTCAGCAGGAGCACACCGGCGGCGGCGGACACGGCGATGATGCCAAAACGCTTGCTGTTCATGGTGTTTATTGCCTCTCGGGTGGTACGACCACGGCTGTCGCGCGGTCCGTCACCCTCAACAACGGAGCCCCCTCGCTGTCCCCTCACCCGATGACACGCCTGAGACATTCCCGGGACGACCTACGAACAGTCGGAACACGACCTTGACCGGAACCCGCGCGGAGCGCCCGGCACGGCGGCTGCGGAGACCGGTCCGGGGACCCGGCCCAGATTGCCGCCGTACGCCCGCTGACCTGTCATTTTCTTCGCCTCGCGCGCCCGCCAGATCTGATCTGGCGGGCGCGCGGTCACGTCTGGCGCCTTGTGGGTGAGGGCGGAAGTGACGGTGAACGAGGGGGGAGGCGGCTCGGATGCGACAGCACCGCGAGGGGGAGCGGGACGGCGCGGCGACGCCGCTGCGCGTCGCGGTCATCATCGGCAGCACCCGCGAGGGGCGCCTCGGTGACGCGATCGGGCGGTGGTTCGCCGAGCTGGCGGGCAAGCGGGACGAGCTGGAGGTGTCGGTCGTCGATCTGGCCGGCTTCGACTTCCCCGCGCGCTATCCCGACCGGGCCACGGAGCCGATGGCGGACTTCACGGCGGAGGTCGACCGCGCGGAGGCCTTCGTGGTGGTGACACCCGAGTACAACCGCTCGTTCCCCGCCTCCCTCAAGCAGGCCGTCGACTACGCGTACGACGAGTGGCAGACCAAGCCGGTCGCGTTCGTCAGCTACGGCCACGGGTCCGGCGGGCTGTACGCGGTGGAGGCGCTGCGCACGGTCTTCACCGAGCTGCACACGGTCACCCTCCGGAACGGAGTGTCGATCAACCTCTTCGACTGCGGCGACGACGTGCTCGACATCGACTCGGTGACGGAGGAGCGCAGGGACCGCGACGCGAGCGTGCTGCTCGACCAGCTCGGGTGGTGGGGCCTGGGCCTCCGCGAGGCGCGGGCGGCCCGCCCGTACATCTGCTGAGCACCGGCGGATGAGTTTCGGGCTCCCCCGGAGTCGTAAGAGAGAACCGCTCGGACGTTCCGACACGATCAAGAAGAACGACAAGGACTGATGATGAGTAATGATCTCGCGATCGAGACCACGGGGCTGGTGAAAGTCTTCGGCTCGAACCGCGCCGTGGACGGAGTCGATCTCGCCGTGCCGACGGGCACGGTCTACGGAGTGCTGGGTCCGAACGGCGCGGGCAAGACCACCGTCGTACGGATGCTCGCGACGCTGCTGCGCCCGGACGGCGGTGAGGCCCGCGTCTTCGGCAAGGACGTGGTGAAGGACGCCGAGTCGGTCCGCAGCCGGGTCGCGCTCACCGGGCAGTACGCGTCGGTGGACGAGGACCTGACCGGTTCGGAGAATCTGATCCTGCTCGGCAGGCTCCTCGGGCACACCAAGCCCGACGCCCGCGACCGCGCGGGGCAGTTGCTGGACGCGTTCGGCCTTGACGAGGCGGCGGCCCGGCAGGTCAAGAACTACTCGGGCGGTATGCGGCGCCGTATCGACATCGCCGCCTCCATCCTGAACACCCCGGACCTGCTCTTCCTGGACGAGCCGACGACCGGCCTCGACCCGCGCAGCCGTAACCAGGTGTGGGACATCGTGCGGGCTGTTGTCTCGCAGGGGACGACGGTGCTGCTGACGACCCAGTATCTGGACGAGGCGGACCAGTTGGCGTCGCGGATCGCGGTGATCGACCAGGGCAAGGTGATCGCCGAGGGCACGAAGGGCGACCTGAAGGCGTCGGTCGGTTCCGGCGCCGTACATCTGCGGCTGCGCGACGCGGCCCAACGGCCCGACGCCCAGCGGGTGCTGGCCGCCGCGCTCAGCGCGGACATCGTGCTGGACCCGGACCCGCTCGCGCTCACCGCCACGATCAGCGGGGCGGGCAGCGAGCAGGGCGCGGCCGAGCAGGCCGGGCGGGCGCTGGCCGAGCTGGCGCACGAGGGGATCGTCGTGGACAACTTCTCCCTCGGCCAGCCCAGCCTGGACGAGGTCTTCCTCGCCCTCACCGACAAGAAGAAGAGCAGCACCGATGCGAAGGAGGTGGCGGCGGCATGACCACCGTAGCCACGAAGAGCCAGGACCTGGACGACCTCGAACTCGCCACGCCCACCGCGGACGATCTCGCCGCGCTGCTGGTGAACAAGGAGCGGCCACCGAGGCCCAGCGCGCTCTCCGCGTCGATGACATTCGGCTGGCGGGCGATGCTGAAGATCAAGCATGTGCCCGAGCAGCTTTTCGACGTGACCGTCTTCCCGGTCATGATGGTGCTGATGTACGCGTATCTCTTCGGCGGGGCGCTGGCGGGGTCGGTCTCCGCGTACATCCAGTTCCTGCTGCCCGGCGTCATGGTGATGAGCGTCGTGATGATCACGATGTACTCGGGCGTCGCGGTCAACACCGATATCGCCAAGGGCGTGTTCGACCGCTTCCGTACGCTCCCGATCTGGCGGCCGGCCCCGATGGTCGGCTATCTGCTCGGCGACGTGATCCGGTACATGATCGCCGCGGTCGTGATCCTCGCCGTGGGTCTGGCCATCGGATACCGGCCCGAGGGCGGCGTGCTGGGCATCACGGCGGGGGTGGTGCTGCTGCTCGTCTTCTCCTTCTCGTTCTCCTGGATCTGGACGATGTTCGGGCTGATGCTGCGCACCGAGAAGTCGGTGATGGGCGTCAGCATGATGGTGATCATGCCGCTGACCTTCCTGAGCAACGTCTTCGTCGACCCGAAGACGATGCCGGGCTGGCTCCAGGCCTTTGTCAACAACAGCCCGGTCTCCGAACTCGCCAGTGCGGTACGTGAGTTGATGGCGGGCAACTGGCCGACGCACGACATCGCGGTGACGCTGGGCTGGTCGGTCGGCCTGGTGCTCGTCTTCGGTACATGGACGATGCGGCTCTACAACCGCAAGTGAGCGCGTGATTCCCGACGGCTGTGGCCTGCGACTCCCCGGGGGAGAGCCGCAGGCCACAGATGTGTTGACTCTCCCCGAGGGGCAAGCCCCAGCATCGGTCGTGCCGGGCGAGGCGCCCGGTACGAGGAGAGGGACGGCGGTGTTTCGTGGCATGGAGAACATGGGTGAACTGACCATCGGCGCGTTCGCCCGCGCGTCTCGGCTGTCGCCGAAGGCGCTGCGTCTCTACGACGAGCTGGGGCTGCTGACACCGGCTCGCGTGGACGGGACGACCGGCTACCGGTATTACACCGAGGCCCAGTTGGACCGGGCCCGGCTGGTGGCGTGGCTACGGCGCGTCGGGATGCCGCTGGCCCGGATCGGTGAGATCTGCGATCTGTGCGAGACGGATCCACGAGCCGCCGGCCTGGACATCGGGGCGTACTGGGCGCGGGTGGAGACGGAGACCGCCGCGCGCCGGGACCTGGTGACCTTCCTCGTTGGCCAACTGTCCGGGATACCGGCAGGGGAAGGCGTCGAAGAGATGTCTGAAATGGGCAAGGGCAAGGGCAAGGAAATAGCGATGCGTTACGCGGCCGGGTCGGACCGTGGACTGGTCCGGCCGGTCAACCAGGACACGGCGTACGCCGGTTCACGGCTGCTCGCGGTGGCGGACGGGTTCGGGGACGACGGCGCGCGGGCGAGCGGCGCGGCGGTCGAGGCGCTGGTGGCGCTGGAGGAGTCGGTCCGGGGCGCGGACGTGCTCAACGGCCTGGCGGACGCGGTGGAACGGGTGAACCGGGCGGGGGCGGCGGCGGGGACTCCCGGCGGTTCCGGGACCACGCTCACGGCGATGCTGTGGACAGGGTCCCGGCTGGCGCTCGTGCATGTCGGTGACACCCGCGCGTATCTGCTGCGGGGCGGTGAGGTCTCCCGCATCACGCACGACCACACCCTCGTGCAGTCGATGATCGACGCGGGCAGCCTCACCGCCGAGGAGGGGGTGTCCCATCCCCGACGGGCGCTGCTGCTGCGCGCCCTGGACGGCAGTGAGGACCACGCCCGCCCTGATCTGCGGCTGCACGATGTGCGGCCGGGCGACCGTTATCTGCTCTGCTCCGACGGTCTGTTCACGGTCGTACGGCCCGACGACATCCGGCGCGTCCTGCGTACGGCGGCGGAGCCGGAGGACGCCGTCCGTGAGCTGATCGCGCTGGCTCTCGCGGCGGGCGGACCGGACAACGTCGCCTGTGCGGTGGCCGACGCGGTCACGCGGTGACCGCGACCTCGGGGGGCAGTGCTTCGCGCAGCGCCGCGATCAGCGCCTGGACGGCGGGATGGGCCGCCGAGCCCCCTCGGAACGCGACCTCGCTCCGTCGTCGCAGGTCGAGCGGGGTCAGCAGGGTGCCGGGCGGTGGGTTCTGCGCGCTGAGGTCGGGGACGACGGCGACGCCCGCACCCGCCGCGACGAGGCCGAGCGCGGTGTCGTAGTCGTCCACGCGGTGCCACGACGAGACGTGGAAGCCGCTCGCTTCGCCACAGCCGCGTCACGCTCGTACGGCAGAGGGTGCCGGGCGTGGGCAGGATCCAGGGGGAGTGACGCCACCTCCGTACGGCTGCCGCTGCTGCCCGCCGGACCGGGGGCGGTGGGCGAGGCGCTGGGGCTGTTGAGGGCTCACAGCCGCCAGGTGAGATCGGCGGAGGGGGCTTCGCTTCCGCTGGTCCCGCCGTCGTCCGCGAGCTCGGGGCGGTAGGCGCAGGTCGAGCCCGTCGTCACCGACTTCCGCAGATGCGCGGCCAGTTCGGGGTGGAGCGCGTCGAGTTTGCGCAGGGTGTCGCGGATCCGGGCCGTGACCGTCTTACGGGCCCGCTCGGCCTCGTCGCCCAGCCGCCGGGTGCGTCCGCCGAGACCGGCGGCGGTGCGGAGTTCGTCGAGGAGGGCCCGGCGCTCCCTGTCGTACGCGGCGGCGCGCGCGTCGTCGCCACGCTCGCCCGCGCGGTCGATCCCCCGGTCCAGTTGGTCGAGCCGCCGCCGGTACTCGGCCTTGGCCCGTTCGTCCAGGACCGGGTCGCCGCCCATGGCGCGTGCCGCCACGGCCGTCTCGCCGCCGTCGGGGGCGAGCAGCCTGACGGCGGGGAAGTCCGTGCCCGGGTGCGAGAGCAGCGTGTGCAGATCGCGCAGCCCCTTGGCGTCGGGCACATGGACCGCACGCCCGCCGAAGGCGAGCGCCCACACGGCCCCGTCCCGCCTGAACTCCGGCCCGGGTGGAACTGGTTGAGCCCCGTCGGCCTCAGCGTCGGCCTCCGTGTCCGCCTCGGTGGCGGCCTGGGCGTCGGGGCGGGTCCTGGTGTCAGGCCCGATCGCCCTTTCCGTATCCCCGCCGCCTGTTAGACCCATCGTCCTCGCCGCCCGCGACGTCCCCGCCCGCAGCGTCGCCTCCGCCGCGGCGTCCCCCTCCCCGCCGCGGGCCCGCAGCGCGTCCGCCAGTTCCAGACCCGCCCGCAGGGACCACGGTCTCGCCTGGAGACGGTCGGCCGAATCGCGCGCCGACGTGAACGCGGCCACCGCCGCGTCCCAGCGTCCCTCCGCCGCGTCCAGCATTCCGAGCCACAGATCGACCGGTCCGCTGATGTCGCAGCCGTACAGCGCGACGAGCCATCGGCCGCTGTGGGCGCCGAGGGCGTCCCGGGCCTCGGCGATCAACTGGGGATCGCCCGTCGCGGCAGCCGTGTGCGCCCGGAGCCGGAACAGCAGCGGCGCGAAGATGCGCGACACCGGCTCGTGCCTGTTCTCCAGCTCCCGCAGATGCCGCAGCGCCCGCTCCGTGTCTCCGCGTTCGACCGCGGAGATCCCGTCGAGCAGGTCGGGCAGCGGGTACCCCACACCGTTGAGGCTGCGCGATACGGTGTCGGCCTTGTCGTAACGACCCCGGAGCATGTGCAGCGCCCAGAGCAGATGGGAGGCGAGATACTCGTACGGCCCGTGGCCGTCCGCCGCCTCGACCGTGTCGGCGTACCACTTCTCCGCCTGCTCGAAGTCGCCGCTGAGCGCGGCGACGATGCCCAGGTCGACCGCCTTGCCCATTTCGTATCTGCGCTTGCCCGCCCGCTCGGCCAGGGCCGCGTACGTACGCAACTGGCTCAGGTAGAGCGGATCCCCCAGCTCCAGCAGCGTCACCCAGCGCATCGCCGCGGCGTGCACCTCCATGTCCAGATTCTGCGTGCGGCGGGCCACGGCCGACATCTCGGCGGTGAGGGTGAGCCGCTCCTCGGAGGTGCCGAGGCCCCAGATCGTGTCGTGCCGCGCCCAGAGGGAGAAGGCGAGCGCCTCGTCGTCATCGTCCCGGCGGGCGAGATCGGTGGCGCGGACGGCGAGATCCTGGGCCATCCGCTCCCTCTCCCCGCCGCGGGCCACGGGATGGTCCGCGCGGCCGTCCCCCTCCCGGTCCCCCTCCCCGCCCCCGCCCCCTTCCCCGTCGCCGTCGCCGAACAGCGCGCGGTACGCCTCGTGCAGCAGCTCCGCCGCGTGCGGCCCCTGGCCGGGGAGGTCCTGCAACTGGTGGACCGTGAGCGCGACGCGGGTCAGCAGCTCCGGATCGCCCAGCTCCCGCGCCGGTGTCACCGCGCGGTCGAAATACCGCTGGGCCTCGTCCTCCATGCCGTGGTGCCGCAGCTCGCCGGCCAGGTCGAGCGCGATGAGGACGGCGCGGCGAGGGTCGCCCTCCCCGGCGGTCTCGGCCACCTCCAGCGCGCGCCGGTAGTGACCGATGGCCTCATCGGCCGCGAGCCTGCTCGACGCGTCCCGCGCGGCCGCGAGCAGCAGATCGATGCGGCGGTCGCGGTCCACGGTGTCACCGGCGAGATGGGCGTGCCGGGCCAGATCGGCGGGGAAGATCTTCTCGCCCAGCGCCGGCGAGGAGTCCAGGCCCCGTACGACCGCGCCGTGCAGCCGGGCCGCTTCCGCCTCCTCCAGGGAGTCGTAGAGCGTCTCGCGGACAAGGTCGTGGGCGAAGGCGAACCGGCCGCCCTTGCGTGTCACCACCAGCCGGGCCGACACCGCCCGGTCCAGCAGCCGGTCCACGTGCGGCACGGGCGCCGACGTGGCGGCGGCGAGCACCTGGCGGTGGAACTCCCTGCCCAGCACGCTCGCCGTCACCAGCAGATCGCCGACCGGCTTCGGCAGCATCGACAGCCGCCGCCGCACGGCCTCGCGCACACCGGGGGCGATCGTGCTGACCGGGGATCCGCCGTGCCAGAGTCGGGCGGTCTGCTCCACGAAGAACGGATTGCCGCCCGTGCGGCTGTGCACCTCGTCCACCAGGGCGGGCTCCGGCTCGCGCCCGGTGGTCAGCGCGAGGAGCGCGCCCACGTCGTCCCTGTCGAGCCCGGTCAGCGTGACGGCGGTGGTGGCGCGGGCGACGAGCGGAAGGATGAGCTGCTGGAGCGGGTGGCCCGGCGCCTCAACCTCCACGTCCCGGTACGTCCCGATGAGCAGCAGCCGCTCGAACCAGGCGTGCTGGGCGGCGAATTCGAGAAGTTTGAGTGACGCGGTGTCCGCCCAGTGCAGGTCGTCCACGACAACGACGACCGGCCGGTCCTGGGAGATCGTGACGAGGGCGGTCGTCACCGCGTCGTACACGGAGAAGGCGTCCTTGGCCTCGTCGTCCCCCGGGGCCTCGCCGAGGAGCACCGCGAGCCGCCCGCCCGCCGCCTGCTCGGCCTTCGCCCACTCCGCCTCGCCCAGGCCGCGCCGCATCCCGCGCACGACCTGCACCCACGGCCAGTACCCCGGGGCGCTGCCTTCCCAGCAGGAGCCGCCGAGCACGAGGGCTCCGCGCTGCCTGGCCTCCTGGGCGGCGGCGGTGACCAGCGTGGTCTTGCCGATGCCCGCCTCGCCCGCGACCAGCACGAGACCCCCATGGCTGTCCGTCGCCCGGCCGATCTCCGCGCGAAGGACGCCTGCGGGGTGGTCACGCCCGATGAGTGCAGGGGTCATGCCCAAAACCATAGAAGGCACCACTGACAATCGGCATACGAAATCTCTGCCGCACGCGCGAACAGCGGTGTTCTCCGGCGAAGAGGCGCGCGCGTGCGTCACGCGAGTGGGCCCGCGGCCACCGAGGTGACCGCGGGCCCACCGCGTAAGCCGATCAGCCGGATCAGCCGGATCAGCGGATCAACTCGATCCGCTGGATCAGGCCGGGAAGAGCGTGCCCAGCTTCTGGGCGACGATCGGGTCGCCCTCTATGCGGAGCCGGCCGGCGGTGAACTCCTGCGTCCCGTCGGAGGTACCCGACTGGATGGACTTGAGGGTGTCCGCATCCAGCACGAGGGTGGCGTTGGCGTCCGCGTTCGCCCCCTCCTGCAGCGAGCAGGTTCCGTCCTTCACGGTCAGCGAGAACTGCTTGTCCTCGTCGGTGACGTTGAAGCCGAAGGTGAGGTCCAGGCCGGCGGCCGCCGCCGAGTCGAACCTGGCGGCGAGAGCCTGCATGGTGGTGTCGGAAGTGCTCAAGGGTCTCTCCATCGTTCAGCGAGCTTGGTCGAGGTCCATTCAACCCCTGACGACCGACCGCTTGAGGCACCTTCAAGGAAACATTCGGAACGTTTCGGAGCGGGCCGCCGCGATGCACACAACAGTCCCGATCGGCTACGTGATCCGGTGCAGAAAACCCGCGCGTTTGTAGTAGGGGTACGTGTCAACTCCCCTGTGATTGACCGGACTTGATCGTGTCCTGACCGGTGTCCGGTCGCCCGCCGGGCCGGGGCGCGCCGTATCGCGCGAGCATCCCGACGGTCGCCGCCGGACCGGCCGCGACACCGCCGCCGCGCTCGCGACCATGCGCGCGGACGCCACCGTCACCGACGACGGCTCGACCCACACCGGCGCGGCCGAGATCGAGCGGTGGCTCGGTACGGCGGCGAGCGAGTACACGTACACCACCGAACTCCTCGCCGTCGAGAGCGAGGACGACACTCACCACACCGTCACCAACCGCCTGGAGGGAGACTTCCCCGGCGGGCGCGTCGACCTCCGCTTCCGGTTCACGCTCCGCGACGGACTGATCGAGGACCTGACCATCGCGCCGTGACTCCGCCCCGCCCACGGATCATTCGCCGCGGACGACGACCACCGGCACCGGCGCGTGCTGCGTGACATGCAGGCTTACGGAGCCCAGCAGAGCCGCCTTGAACCCGCTGTAGCCGCGGTCGCCGACCACCAGCAGTTCGGCGCCCTCGGCGCGGGCGAGCAGTGCCTGGGCGGCGTGCGCGCCGACGACCTGCCGGTCGACGGCCGCCGCGCCCTCCTTACCGAGGGCGGACTCCAGCGTCTCGTCCAGGATCTGGGTC
The DNA here is from genome assembly GCF_044455465.1 of Streptomyces sp. NPDC051217. Taxonomy (NCBI): domain Bacteria; kingdom Bacillati; phylum Actinomycetota; class Actinomycetes; order Kitasatosporales; family Streptomycetaceae; genus Streptomyces; species Streptomyces sp. NPDC051217. Next base: position 21,966 of record NZ_JBITEV010000015.1, read on the forward strand.
GCCAGCTTCTCCGGGTCGAACTCCGGCGGGATGCCGGGCGCCATCGTCGCCCACGCGCCCGCCGGGTACTCCCAGCCGATCGCGGCCTCCACCGTGTCACCGGTGAGCCCGGCCTGCCGTACGGCCCAGTGCAGCGCCTTCACCGAGGAAGCCGACCCGTCGACTCCCACAACTATCCTGCCCATGACATGCCTCCGGAGTTTTGTTGAAGTTTGTATCAGCGATGCCGACAACCTCCGGCGGCACCCGGCTATTCCGCCGGTCACCGCGCCGGTCACCACGCTGAGCGGCGCGACGACCGGCGCGCCGGTGGAAACTCCTTACCGCGCCGGCCGGAAAGAGCGGAGACTCGCCTCATGGCTGACATGGGGTCTTTCCGGGAAGCGGTCATCGCGTGGGCGGCCGGCGGCCCCGGCGGACCCGCGCGGGAGCTGGCCGCGCGACTGTCCGTCCGGGCCGCCGTCCTGCTCGAAGGACCGAGCGACGCCGCCGCGGTCGACGCGCTGGCCGCGCGCCGCGGCCGGGACCTGGCGGCCGAAGGGATCTGTGTCCTGCCGATGGGCGGTGCGATGAGCGTCGGCCGTTTCGCCGGGCTCCTCGGACCACCGGGCCTGGACCTGCGTCTCACCGGGCTGTGCGACGAGGCGGAGCGCCGCTTCTACGCGGACGGCCTGGAGCGGGCCGGTGCGGCGCGGCAGGAGTTCTTCGTCTGCGCGGCTGATCTGGAGGACGAGCTCATCCGTGCGCTGGGCGTGGCGCGGGTCGCGGAGCTCGTACGGGCGGAGGGCGACGTACGCGCCCTCCAGACGTTCCTGCGTCAGCCCGCGCAGCAGGGGCGCCCGGCGGAGCAGCAGTTGAGGCGCTTCCTCGGTACGAAGAAGGGGCGCAAGATCCACTACGGCCGCGTCCTGGTGGAGGCCCTGGACCCCGACCGCACCCCTGCCCCGCTCGACGACCTGCTCGGGGGCCTGTGATGCCCGGCTCCGCACCGGCCTCGTGTCCGGACCTCACCACCGACCGTCTCGTCCTGCGCTCCTGGCCCACGGCCGAGGTCTCCGCCGCCGTCGTCGGCGAAGGCCGGCTGTCCCACTGGGCGGAGGACTTTCCCGCTGAGGGCGACCGCGTCATCGCGGGCTTCATCGCCGAGCACCCGGACACCCTCGGCCCGTACGGCCAGCGTCAGATCGTGGAGCGCGCGACGGGCCTGATCGTCGGAGCCGTCGGCCTCTTCCCGCCGGCGGAGGGCACGATCGAGTTCGGCTACGGGATCGTCCCCTCCCGCCGGGGCCGGGGTTACGCCTCCGAGGCCGCCCGCGCCATCGCCGCCTTCGCTCTGACCGCGCCGGGCGTGCACACCGTGCGCGCGAACGTGGAGCTGTCCAATCCGGCCTCAGCCCGCGTCCTGGAGAAGGCCGGGCTCACCCGCGTGAGCGCCGACGACGGGACGGCGCGGTACCAGCTCCCTCCGGATCATCCTTCCGGACGGATGTCGTGAACGGACGTTCAAAGGGGAACTCGTAAGCGTAAGGGGGAAGTTGGGCACGGGAGGCCCCCACCCGCCCCCGCCCCCCTCAACAGTTATCCGCAACTCTGTTGAAAATACCTCCCTGGCCAGGCCTTGTCCGGAAAGGGAGCGTTCAGCGAGAGTTCATCCCGCGACGCCCCACACACCCCCCATCCACGTCGCCGGACAAGCGCCCGGCCATGAATCCGCGCGTCGACCAGCCCTCATCCCCAGGGGCTCGACGCGGCGCGGTTCGGCGCTGCCTCCGATAACGAGAGGAAGCACTGTGCAGGTTTCCCGGAAATATCTCGTCGCCGCCGTGACCGGCGTCCTGCTCTCGGCCTCCGCCGTGACCGGCGCGCAGGCCGCCGACCCGTCCGGTGCCGCGGGCCAGGCGCCCCGGTACCAGCCCGAGATGGTGGCGGCACTCGCCAAGACGCTCGGTGGCAGCGAGCAGGCGGCCGTCGACCGGCTCGACCACGAGGCAGCGCAGCAGCGCGAGTTGGCCGCCGTGAACAAGCAGGGCATCAAGACGGACGGCGCCTTCTTCACCAAGGCCGGCACGCTCACGGTGAACGCGCCGGACGCGAGATCCGCGGCCCAGGTGGAGGACGCCGGTCTCACCGCCCGCGTCCCCGAGCACGGCAAGTCCGCGCTGGACCGGATCAAGAGCGAGCTGGACGCGAAGGCCGTCGAGCAGGTTCCCGCCGGTGTCTCGTCGTGGTCGGTCGACCTCGCGTCGGACACCGTCACGGTGGAGGTGAACAGCGACAGCGGCGCCGCCGCCCGTTCGTTCATCAAGGCCGCGAGCAAGCACGGCGACGCCGTCCGTGTCGTGCGTGGCCAGGAGCGTCTGGAGACCCAGGCCGTGGTGCCCCCGGGCAGCCGGATGACGTTCAACGGCTACATCTGCTCGGTAGGTTTCGGAGCGCGTGACGCCGCCGGAAAGCAGTACCTGGTGACCGCCGGGCACTGCATCGAGGACCTGCCGAACCTCGCGTACAACAACGTCAAGTTCGCCAAGGGCACCAACTCCCGCTTCGCCGTGGGCACGCGCAGCGTGGACATGGGCATAGCGGCGGTCGACGCCGAGGACTCGATAGGCACCCAGGTCACCACGTACGGCCAGGCCGGGAACGTCGCGGTCCGGGGCAGCACGCGCGCGTCGCAGGGTTCGGCGATGTGCAAGTCCGGCCAGACCACCGGCTGGACCTGCGGCACCGTGGGCTCGTACAACGTCACCGTCACGTACACCGACGCCAACGGCGGCCCCGACACGGTCGTCACCGGCCTCGGCAGCTCCACCGTCTGCACCGAGGGCGGCGACAGCGGCGGCGCGTACATCTCCGGCAACCAGGCGCAGGGCATGACCTCCGGCGGCCCGATCGGCCAGAACTGCACCGGCGTGAACACCCGCGGCTCCTCGTACTTCCAGCCGCTCACGGACGCGCTCTCGCACTACAAGCTCACCCTGAACGTCGCCTGACCCTCTCCGCACGGACTGATACCGGACGTCACCTGAGCAACTGATCTCTCCGATGCCCCCGGAGAGACAGCGGCGGAGCCGCCCACCCTTACCGGTGGGCGGCTTTCGTCGTCCGCTTACCATCGGACGGAGATATCGGAGTTCGGCTGTCCGGAACTCCTCTTCGATCGGAGCTGCTGCCATGACCGACATGGATACGGACATGGACCTGGGCGGAGCCGACGGAGCCGACGGAGACGCCGAGGTGACGTTCGCCGACGTCTTCCGCGACGCGCTGCGTCGCCGCGGTCTCTCCCTGGAGCGCGTACGCGACCGGCTCGAAGCCCAGGGAATCGGCGTCAGTCTCGCCACCCTCAGTTACTGGCAGCGCGGACGCAGCCAGCCCGAGCGCGCGCGGTCCCTGCGTGCCGTGGACGCGCTGGAGGACATCCTCGCCCTCCCTGCGGGCGCGCTCCGTTCGCTCCTGCGCCCCGGCCGGCCACGCGGCCGTACGACGTCGGAGCTGCTCGACCTGTCCGCCTCGCACCGTGTCTTCGGTGAGAACTCCGACGTGGAACAGGCCCTCGGCGCGGACTTCGCGCGCTTCAACGAGGACGTCACCTCCCTCGTCATCCACGAGACGGTCCACCTCGACGAGGAGCGCTGCATACGGCAGATGTCCGTGAACCAGGTGCTGCGCGCGACCCGCGACGGCGCGAGCCGGATGACGGCCGTGCATGTCATAGACGACCCGGCGACGGCGTCCGTCGACGTCACCGTACGGTGCGGCAGGCTCGGCCGCGTGGAGTTCCTGCCGGAGCGGCAGAGCATCGTGACGGAGATCCTGTTCGGTGGTGAACTGGCGAAGAACGAGACGGTGGTGGCCGACTACACCATCTCGCTCACCCCGAGCCGCGAGGTGTCGACGTACCACGAGCGCCGTACGCGGGTGAGCCTGCGGGAGTACCTGCTGCACGTCTACTTCCACCCGGACGCCCTGCCGGTGAGCTGCCACCGCTACTACCGCGAGCGGATCGGCGCGGAGAAGGCCAGCAGCCGGCAGATCGCCCTGGACGTCTCGCACTCGGCGCACATGCTGCCGCCGAAGTGCCCGGCCGGGATACACGGCATGTCGTGGGAGTGGCCCGCCTGACGCGGCCCTCGTGGGTCACCGTAGGACGCCGGACGGGATGTCAGACCCCGCCGCTAGTGTTTTCCCATGACCGAAGCGTCCGTGTCCACGCCCGCGCACGCCGCCGAACTGCGCGACTGGCGGCGGCTGTTGGACGACCCGCCCGACCCCGCCGTCACCGAGAAGGGCCGCCGGCTCAAGGAAGCCGCGATGCCCGCGCCGAGGCGGCATGGACCGTCACCGCGACCGCGACCTCGCCGTGCATCGACCGCATGGTCACCCTGCGCCTCACGTCCAACGACACGGCCTGGCGCCACACGGGAGGCCCGGCGTGAGGTCGCCGCGCTCGCGACGGAGCATCTGTCGACAACCCGGAGGGCTGGGCCCTGGCACTGCGTCTGATACCGGAGTTCGAGGGCACGCTGCCGGATCCGCTGCCGGCATCGGGAGCCGTGGTGAGCTGAGGGTCACCGCCCCGGGCCTTCTACGCGAAGCGCGAGACGTACCGCCTCTGCCACGGCGTCTCGACCGCGTGCCGTGAATAGTGCTCGCGGACATAGGTGACAGCCTCGGCGTTCGGCACTCCGTCGAGGACCGCGAGACAGGCCAGGGCCGTACCGGTACGTCCGCGCCCGCCGCCGCAGGCGACCTCGACGCGCTCCTCGGAGGCCCGCGACAAGGCTTCCCGCAACGCCTCGTCGGCCCCGGCCCGGTCGGACGGCAGGCGGAAGTCGGGCCAGCGGACCCAGCGGGCCTCCCACTCGACGGCGGGCGGCTCCTTGCCCAGCAGATACAGCGCGAAGTCGGCTGTCGGGCCGGCCGGGAGAGGGTGCCGGAGCCCCCGGCCGCGTACGAGCCGGCCGGAGGGCAGGCGCAGCACGCCCGCCGCCGTGGGCTCCCACGTCGTGTGCACAGAACCGAGTTCAGCCATGGCGCTCGTTCACTCCCGCCTCCGAGGTCCGCGTTGTCCTCCAGCATGCACTCGTTCGCGGCGAGCGACTCGCACTACGGGGGGCCGGGCCGTACGACGAGGGCACACCGCTCGCCCTGTACGGCCCGTCGCCAACAGCCCTTCCGTGGCTACGGCTTGACCGCCAGGAACCCCCACTGCACACAGTCCGCGGCCCCGGCCGGAGCATCCTCCCCGGCCGGGAGGAGGATCTCCGGCAGCGGGCGCAGGCCCGGCGGCAGCAGGGTCAGCCCACGGGCGCAGTCCGCGATCTGGCCGGGCGTACGGGCGAGGTAGGCGCCTTCGGGGTCGGCTGCCAGGTAGTGCTCCTGCATCTTGATCACGCCGGGCGTCTCGATCGTGTCGCACACCGCCAGGTACGAGCCGGAGGCGAGGCGGCTCGCGTACTTCTCGACCAGCTCGGCCGCCTCGGCGGGCGGAAAGTGCCCGAGGGTGGAGAGCACCAGAAGAGCGACCGGCTCGTCCAGATCCAGCGTCTTCGACGCGTCCTCCAGGACCTTGTCCACCAGCCGGAAGTCCTGCTGGAGATAGTGGATCCTGCCCTCGGGCGAACTCCGCAGCGAGCTCGCGTGGTTGAGGACGACCGGGTCGTTGTCGACGTACACGACGCGCGCCTCGGGAGCCGCTCTCTGTGCCATGCCGTGGGTGCCGCGCCCGGTGGGGATGCCCGTGCCGAGGTCCAGGAGCTGGCGGATCCCGCCCTCGCGGACGACATGGTCCGCCACCCGCTCCTGGAAGGCCCGTGACTCCATGGCCGCCGTCTTGATCTCCGGGAAGTCGCCCATCATCACGTCGGCGAGATCGCGGTCGAGCTGGTAGTTGTCCTGGCCGCCCTGGGCGTAGTTCCAGATCCGCGCGGAGTTGGGGACGGTGGGCATGACATTGGTTCCGGGGCGTACGGAGTCGCTCATCCGAAGTCCTTACTCGTCAGGGGCAGGGGCGTGAAACGGGGCGGTGCGAATCCACTGGTCACGTCCACCGCCATTCGGTAGTTCTCCACCGCGTCGGAGTCGTCGGTGATGAGCGTCATGGTCGGGTGGAGGCCGATCTGGATGAGTCTCTCTCCCATGCCGAACTCCTTGAAGCGGAGAATCTCGATATGGCCACAGAGACTGATGGCCAGCGGGTGCGGTACGCCGGGCGGAATGACCTGGATGGCCACCGAGGACCCGACATCGGCGATATGGGCTTCAAGGTAGTCCAGTTGACGGGCCATCACCCCAGGTCCGCCGACACGGCGCCGCAGTGTCGCCTCCTCCAGCAGCACCCACAGTCCGGCCCGGTCCCCGTTGTTGGGGGAGCCGGGCTTGCCCTCGATGGTGTGCTCCTTGCGGGCCTCCAGCAGTTCCAGCCGCAGGCGCCGTACGGCGGGGTCCTCGTAGGGGTTGCGCAGACTCATCAGCGCTTCCGCGTACTCCGTGGTCTGGAGCAGATCCGGCAGCACTCCCGGCGCGTACGAGCGGATACCGGTCGCCGCGGACTCCAGATCGATGACACCGACCTCGGCGACCTCGCGCCAGGGATGCCACCACCCGGGCTTCTTCGCTTCCTCCAGCGCGTGAAGGACGTCGCCCCGCTCCCCGGCGGGCGTCCCGTAGAGGTCGAGCAGCACAGCGACCATGCGCGGATTCGGCACGGTCTCGGCGTTCTCCCAGCGGGCCGGCGTCGCCCGGTCCTTCTTGATGGCGTCCGCCACGCCCTGGAGGGTCATCCCCGCGGCTTCGCGTCGACGGCGCAGATCTGCCCCGAAACACCGCAGGGCGACCGTGGGGCCGGATCTTGGCTGGCTCACCGGGCCCTCCTCGCGTCCGCGGGTGGGGAGGGTCTCTTCCTCTCCGTTCACCTCTCCGTTCAGCGGACCACGATACCGCCGTATCGAACTCTGTCACGTTGCAGAGTGTCCGGCGCGTGGCTACGATGGAGCCCGGAGTTCCCCTACGCGGCACCCCCCTGCAAGCCGCGCCAGGGCCGGGTACCGACCCCGCCGACACGCTGCCGAAGCGTAGGGGCGGGGGGTCACGGAGAACCGATGCCATGCACGTCTCACTACCGGCCGTTCCGGAGCAGATCCAGGTCGCACGGCGCATCGTCCGCAAGGAACTGGCCGGTCTCGGCTGGCCACCGGCGAGGATCGCGGCTTGCGAAGAGGTGGCGGCCCAGCTGGCCCGGCACGCCATCGGTCTCGTAGGCGTCAGCGGTTACTACCTCGGGGTCACGAGGCGTACCGGACCGGAGGACGCCGTCGCCATAAGAGTCAGCGTCACGATCCTGGACGCGCCCACCGAGACGGTGACGGTGCCCGCGCAGAGCCGGTCGGACGAGCTGATCGAGGGGCGGGCCGGAAGGATGTCGGCCGAAGAGCCGGAGCCGCGGCCGGACGACGGCGGCCCGACCCTGGCCGAAGTCCTGACGCAGCGGTGCGGAGCCCAGGTCAACATAGTCGCGCAACAGGGCAGTTGGGCGGCCTCGGCCACCCTTCCCGCCGAGGTGCCTTGCCTCAGCGCGCGGCCGTGACCGTACGACCAACTCTCGGACCGACTCTCGGATCGCTGTCTGGTGGGCAGGGCCCGGTGGGCGCTGACGAACCCGTCTTGGAGAGGCTGCAGTGGACGCATTGAGGAGCACCGCATCCGATGAGCCCGCGCGAGAGCCCGCGCACGAGACGGCCCCGGCACATGCCGGGGCGCAGCACGGGGACAGAGCACCTTTCGGGACACCGCCCGCCGCCCAAGCGGCGGGCGTCGGCGCGGGGCACCGTCTGCCGCGGTCACCGCGCGCCCGCAGGTGGACAGCCTGGTACCGGCCGACGAACGCGGAGCCCCGGGTGGCGGTGCGCGACCGTGACGTCACGCGCAGTGGGGGAGTGGCAGACGTGAGCCGTTCGGTGCTGGTTGTCAGCGGGGCGAGCGGGAGCGCGGAGAGCGTGGCCGCCGCATATGCCCGCCAGGACGACTGGGTCGGGTTCCTCTACGAGCGGGGGACTCCTCCCGACGAGCTGTACAACGTACGGTGCGACGTGAGCGACGCGCTCCAACTGGACGCCGCCGTATCGGAGTTCGAGACCGGGCACGGAATAGTGGATGTCCTGGTCGTGGACGCGGACCGGTACGAGCACCACACCGAGGAATCCTCCGTCTCGGCGGCGGCCGGGACCCGGGCCAGGGCGAACGCGATCATCGGGCGCACGCTGCCGGGTATGCGGGAGGCCGGGCACGGGCGGATCGTCCTGATCGCGTCCACGAAGGGCCTCGGCCGGGGCTCCACCCTGGCGGGCGGCGCCCCGCACGCGGACCTGATGAGCCTGGCGTGGCACCTGGTCCACGAGTGCCGCGGCTCGGACGTGACGGTCAACGTCATCACGTACGGGGCGGCGCAGAGCGCGTCACGCCAGGGCCGCGCGCACCGGGCCCAGCAGATCGCGGACCTCGCGATCCACCTGACCAGGCCGGAGGCCACGGACACGGGCGCGGTGATCCCGATCGAGGTCCTCGGCGCGATTCCGGGCCGCGGTCCGGTACGGGCGGACGGGGCGTCGTACCAGGGCCGATGAACCGCCGCGCCTCCAGGGGACCCCTCAGCCCCGGAGGCGCGGCTTTCTGTGCCTTTTCAGCAGGCGGCGGCGTACGCGGCGAAGTGTGCCCACTCGGTGGGAGCCCTCCGCACGCGGTCCTACCGGACTTCTCGGGATGCGGGTGGTGGAACGACCGCCGTCAGGCGATCTTCGCGCCGTACACGTGGTCCACCGCCATCGCCATCAGCACCCGGCGGTCGGACACCATCGCCGAGCGGTACTCGTCCCAGTCCGGGTGTTCGCCGGAGGCCCGGCGGTAGTAGTCCACCAGGGCGTCGACCTCCGGGCCGTGGGGGTCGGTCCCCGGCCCGGTGAGGGTGACCGGGCCCTCGGCGGTCGCCCAGGACCAGCCGTCGGGGCTGGTGACCTCCAGGGCGGCCCGGGGGTCCCGGCGCAGGTTCACCGTCTTCGCGCGGCCCTCCGTCATCGATACGTAGAGGATGCCCGCCTCCTCGTCGTAGAAGGGCATGACGGGGGAGAGCTGGGGGCGGCCGTCCGACTTGATGGTGGCGAGGACGCCGAGACGGCTCGCCGCGAGCAGTGCGCGCGGGTCGAACGGTGCGGATGGAGTGGTCATGTTCGGCTCCAAGTCATGACGGAGGGGCGGCTATTCCCGCGTCCCCGAGGGTTTCCGGAAGAGTTCGATCATCGCCGCGCAGCGTCGGCGCCGTGACCATCCGCCACGGACCGCTCCGCCAGGGCCTTGATGAACGCGTGGCTGGGTGCGTGACAGAATCCTCAACGTTCACACCGATATGAAGGTCAAGGGGAGAAGGGAAACCCGACGTGCTGATCGGGGAGTTGAGCCGGCGGACGAGGGTCAACGCGCATCAGTTGCGGTACTACGAGGCGCAGGGCCTGCTCGAACCCGATCGTGGCGCGAACGGCTACCGCGAGTACGGCAGCGATGCCGTCATGACCGTGACGCAGATCAGGAAGCTGCTCGACGCCGGTCTCTCGACCGAGGAGATCGCGATCCTGCTGCCCTGCGCCTCGGGCGAGGCACCCGATCTCGAACCCTGCCCCGATCTGCTGGACATGCTGCGGGCGCGCCTGCGGGGGCTGGACGATCACATCGACATGCTCGTCCGCACCCGCCGGACCCTGCGCGACTACGTCGAGGTGACGGAGCGGCGGGAGTCGCCGTACGCCGAGGAGTGCGACGCCGCCGACGCGTCGGAAGGGGCGACGGCGGCGTGATCCGGACACCACGTGATCATGGATTCCGTGTCCGGAAATCTTCCCCGGCGAATGGGGGGCTTTGGCATCCCTCCAGCAGGCCATTAGGTTAGGCTCGCCTAAGTCTTTTGGCCGGTCTGTTGGCGTGAGTCGGCGCTGTCGGCCGTTCTGTCCTGATCCGGAGGGACCCATGTCGACGCCCCACGCGGCCCTCGAACCTGCCCGCCCGGCGCGGCAGTTGACCGTCGGGTTCATGGGCCGGCGCCCGCACGCGATGATCGTGCGACCCCTCATACGCTGATGCCCCAACCGGGTCGATCCCCCGCCCCCCAACCGAGGTTGAAGCCGCCGTGTCCGTCCAGTTCCCGCCATCCGCCGCGCCGCTCGTGGCCCACTCCGTGGGCGCCCTGACGGCTCCCGTCCGCCGCCGACCGCCGGAACGGGCCGGTTCGGTGAACTCGCCGCGCTCGACGGGCCACCCGTGGGGGTGAAGTTGGTGCGGGAACCCGGGGGGTTCCGCCACCCGCTCCGAGCCGTCTCCCGCGTCTCCTCCTCCTCTCTCCACCTCCTACTTCCGGAGCCGTTCCATGACCGTTCCCGCCGCCACGCTGTCCGCCTCCGGGCCCGACAACGCGGGTGACGCCGACTCCATTCTGGAGCGGCAGCGCGCCAGGGAGTCGTCCGCGCGTACGTACGCCCGTTCCTTCCCGATCGTCCCGGCCCGCGCCCACGGCATGACGATCGAGGGCACCGACGGCCGCCGCTATCTCGACTGCCTCTCCGGCGCCGGAACGCTCGCGCTCGGCCACAACCACCCCGTCGTGCGTGAGGCTCTCCAGCGCACGATCGACAGCGGTGCCCCGCTGCACGTACTCGATCTCGCGACGCCCGAGAAGGACGACTTCACGGACGCGCTGTTCGAGACGCTGCCGGGGGAGTTCGCCGACCGGGCCCGCGTGCACTTCTGCGGGCCCGCCGGGACGGACGCCGTCGAGGCCGCGCTGAAGCTGATGCAGACGGCGACCGGGCGGCGCGGGGTGCTCGCGTTCACCGGCGCGTATCACGGGATGACGGCGGGCGCGCTGGCGGCGACCGGCAGCGTGGCCGTCAAGGAGCCGGTGCCGGGCGGGGGCGCGGCCGGGGGCGAGGTGACGCGGCTGCCCTATCCGTACGCGTACCGCTGCCCGTTCGGCGTCGGCGGCGAGCGCGGCGCGGAGCTGGCGGCGACGTACACCGAACGGCTCCTGGACGATCCCTCGGGCGGTGTCGTACGGCCGGCGGCGATGATCGTGGAAGCGGTCCAGGGCGAGGGCGGGGCCGTGCCCGCGCCCGACGGGTGGCTGCGGGAGATGCGGCGCGTCACGCGTGAGCGCGGCATCCCGCTGATCTTGGACGAGGTACAGACCGGTGTCGGGCGCACCGGCGCCTACTGGGCGGTCGAGCACAGCGGCATCGTGCCCGACGCGATGGTGATGTCGAAGGCGATCGGCGGCGGGCTGCCGCTGGCCGTGATCGTGTACGACCGGGAGTACGACGGGTGGCTGCCCGGCGCGCACACCGGCACTTTCCGGGGCAACACGCTGGCGATGGCGACGGGCGCGGCGACGCTCAGGTACGTCACGCGCGAGGGGCTCGCGGAGCGGGCGGCGACGGTCGGCGCGCGGATGACCGCGCGGCTGGAGGGGCTGCGCTCCGAACTGCCGCTGATCGGCGACGTACGCGGCCGAGGGCTGATGATCGGCGTCGAAATCGTTGACCCGGAGGGGCCGTTGGACTCGTGCCGGTCCCGGCCGGTGGCGCCCGGGACGGCGGCGCGGGTCCAGAAGGGGTGCCTGGAGCGGGGGTTGATCCTGGAGCTGGGCGGCAGGTTCGGGTCGACGGTGCGGCTGCTGCCGCCGCTGGTGATCACGGACGAGGAGGCGGAGTCCGTACTGGAGCGGCTGACGGAGGCGATCGCGGAGGCGTCGAAGCCGGCAGCGGCGCCGAAGCCCGCAGCGGCTTCGAAGGCGTCCAACGTGTCGGACTCCACCGGCGTTTCGGGGCGTGCGGCGTGAGGACCGACGCGCTGGGCGCCGCCGTGGACGAAGCCCTGCGACCGGCGATCGGTACGGCCCTGTCGGGCGGGCCGGGCGGCGCCGCGGCTCTGGAGCCCCTGGTACGAGAGGTGTTGGGCGCGCTCGCCGAGGGCGCGGCCCGGCGCGGCGGGCCCGTCCCGCCCGGGGCGCCCGACGAGATCACGGCGGGCGTCGCCGAGGCGCTGCGCACCGCGCACGGCCCCGCCGCGCTCGGCCGGCTCAGCGAACTCCTCGCGCACGGCAGCGCGGACCCGGCCGACCCCGCGTGCGCGGCGCATCTGCACTGCCCGCCGCTGGCCGTCGCCGTCGCCGCCGACCTGGCGGTGTCCGCGCTGAACCCCTCCCAGGACTCGTGGGACCAGGCGCCCGCCGCGACAGCCCTGGAAACACTGCTCCTTGAGGAACTGGCGGGCATGGCCGGATACGACCCCGCCGAGGCGGCCGGCGTACTGACCTCGGGCGGCACCGAGTCCAACCTGATGGGCCTGATGCTGGCCAGGGACCGGGTGCTGGGCGCCGCGACCGGCCGGCAGATCGAGCTGACCGGGGTGCCGAGGGCGGGGGTGGGTGCCGGTGCGGGGGCGCGGCCGAGGATCCTGACGTCCGCCGCCGCGCACTTCTCGGTGCAGCGGGCCGCGGCCCTGCTCGGGCTCGGCGAGGACGCGGTCATCCCGGTCCCGGTGGACTCCCAACTCCGCATGAGGGCAAGCGCGTTGGCGGCGACGCTGGAGGCGTGCGTCGAGCGCGGACAGCTGCCGGTCGCGATCGTCGCGACCGCCGGCACGACCGACACCGGGGCGATCGACCCGCTGCGGGAGTGCGCGGAGCTGGCGGCGCAGTACGGGGCGTGGCTGCACGTGGACGCCGCGTACGGCGGCGGCGCGCTGCTGTCCGATCGCCTGGCACCCCTGCTGGACGGCATCGAACTGGCCGACTCCGTCTCCCTGGACTGGCACAAGCTGGGCTGGCAGCCGGCCGCCGCGGGTGTCTTCCTGGTGCGGAAGTCGCAGACGTACGCCTCGCTCGCCCGTCGCGCCGTCTATCTGAACCCGGCGGACGACGAGGAGGCGGGCTACCCGAGCCTGCTGGGTCTCTCCCTGCGTACGACGCGGCGCGCGGACGCCTTCAAGATCGCCGTGACGCTGCGGACGCTGGGCCGGGAGGGCCTGGGGCGGCTGGTCGACGCGTGCCACGAGCTGGCGGTGGCGGGGGCACGGGCGGTGGCCGCGCACCCGAGGCTGGAGCTGTACGGGGAGGGCGGGGACCCGGCGCTGACGGCGTTCCTGTTCCGCTACGTCCCCGAGGGGCCGGCGGACGGGGCCCGTACGGACCAGGTGAACGCCTCGCTGCGACGACGGTTGCTGCGCGAGGGGGGCGCGGTGGTGGGACGTACGGAGCTGCCGGGGGACGGGCCGGGGCGCGTCCGGTTGAAGCTGACGCTGCTGAACCCGCATACGACGGTGGCGGAGGTGGAGCGGCTGCTGCACGCGGTGGTGGCGGCGGGTGAGGCGGAGGAGAAGCTGTGAGCGCGGCGGCCGGGGGGCGGGACGCGGTCCCGGGCCCGCACCCGGGCTCCGGGTTACCGGTCCCGGCCCGTCCACGTCGACCTGACCAACCCCCTCGCGGAGGCCAAGCGGTGACCGAGTCCGAGCCCCACACGCATGTGTACGACCTGGTCGGCGTCGGGATCGGCCCGTTCAACCTCTCGCTCGCCGCGCTGGCGGACGGCGCGCCCGAGCTGCGCACGCTCTTCCTCGACGCGAAGCCCGCGTTCTCCTGGCATCCCGGCCTGCTGATGGAGGGCACCACCCTCCAAGTCCCTTTCCTGGCCGACCTGGTGACGATGGTCGACCCGACGAGCCCGTGGTCGTACCTCAACTACCTCCGCCACCACGACCGGATGTTCCCCTTCTTCTTCTCGGAGCGCTTCCACATACCGCGCCGCGAGTACGACGCCTACTGCCGCTGGGTCTGCGAGGGGCTGTCCTCCTGCCAATTCGACGCACACGTCGAGGAGTTGGGCTGGGACGAGCGGCGGGAGGCGTTCGCCGTCACCCACCGCACGGCCGACGGCGCCCCCACGCGGGTGCTCGCCCGCCAGGTCGTTCTCGGCGTCGGGACGAACCCGGTCGTGCCTGAGCCGCTGCGCCCGCTGATCGCGCGGAGCGCGCACACGGGCCGTGTCCTGCACAGCGCCGACTACCGCACCCACCGCGCCCGGCTCGCCGCCCGCGACGACGTGACCGTGATCGGCGCCGGCCAGTCGGGCGCGGAGGTCGCGCTGGATCTGCTGCGTCACCAGGACGGGGACGGGGCGGGCGGCCCGTACGTCCGCTGGCTCGCCCGCACGGGAGCGTTCGCGCCCATGGAGTACTCCAAGATCGGGCTCGAACACTTCACGCCCGACTACATACGCTACTTCCGCGCCCTCCCCGAGGCCCGCCGCGAACAGCTCGTCGGTGAGCAGTGGCAGCTCTACAAGGGCGTCAGCGAGGAGACACTGGGCGAGCTGCACGACGAGCTGTACGAGCGGACGATCGGCGGTGCGGAGCCACGGGCCGCACTGCATCCGGGAGTTGCCGTCGTCGCCGCCGAAGCGGCCGGTGACGAATACGTACTGACGTGCCGCCATACACAACAGGACGCGCTCTTCGAGATCCGTACGTCCGCGATCGTCTCCGCCACCGGCTACGCGGCCTCCCGGCCCGCCTTCCTGGACGGCGGAGTGGGCGCCCTCGTGGACTGGGACGACAAGGGCCGCTACCGGATAGACGCCGACTACCGCGTCGCGCTGGACCCACGCGTATCGGGCCGGCTGTACGTCCAGAACGCGGAACTGCACACGCACGGCGTCGGCGCGCCCGACCTGACACTGGGCGCCTGGCGCGCGGCGACAATCCTGAACGCGGTATCCGGCCGCACGGTCCTGCGGGTGCCGCGACGCTCGGCATGGACGACCTTCGGCGTCCCGGACTCCCGCTCCGCCGCGGGCACCGGAGCGGGTGACACCGACCTGCCGGGCGGCATCGCGGCGGCCGTGCGGCCGTGACACGGCCAGGGCCCGGTGGCAGTGGGACAGACCGGAACGGCGTCCCCGGGCTTCCGGTCAGCTCGCGGCGCCGCCGTAGTTCTTCTCGATCTCGTCCAGGACCTGGCCCGCGCCCGTGTAACCGATGCCCAGCATCCACAGGTTGTCGTCGACCTTGAACGCCGTGTTCTTCTTCACCGCGGTCAGGTTCTTCCAGAGAGGTCCGCCCAGGATCTCGGTCTCCTTGGCCTTCTTCGCGTCACCGTAGGTGGAGTAGAAGATGACGTCCGCGTCGGCCTCGTCCATCTTCTCGGGGCTGACGTCGAGCGAGAAGCCGTCCTTGTCCTGGTTGGCCGGGCGGCCCACGCCCAGGTCGGCGAAGATCGAGCCGACGAACGTGTCGTTGAGGTAGAGGCGTGTGTCGGCGCCCTCCACGAAGCGGACGAAGCCGAACGTGGTCTTCTTCGCCGCCGCAGGGCCGTCGAGCGCGGTGGTCAGGGACTTCACGCGGGTGTCGTAGTCGGAGGCGATGTTCTTCGCCTCCGCCGTCCTGCCCAGCGCGTCGGCGTGCAGCTCGAAGTTGGCGCGCCAGTTGGGGCCCGTGGTGTCGGAGAAGACGGTGGGGGCGATCTCGGAGAGCGACGTGTAGCTCTTCTCGTCGCGGACCTTGCTGCTCAGGATCAGGTCGGGCTTGAGTGCGGCGACGGCTTCGAGGTTCGGCTCGGCGATCAGGCCGACGGGCTTGATGTCCTTGAGCTTGTCCTCGGGGAGGTACGTGGAGAACGGCGCGTCCGCGACGGCCGTCGTGGCGCCGACCGGTGTGATCCCGAGCGTGACCGCGGAGTCGAGCGCGTCCGTGTCGAGCACGACAACGCGCTCGGGGTCGTTCTTGACCTTCACCTCGCCCATCGCGGTCCGCACGGAGTGCGTCGCCCCCGACCCGGCCTTGTCCGACGGCTCGTCGCCGTCGCTGCCGCCGCACGCGGAGAGCGAGACGGCGAACGCGGTGACCGCCGCGGCCACGGTGATACGGCGAGTGAGATGTGTCGACACGGTGGGGAAGCCTCCCTGACAGCCGCCCGGAGTCTGCCCGAGCGCAACTAAGGCGAACCTAACCTCCGTGGTGCCGGGCCAACAAGCTCCGGACATCACGGTCCAGTCACAGGGCCCGCACATGCCATGTCCTCCGCGCGCCGCCGGGCATCCGCCACGACGGCGCGTTGCCGACGCAACGCCGGTGAAGGGTCCGGGAGAGAGGTCGCGGAGCGCGTGCGTACGTACCATCGGCGCATGGCGCACCGACGCACCGACCCCGCCTGGGGCACCCTCCTCGACCTGGGCGAACGGGCCGCAGGTCCCCTGCACCTGCGGCTCGTGCGGGCCCTCCGGTCGGCCGTCGTCGAGGGCCGTATCGCTCCCGGCAGCGCTCTGCCGCCCAGCCGGGCGCTCGCCGCCGATCTCGGCTGCTCCCGCTGGGTGGTGACCGAGGCGTACGCGCAGCTCGTCGCCGAGGGGTACGTGGAGGCGCGGAGCGGATCGGCGACCCGGGTGCGTAATACAGCGGCGGGTGGGCGGGCGCCCGTGCCCTCGGCCGGGCTGCGGGACCAACAGGCGCCCTGGAAGCCGGAGTTCGACATGGCGCCCGGTATGCCCGACCTCCGTGAGTTCCCCCGTAAACGGTGGGCCGACGCCGTACGGGAGGCGACCGGCACGCTCACCGCGGCCGAGTTCGGCTATCCCGACCCCGCGGGCCATCACGGGCTGCGGCAGCGCATCGCCGCCTATCTCGTACGCGGCCGGGGCGCCGCGCTCGACGCCGGGCAGCTCGTCGTCTGCGGTGGAACGCTGGACGGCGTGCTCCGGCTGAGCCGTGCCCTGCGTGCCGCCGGGCACACCCATGTGGCCCTGGAGGACCCGGGCTGGTCGCGCCTGCGGACCGCCGTCACGGCGGCGGGGCTGACGGCCGTCGCCGTCCCCGTGGACGACGAGGGTCTCCGCGTCGACCTGCTGCGACGCGAGCCGCGCGTACGGGCGGTGATCGTGGCGCCCGCGCACCAATTCCCCACCGGTGTCGTCCTGACCCCGCCGCGCCGGGCCGAACTCATCGCCTGGGCACGGGAGTCGGAGGGGCTGATCATGGAGGACGACTACGACGCCGAGTTCCGTTACGACCGCCACCCCGTCGGCACCCTCCAGGGCATGGCCCCGGAACGGGTCGCCCTGATGGGCTCGCTCAGCAAGACGCTGTCGCCCGCCATCCGGATCGGCTGGGCGGTCGTGCCGCCGGGCCTGCTGGACGGGCTGTACGCGGCGGACGCCGTCGGGTCGCCGCCGCCCGTGATCGACCAGGCGGCGTTCTCCAGGTTCCTGGAGTCGGGGTCGTACGACAGGCATCTGCGTGCGTCCAGGCTCCGCTACCGGCGGCGCCGCGACAGCCTCCTTACGGAGATGGCCGAACGGCTCCCCCGGCACCGGGTGTCGGGGGCCGCCGCCGGGTTCCATCTGCTGCTCCATCTCACGGGATGCGCGGCCGGGGACGTGGTCCGTGGCGCCGCCCGGCGCGATGTGCGGCTGGTGGATCTGGCCGAGTACGAGGCGGGGCGGGGCGGTCCGGCGCGCGGTGCCACGCTCGTGATCGGGTACGGCAACCTCGCCGACGCGGCGGTGGTGGAGGCCGTACGCCGGCTGGCCGACGCGATCGGCGAGGCGGGCGGCGAGGCGGGCAGCCCGGCCGGCTGATCGGCCCCGCTACCCCGCCGGTGTCCCCGCCACGTCCAGCCGTGCCCGTATCTCCGCCGACAGCTCCACCTCCAACGCGCCCAGTACCTCGTCCAGTTGCTTCACCGAGCTGACCCCCACGATCGGCAGCGCCGCCGGATCCGCCCCCATCAGCCAGGAGAGAACCACCTGGTTGGGGCTCGCGCCCAGCTCGTCGGAGACCTCGCGCAGTACGGCGAGACGCGCGGCGGTGCCGGGGTGGTCGTACGCCGCGGGCAGTGGCTTGTCCGCGCGGGTGTACGCGCCCGAGATCAGCGCCGAGTAGGTCATGAGCGTCAGGTCGGGCTCGCTGCGCACGTAGTCCAGCAGCTCCGGAGTCACGTGCACGTGCCCCGCCTCCGGCAGGCCGGTGTCGAAGCGGGGCTGGAGGTAGGACTGGCGCTGCTGTACGCAGGTGTACGCCGCCCAGCCGTTGGCGCGCGAGACGTCCCGCGCCTGCGCGGTGCGCCACGCGGTGTGGTTGGAAGCGCCGATGAGCCCCACCTGGCCGCTCGTCACCAGGCCGTCGAGCGTGCCGAGCGTCTCGGTCAGGGGGACTGAACGGTCCTCGATATGGGTCCAGTACAGATCGATCCGGTCGGTGCCCAGCCGCCGCAGGCTGCCGGTGACGGCATTGCCGATCGCACCGGCCGACAGCCCTTCGGCCGTCTCCAGACCGGTGCCGGGGACGGTGGGGCGGGCCCCGGCCTTGGTCGAGATCAGCACCTCGTCGCGGACACCCCGGCTCGCCATCCAGCGGCCGACGGCGGTCTCGCTCTCGTCGCCGGTCGCGCCGGGGACCCAGAAGACGTAGTTGTTGGAGGTGTCGATCAGATTGCCGCCGGCCTCGACGAACCGGTCGAGGATCGCGAAGGACGTCTTGTCGTCCACACTGCTGCCGAAGGGCAGGGCGCCCAGGCACAGTTCACTGGCCAGCGGCCCGGTCGGCCCGCCGATACGACGTCGTCGCATGTCGAAACTCCTCGCGCTCGTGTGCGTGCCTCAACGGTAGGCGCCGATCGGCATGGTGTACCGGTCCGATCGGCGAACGGAAAACCGGACCGATCGAGGGCCCGGGAGCCGTTCGCGTTCCCCACGCGTCCCTGGAGGAAGACGAGCGATTGCCCCCACGGTTCGAGGAGAGACGAGCGTCATGAACTTCGCCCTGAACACGCCGGTCGAGACCACCCTCGGAGAACAACTGCTTCTCCTGTCGCTGGACGACGAGTCCGGGACCGAGAAGGAGGCGATGAACGTCTCCTACGCCATCGCGGCGGCGTCACTGGTCGAACTGGCGCTGGCGGGCCGCGTCGAGGTGCACGACGATCAGGTCACCGTCCGTGACGCCGCGCCCCTGGGGGACCCCACCCTGGACGGGGCGCTGGCCGACATCTCCGGCGAGGAGAGGCGCAAGCCGCGCAAGACGAAGGAGTGGATCGAGCACCTGAGGAAGGGCGCGGTGGCCGGGACGACCAAGAGTCTCGTGGGGAAGGGCCTTCTCCGGGAGGAGAAGAAGAAGGTGCTCGGCCTCTTCCCCGTACGCCGCTACCCGGAGGCCGACGGGTCGGCGGAGTCGGCGCTGCGGCAGCGGCTGGACGAGATCGTGATGCGGGGGGCGGCTCCGGACGAGCGCACGGCGAGTCTGGTGGCCCTCCTGCACGGGGCGAAGCTGCACGGACTGCTGTACAGCAAGCCGCGGTTGGCGACCGCCAGGACGAATATGGAGAAGGTCGCGCACGGTCGGTGGGCGGGGCCGGCGGTGCGGCAGGCGGTCAAGGCGGCGGAGGACGCGCTGACGGCGATCGTCGTGATGACGGTGGTGACGACGACCGTCCTGTAGTCGTCCGCCGGTCCGAGGGTCGGTCGGTCGGCCGGTCCGCCGGGGCCTCACCAGCCGGTGAACACCAGGTGGTTGACCAGCAGCGCGACGATCGCCTGCCCCGCCAGCCAGCCCCGCCGCCGCCCCGGAAGCAGGGCGGTGGCGGGGATCAGCCACAGCATGAACGGCAGCCAGATCCGTTCCGTCTCCGCCTTGCTCATACCGGACAGATCGGCCGCGGCGATCGCCAGCAGCGCCGCCAGGACGAGAACGGCGAGGCGCAGAGCGGGAGTTGACGTGGCGGGCGGGCGTGCCGGGCGCAGTTGCCGTACGGCGCGGGGCGCGAGCGTCAGGGCCCGGCCGAGGCCGGCGATCGTGGCGAGGCCGACCGCCAGGGTCGTGGCGGCGAGGTTCGCCCAGATCCAGTACGCGTACGGGCGGATGCCGCCCGCGCCCTGGTAGTAGCGCACGACCAACTCCTGATACGCCTCCCACCAGTTGAACCCCGCGAGCGTGAACGCCACCGGCACTGCGAGAGAGCCGAGCAGCACCAGTGGCAGCGGGCGCGCGGTGCGGGCCAGCACGAGGACCCCGAGGCCGGGGAGCGCCATCAGCGTCAGGCCGTAGGAGAGGTAGCAGGTGAACCCGTACAGCAGCCCGGCGCCCAGCGCGGCCGCCGCGGGGAGGCGCACCGTACGGGTGGCGGCGAGTGCGAGCAGGGCCAGCGACCAGGCGGCGACGCCCGCGAAGTAGCCGTCGGCCGATGTGCCCATCCAGACGGCGGCCGGGGCCAGCGCCAGGAACGGCACCGCGCGGCGCGCCGTCCGCTCGTCGGTGAGGGCGCGGACCGTGACGAGTACGGCGGCCACGGCCGAGCCGCCGATCACGATGCACCAGACCCCGGCCCACGACCCGCCGCCGAGGCCGATCCGGTCGAGCCAGACGAAGGTGAGGGTGGCCCCCGGCGGATGGCCCGCGACATGGGCGGGCCAGTTGCCGGGCTCACCGATCACGATGTGGTCGGAGAAACCGCGCAGCGTCGCTCCGATGTCGGAGAAGCGGTCGATGACGGTGAGGTATTCGTTCTTGGTGGTGAGCCGGCGCGCCACGCCCCAGTGCCAGCCGTCGATGAGCGCGAGCGAGAACGTCCAGGCCAGCGCGGCGGCCCAGGTGGTGAGGAGGAGCGCGCGCCACGGCAGCCGGGCGGCGAGGCCGGGGCCGTACGCGATGATCAGGACGGCGACGGCGAGCGCGGCGGGGGTGCCGGGGCCGACCCGGGGGTCCCAGGTGCCGAGCAGCGGCGGCCAGTTGACCCGGAGGCTGCCGTCGGAGCGCTGGATCGCGGTGCCGACGACCGCGGCGGCCGTGACGAGGACGAGGCCGAACGCGGCGGCGACGAGATCCCGGCGGTGGGGGTGGCCTGTGCCTTCGTCCGGCCGGTCGCCCGGCTGTTCGGGGGCGTGCGCGTGATCGTCGGTGGGCTGTCCGCGTTCGTCGGTCTTCACCCCGGCACGTTAAGCAGCGGGCGGCGGGTTCCGGCGGTGCGGCGGGGCCACGTCACCGTTTCGTCAGAAGTCGTACCACCTCCAGGGCGGGTACGCGGGCTTACGGTCGCCGCATGGATCACCGCCCACCATCGTCGAAACCCCCGAAACCCCCGAAACCGCCTTCGCCGCCGTCGCGGCGTCGGCTGCCCCCGCTGCCGTCGGATCCCGGTTTCTGGCGCAGCCCCGTGCGTGGGGTCCGGTTCACCGCGGCGCTCGGACTCGTCCTGCTGGTCGGGCTCACGCTGCTGTTCGTGACGGGCCTGCTGTCGTACGCGGCGTACAACCCGGATCTCGCGTCCGTCAACGACAAGACGCCTGACCGGGGGTGGCTGGGGTTCTACCTCTTCGACTGGCCCACGCACCCGTACTGGCTCTACCGCCTCACGCAGGGATTCCATGTCACTGTCGGCGTGGCGCTGATCCCTGTGCTGCTGGCGAAGCTCTGGTCGGTGATCCCGAGGTTCTTCGCACTGCCGCCGGTCAAGTCGCTCGCGCACGCGCTGGAGCGGCTCTCGCTGGTGCTGCTGGTGGGGGGCGCGCTGTTCGAGTTCGTGACCGGGGTGCTCAATATCCAGTTGGACTACCTCTTTCCGGGGTCCTTCTACCGGCTGCACTTCTACGGGGCGTGGGTGTTCTTCGGGGGGTTCGTGGCCCATGCGGCACTGAAGATGCCAAAGGTGCTGCGGGTGATCCGGAGCGGGGAGCTCCGCTCGCGGGGTTCGGGTCCGGGTCAGGGCGCGGGTCCTGGTGCCGGTGCTGGTGCCGGTGCTGGTTCCGTTCGCCGTGCCGCTTTCGCCGACGACGACCTGGCGTCGCCGACACCCGCCGCACCGACCGTCTCGCGGCGCGGAGCCTTCGCCCTCGTCGGCACGGGCTCGCTGTTCATGCTGCTCACGACGGCGGGCCGGAGCATCGACGGGCCGCTGCGCCGTACCGCGCTGCTCGCGCCGCACGGCTGGGAGAATCCGGGCGACGGACCGAACGGTTTCCAGATCAACAAGACCGCCGCGTCCGTCGGGGTCAGGGCGGCCGACACGACGGACACCTGGCGACTGACCGTCAGCGGACCCGCCGGGGACGTCCACCTCTCGCGCGCCCAACTCCTCGCCATGACCCAGCACACCTCCGAGCTGCCGATCGCCTGTGTGGAGGGCTGGTCGACGTCGAACCAGTCCTGGCGCGGAGTACGCCTGCGGGACCTCGCCGCGCTCGCCGGGTTTCCGGACAGTCCGCCGGGGGTGTTCGTGGACTCCCTCCAGCGCGGCGGCGCTTTCCGCTCCGGCGCACTGCGCGACAACCAGGTGCGGGACGAGCGCTCGCTGCTGGCACTGAAGGTCAACGGGGCTGACCTGTCGCTCGATCACGGTTTCCCGGCACGGGTCATCGTCCCGGCCGCACCTGGGGTGCTCAACACGAAGTGGGTCGAGAAGATGACGTTCGGAGCGGTCTGATGCGTATCAATAAATCTGACGATATCGCCTCAAAATACCGAGCTCTGCTGGGTAGTCCGTTCCAGATCGTGCTGCTGCTCGCCACCCTCGCGTTCGCAGGCTACGTGGGTGACCGGCTTCTGACGGGCGACACGTATCTGATCGTCGTGTGGTTCGTCGGCGCCGCCCTCGTGCACGACCTCGTCCTGCTGCCGCTCTACAGCGCGGCCGACCGTGCGGTGACGGCCGCGCTCGGACCCCGGCGCCGGCTCGTGAACTTCGTACGCGTCCCGGCCTTCCTGTCCCTGCTGCTCCTGCTGGTGTGGTACCCGCTGATCACCGGGCGGGTGGAGACGCGCTACGAGCGGTACGCCGGACTGTCGTCCGACGGGTTCCTGGAGCGCTGGCTGCTCGTCACCGCCGCGCTGTTCGTGTGCTCGGCGCTCTGCCTGGTGACGCGGGCGGTGCTGCGGCGCAGGGCCACGAAGGGGCGGCCCTCCGCCTCCCACTGATCGACGGGGAGCCAGCCGAGGGCCCGGCCCTGACGCAGCAGGGCGGGGGTGCCGAGCCGGGCCCACGGGAAGTGCGAGCCCCCGGACCCCGGTCGGGGCCGGCGTCCGTCGTCCACCCGTACGTGGACGCGCTCGTCGATGTCCACGGGCGCGGTCTCGGCGATGATCAGCCCGCCGTGCGCCAGCAGTCCGCCCGCGCGGCGGAGCAGCCCGGCCGGGTCGCCGCCGATGCCGATGTTGCCGTCGACGAGCAGGACGGTGCCCCAACGGCCCTCGCCGGGAAGGGGATCGAAGACGGAGCGGCGCAGGGCGGTGCCGCCGTGGCGCAGCGTACGTTCGACGGCCGCCGCGCTGATGTCGACGCCGAGTGCCCGCTGTCCGCGGGCCGCGAGCGCGGCGACGAGACGGCCGGGGCCGCAGCCGACATCCAGGACGGAGCCCTCGCAACGGTGCAGGGCGGAGAGGTCGGCGGCGTCGGCGCGTGAGCACCAGCGTTCGACGTCGAGGGGCAGCAGCCAGCCGTCCGTACGGCGCAGGAAGAGCGGGCCGCGGCCGGCGCGGAGGGCGTCGGCGTACGGGTCGTCGCTCCAGGCGGCGGGCGCGGTGTCGGTGCCGGCCGTGGTCTCCGTGATGCTCATCGGGCGGCCACCGGGGTCAGCCGGCGGAGGGTGGCGGCGAACTGGCCGTGCGGGGCGAGCGCCGCGACGTACTCGGCGTCGGCCGCCGAATCCACGTCGCGCAGCGGCGGCAGATCGCGGACGGTGAGCCCGGCGTCGACCAGCCTGCGGCGCTGTACGGCGCCGGTCTCGGGTACGGACATGGGCACCCCGCGGATCAGGTCCGGCGGCGCGGACTCGGGCGCGGCGAGTCCGAGCGCCCAGAAGCCGCCGTCGTCGGCGGGCCCGAACCAGGCGTCGCAGCCGGGCGCGTCGGGCACATCGGGCGGCCCGGCCGGGTCGAGGGCGGGGGCGAGCAGGGCGGGGGTGATCTGCGGGGTGTCCATGCCGACGAGAAGCGTCGGCCCCGTACACCGCTCGAAGGCGGCGGCCAGCCGCTCGTCCAGCCCGCCCGCGCTCTGCGGCACCACCTCGATGCCGGGCGGCAGCCAGGGCCCCGGGCGGCCTTCGAGGACGAGGACGCGGCGGCGGGCGGGGAGGGTGAGGACGGTCCGCAGGGTGTCGGCGAGCGCCGCCTCGGCGAGGAGGGCGGCCTCGGTGGGGGTGAAGGGCGGGGTGAGGCGGGTCTTGACGCGGCCGGGGAGGGGTTCTTTGGCGATGACGAGGAGGGTGGTGGCGGGTGAGATCACTTGGTGGCCTCCGCCGGGGCGGTGGCCGTGGCCTCGGCCTGGGCGGGCGCCGGGGCGGGCGCCGGGGTGGGCGGCTGTCGCAGTACGGCCCGCATGTCGCGTACGGCGTGCCAGGTGCCCCGCCAGGTGCCGGTGACCTTGGACTTCCCCGTACGCGGCCGGTAGGGCACGTCGGTCTCGGCCACCCTCAGTCCGGCGTCGGCGGCGCGCACCACCATCTCCAGCGGGTAGCCGCTGCGGCGGTCGGTGAGGCCGAGCGCCAGCAGGTCCGCGCGGCGCGCGGCGCGCAGGGGGCCGAGGTCGTGCAGCCGTACGCCGGTGCGGCTGCGCAACATCCGGGAGAGCGCGAGATTCCCGGCGCGGGCGT
This sequence comes from Streptomyces sp. NPDC051217, assembly GCF_044455465.1. NCBI lineage: Bacteria > Bacillati > Actinomycetota > Actinomycetes > Kitasatosporales > Streptomycetaceae > Streptomyces > Streptomyces sp. NPDC051217. The sequence continues at coordinate 46,628 of NZ_JBITEV010000015.1, forward strand.
GCGCGGGCCAGGCGCCGCGGCCCTGCGGTCGACGCCGGCCGAGCATCAAGTCGGTGCGGCCGAGGGCGACTTGGCGTACGAAGCCGGTGAGGAGGCCGGGGTCGAGGGAACCGTCGCAGTCGCAGAAGCAGACGTACTCGGCGTCCGCCGCGAGAAGACCCGCGTGGCAGGCGGCACCGAACCCGCGCCGCGGTTCGTGCACGACGGTCGCGCCGAGCGAGCGCGCGATGTCCGCCGATCCGTCCGTGGAGCCGTTGTCGACGACGATGGCGCGCCAGCCGACGGGGATGTGTTCCAGCACCCAGGGGAGCGCGGCCGCCTCGTCGAGGCAGGGCAGGACGACGTCGGCGGTGGGGTCAGCGAAGAGGGTCACGGCGCTCACCCTACGGATCGTAAAGCGGCATTCCGGACTTCTGGACCTTACGAAACACGGACGTCCGGCCGTTGCGGGCGCTCGCGGGGCCGGTGCGGGGGGCGGAGTGCGAAGGTGGACGTATGCAGAACAATCCCCTGGGGCCGGCCCATGTGCTCGTGGTCGACGACGACCCGACCGTGGCGGAGGTCGTCGCCGGCTACCTCCACCGGGCCGGTCACGACGTCGGACGCGCGGCCGACGGCCCGTCCGCACTCGCGCACTTCGCACGCCGGCGCCCGGATCTGGTCGTCCTGGACCTGATGCTGCCCGGTATGGACGGTTTCGAGGTCTGCCGCCGGATGCGTGAACAGGGCGGACCGGTACCGGTGATCATGCTGACGGCACGCGGGGACGAGGAGGACCGCGTGCTGGGTCTGGAGACCGGCGCGGACGACTATGTCACCAAGCCGTTCAGCCCGCGGGAGTTGGTGCTGCGGGTGGAGTCGGTCCTGCGCCGGGCTCGCCTCGCGGTCCCGGCGCCGGGTTCGTCCCCGGCGGCGAGCGTGCTGCGCACGGCGACGCTCACCCTGGACCCCACGGCCCGCCGCGCCACCCGCGAGGGCGCCGAACTCTCCCTGACGCTGCGTGAGTTCGACCTCCTGGCCTTCTTCCTGCGGCACCCGGGGCGGGCGTTCTCGCGGGAGGAGCTGATGAGTGAGGTCTGGGGCTGGGACTTCGGCGACCTCTCCACGGTCACGGTCCACGTCCGCCGCCTGCGAGCCAAGATCGAGGCCGACCCTGCGCGTCCGAGCCTGATCCAGACGGTGTGGGGGGTGGGGTACCGGATGTCGGGGACGGAGGTCTCGGGGGTGGGGGACGCGGGCGCCGCCCGCGCCCTTCCGGACGTGCCCACCGGGCCCGCCGCCCCGGCAGCCGGGTCGAACGGCCGCCCCGTGCCCCCCGGCTCCGGGCCGGGCACGTCACCGTCTGCCAAGGGGCCCGTCAGCCATGGGTGACATGCTTCTCATCGCCCTCATCGCGTTTCTCGGGGCCGCCGCCGCCGGGATTCTCGGGGCCCTCGCGCTGCGGCTCTTCCGGCATCGGTCGCTCGTCGTGTCCGTCACCGTCGTCGCCGCCGTTGCCGTGACCGCCATGCTGGCCGGGACTCTCGCCGTCGCCTGGGCCATGTTCCTGTCTCCGCACGATCTGAGCGTCGTCACCACCGTCGTCGCGATGGCCGCCGTCGTCTCCCTTCTCACCGCCGTCGTCCTCGGGCGGTGGATGGTCGCCCGCAGCAAGGATCTGACCCTGGCCGCCCGGTCGTTCGGCGACGGCGGGGTCTTCGCCGCGCCCGTTGAGCCCGCCACCGCCGAACTCGCCGCGCTGACCCGCGAGTTGGCCGCCACCAGCGCCAAGCTCGACAGCTCGCGTGAGCGCGAGCGCGCGCTGGAGACCTCGCGCCGTGAACTCGTCGCGTGGATCTCGCACGATCTGCGGACGCCCCTCGCCGGTCTCCGCGCCATGTCGGAGGCGCTGGAGGACGGCATGGCCGTGGACTCCCCGCGCTACCTCCGGCAGATACGGACCGAGGTCGAGCGCATGAACGACATGGTCGGCGATCTCTTCGAACTCTCCCGGATCCACGCGGGATCCCTCACCCTGACCCCGACCCGTATCTCCGTGTACGACCTGGTCGGCGACGCGCTGGCCGGTGCCGACCCGCTGGCGCGCGAGTTGGGCGTACGGCTCGTGGGGGAGCGGATAGACGCCGTACCGGTGGAGGTCGACAGCAAGGAGATGAGCCGCGTCCTCGGCAATCTGCTGGTCAACGCCATCCGCCGGACCCCGGCCGACGGCACGGTCGCCGTAGCCGCGCGTCACTCCGAGGGCGGGGTGGTGCTCTCGGTGACCGACGGCTGCGGCGGAATTCCGGAGGAGGACCTGCCGCGCGTGTTCGACACGGGCTGGCGCGGCAGCGACGCGCGTACGCCCCCGGCCGGGGCGGGCCTCGGACTCGCGATCGTGCGCGGCATCGTGGAGGCCCACGCGGGCCGCGCGGCGGTGCGCAACGTGACGGGCGGCTGCTGCTTCGAAGTGACCCTCCCCGCGGCCTGACCGTACGCCGTGGGCGTGGGCGCGGGCGTGGGCGCGGGCCGTCCGGGCTGGTCAGGGCGGTGCGTCGGCGAGGGCGGTCAGCTGTTCCTCATCGAGCCCGCATCCAGACCGCGCCCCGACGCCCCGACGCGCGAGGTCGTCAGAGACCGCCGGGGCCGTTCGCCGTGGACCGGTATCCCTTCACTTCCCAGCCCTGTCGGCGGAGGACGGCGACCTCCGGGTGCACGCCGATCCGACTCGCCCATCCACCCTCCTTGAAGGTCAGCCGTGGCGTGGTCCTGAGGTCACTCCTCACCATCACCACCAGGGAGATCACGAACACCGCGACCAGCACCAGCGTCGCGGCACCCAGAACCGACGAGCGCAGACCGATGGCGAACGCACCCGCGGCGGGAGCGCCGATGAGCGCGATGAAGAAGCCGATCTCCGGCGCCGTCGTGCCCTCGTCGCGGTGGGCCCGGTACCGGTGCACGCACGCCACGCAACCGGGAATCTCCACCGTCCGGGGACCGCCGCCGCCCTCCAACTCGACGCGGTGCACCTGCCCGGCGTCCACCGGGTCCCCGCAGAACCAGCATTCCCGCATCGCCCCAGGCTCGCAGAAGACGCGCGTGGCCGGGAGCCCTCCGTACGGGTGCGTACATGACCTCCGCGACTTCCCCCACCGGCCCCGGCTTCCACGAACTGCATTACCAGGACCGGCCCCTGGTCCTCCCCAACGCCTGGGACGTCCCCTCGGCCCTCGCCTTCCTCGACGCCGGTTTCGCCGCTGTCGGCACGACCAGTTTCGGGGTCGCCTCCGGGCTCGGCCGCCAGGACGCCTCCGTCGCCGCGACCCTGGACCGTGCCGCGCGCTACGTCGACGCGGGCGCGGACGGCGTGTTCGTCCCCGGCGCCACGGACCCCGCCCTGCTGCGCGAACTGGCCGCGGCCGTCCCTGTCCCCCCAACGTCCTCGCGATCCCGGGGCTTTCGCCCGCCGGTCTGGCGGAGCTGGGCGTACGACGCGTGAGTACGGGCTCCCTGCCCTACCGCGCCGCACTCCACGCGGCGGTGCGGGTCGCGGACGCGGTACGGGGCACCGGCGCCGTCCCGGAGTCGACGCCGTATCCGGAGCTACAGGCGCGGCTGACCGACTACGCGTCCCGGCTCGCAGAGAGGCTGACGCGGCGGCGGCGCCGCGTGAGGCGCCTCCCGCGGCGCCGCCCCACGCAACTGCGCCGTCGCGAACTCCGCCATGCCCTCCGCGAAGCCCACCTCCGGCTTCCAGTCCAGCTCCTCGCGCAACGCCCGCGAGTCGGCCGTGACATGGCGTACGTCCCCGAGCCGGTACTCGCCGGTGACCACCGGCGCCGGCCCGCCGTGCGCCGACGCCAGCGCGGCCGCCATCTCGCCGATGGTGTGCGGCTCGCCGCTGCCGGTGTTGTACGCGGCGAAGCCGGAGCAATCGGCCTCCGACACCGCGTCCAGCGCCGCCGCGTTGGCGGCGGCCACGTCCCGTACGTGCACGAAGTCCCGGCGCTGCCCGCCGTCCTCGTAGACGCGGGGCGCCTCGCCGCGCGCCAGCGCGGAGCGGAAGAAGGAGGCGACCCCCGCGTACGGGGTGTCGCGGGGCATCCCCGGCCCGTAGACGTTGTGGTACCGCAGGGACACCGCGCGCCCGCCGGTGGCCCGTGCCCATGACGACGCCAGATGCTCCTGCGTGAGCTTCGTCGCGGCGTACACGTTACGGGGATCGGTGGGCGCGTCCTCCGCCACCAGGCCGGGCGTCAACTCCGCTCCGCACACGGGGCAGTCGGGTTCGAACCGCCCCGCGTCGAGATCGGCGGCGGCTCGAGGCCCCGGCCGGACCACACCGTGGCGCGGGCAGTCGTAACGCCCCTCGCCGTACACGACCATCGACCCGGCCAGCACCAGCGACCGCACGCCCGCGTCGGCCATGGCGGCGAGCAGCACCGCCGTACCGAGGTCGTTGCACCCCACGTACGCGGGCGCGTCGGCGAAGTCCTTGCCGAGCCCGACCATGGCGGCCTGATGACACACGGCGTCGACCCCGTCGAGCGCCCCGCCGACCGCCTCCCGGTCCCGCACGTCCCCCACGACCAGCCGCTCCCCGTCCCGCATCGGCCGGGCCGGGGCCCCGCCGTGCGCGGAGGGCAGCAGCGCGTCGTACACGACCACTTCGTGGCCGCGCGAGACGAGGGCGCCCGCGATCTCCGACCCGATGAACCCGGCTCCGCCGGTGACAAGTACACGCATGCCGCCCACGCTAGGCGCGCGATCACGGAGCGGTCGGTATCCGCCACGGCATGTCACGGGACCGTAAGATCGCGCCCGTCGTCGTCACGCCCCCGCCGCCGCACCACCCTTCGAAGGAGAGACGTTCATGGAGTACTTCGACCTAGGGACTCTCACGCGGCGTGTCTCGACGCGTTCGTCCGAGGCGCAGCGCTGGTTCGACCGAGGGCTGGCGTGGACGTACGCGTTCAACCATGAGGAAGCCGTCAGCTGTTTCGAGGAGGCGGCGGCGGCCGATCCCGGCTGCGCCATGGCGCACTGGGGCATCGCGTACGCGCTGGGCCCCAACTACAACAAGCCGTGGGACTCCTTCGACCCGCTCGACCTGGAGCGGACCGTCCGCACGACCCATGCCGCCGTCGAGCGGGCCCGCGCCCGCGCCGCCGACGCGACCCCGACCGAGCGCGCCCTCATCGAGGCGCTGCTCGCCCGCTACCCGCAGTCCGAGGCCGTGGCGGACTGCACGATCTGGAACCTGCCCTACGCCGAAGCCATGCGCGGCGTCCATGAACTCGCGCCCGACGACCTCGACGTCGCCACGCTCTACGCCGACGCCCTGATGAACCTCACCCCCTGGCGGCTGTGGGACCTGCGAACGGGCGAGCCCGCGTCCGACGCCCGGACGCTGGAGGCGAAGGCGGTCCTCGACCGGGCCCTGCTGAGCGAGGCCGGGGCCGACCACCCGGGCGCCCTGCATCTGTACATCCATCTGATGGAGATGTCCCCGACACCGCAGGACGCGCTGGTGGTCGCGGACCGGCTGCGCGGATTGATGCCCGACGCCGGGCATCTGCACCACATGCCGTCGCATCTCGACGTGCTGTGCGGCGACTACCGGCGGGTCGTGTCGGCGAACAGCGAAGCCATCCGGGCGGACGAGAAATACCGGCGGCGGGCCGGCGCGATGAACTTCTACACGCTCTACCGCTCGCACAACTACCACTTCAAGATCTACGGCGCGATGTTCCTGGGACAGTCCAGGACCGCCCTGGAGACCGCCGCGGAGCTCGAAGCCTCCATCCCCGAGGAACTGCTGCGCGTGGAGAGCCCGCCCATGGCTGACTGGCTCGAAGCCTTCCTGGCGATGCGCGTGCATGTGCTGATCCGTTTCGGCCGGTGGGCCGACATCCTCGCCCTGCCGCTGCCGGCCGACGCCGATCTGTACTGCGTCACCACCGCGATGATCCGCTACGCCCGGGGAGTGGCGTACTCGGCGACCGGCCGGATCCCCGAGGCCGAGGCCGAGCACGCGGCCTTCCACCTCGCCGTGGGGCGAGTGCCCGAGACCCGGATGCTGTTCAACAACACCTGCCACGACATCCTCGCGGTCGCGTCGGCGATGCTCGACGGCGAACTGCACTACCGCAAGGGCGAGTACGACCGGGCCTTCGCCTCGCTGGAGCGCTCGATCGAGCTGGACGACAGCCTCCCCTTCGACGAGCCCTGGGGATGGATGCAGCCGACCCGGCACGCGTACGGGGCGCTGCTGCTCGAACAGGGCCGCGTCGCCGAGGCCGAAGCCGTGTACCGCGCGGATCTCGGACTCGACAACACGCTCCCACGACCCTCCCAGCACCCCGGGAACGTATGGGCGCTGCACGGGTTCCACGAATGCCTGGTACGGCTCGGCAAGACGGGCGAGGCGCAGATCGTGGCCCACCAACTCACGCTCGCCACGGCGCTCGCGGACGTACCGATCGACGCGTCGTGCTTCTGCCGCCTCACCACCCCCGGCCCGGCGGACACCTGCTGCTCCACCTGACCGGCCCGGCCGCGTTCCCTTCGGGCCCGCGCCCCCGGTGCTGTTACTCGACGTCTATGCCGTACTCCTCCACGAGAGCGACCAGCCCGCCCGGATACCCCTTGCCGCCGGTGACGAAGTCCCAGTCGCCGCCCGCCCGTTTCCGGAACGAGCCGAGGACCAGCGCGGTCTCGCCGGCCCGGCCGTCGGACACGGGCAGTTCGTCGATGCCCGTTCCCGACGGGTCCGAGAGCCGGATACGGGCGTTGGTGAGGCCGGACAGGTCGGCGTCGGGGTTGGCCTCCGGGTCGACGGCGGCGACGAGCACCAGCCGGTCGGCCTCCTGGGGAAGCTGCTCGAAGCGCACCCAGACGGCGGCCTTGTCCTCGCCGAAGCCCGGCATCATCTGCACGCTGTCGTCGGGGGTGCGGGGGTTGTTGAAGAAGACGAACTGGTCCTCGGCGAGGACCCGGCCGCCCTTGCAGACGAGCGCGCAGACGTCCAGCGAGACGGACCCGGACCAGGCCAGACCGAGCACGCTGGCGTCATCGAGCTCGGGTTCCGGATCCGGATCGACTCCGTTTCCACCGCCGGTATCGACATCGGGGGCCGGGTCCGCGCGTACCGGCTGCTGAGGGGGCCTGCCGAGCCGTCCGCTCAGACCGTGGCGGTGCAGCAGGTCGACCAGTTCCGAGCCCGCGATGAGCGTCAGCGGCTTCGCCACGGCGAACGCGTGCGACCCGGGACCGAAGGTCGATGTCGTGATCAGTACACCCTTGTTGGCGCCCGCGTCCTGCACCGTGCCGTACAGATCGCGCACCGCGCTCGGCGGAACGGTGTTGCGGTACCGCTTCACCTGCACGATGATCTTTCCGCCCCGGATCGGCTCGGGATCCAGCGCGTCGACGTCCACGCCGCCGTCGCCCGACCGTTTGGTCGTGACGGCCTGCATGCCCATCGCCCGGAAGAGCTCGGCGACCAGCTCCTCGAACTCCAGGGGATCCATCTCGTAGAGGTCGGGCTCCTCGTCGCCGCCGTGCGTGACCACGTTGCGCCCGGCCTCGCCGGGCAGCCGGCCCGGCCGTACGGCGGTGCCCCGGTCCGGACGGTCGGAGAGCTGGCCCCGCAACCCGTCCACCAGGCAGTCGGGTGCGCTGACCTGGGCCAGATTCACCTGGTCGAACGCGGCACGCGAGACCATCACCGTGGCCAGGAACTTCTGCGCCCGATGCCCGGTCGCGGGATCGGTGTCGTCCACGAACCCGTTCAGGACCACCGAGTCCAGCACGCCGAACTGGTCGGCGGCGAACAGGTCGTGCAGCGCGAGGAGTACGCACTGCGCCAGGACGTCGCGGTAGAGCGTACGGCGCTCGGTGGCGGGACGGCGTACCTCCTTGTCCCGGTCGGCCCCCGGCATGTACCGCACGAGTGACGCGTCCGGCACGATCGACAGAGCCGGTAACTCCCAGTTCAGGATGAGCTGTCGGGCCCCGGCGTCGAACGAGGCGGAGACCTGCCGGGGTATGTCCTCCGGCCAGCCCTGCGAGGCGTACAGCGCGGCGGTGAAGTAGTCGACGACGGCGCCCGGTTCACCCCGGTGCAGGGTGGCGACCAGCTCCGCGATGCCCGCGTTGTGATGGCGTACCGCCGCCAGCTGCTCGTCCGCCCACTGCTGGTACTGCGCGCGGTACGCGGCGAGTTGCTGCTGCCTTCTGGCCTCCGCCTCCTGCGCGGCCCGCCAGTCGTACTCGAACCGCGCACGGGCCTGCTCCTGTGCCTGCCGGTTGGCCCCGAACCCCCAACCACCCTGCTGGGGCGGATAGTTGTTCGGGTCAGGCATCGACACGGGTACGCCGAGCTGCCCCGGCGCGAACGGCTCGACCTGCTCGGGCCGGGCGAGCGCGGCGGGCGTGAACGCCGCCGCCGCGCACCCGGTGGCCAGCAGGCTCTCCAAGACGTTGACCCGCCGGTCGAGCTCCTCGGTACGCTGACGGGCGTCGGCCTCCCGCCGCTGCCGGTAAGCGGCCTGCTGCTCACGCCGGTTGCGCGACGCGGCCCGCTCGGCGGCCCGCTGCTGCCGCTCCTGCTCCCGCTGCGCCTGCGCCCACGACCGCCGCTGCGCCTCTTCCTGTCGCCGTTGCTGCTGCTGGATCTCCGCCCAGGTGCCTATCAGTCCGTGAGAACGGCGGCTCATTGAGTTCCGGCTCCTCCCCGGCACGCCCTCGGGCGCCCCAGATGCGGCAATTGGTTGAAGCCGCGACATTATCGGTCGGTAGGCCTCCTTGCGGCGTCTTGGCCCAACTGGTCCATTTCCCGAGGAATCCGCAGACACGACGCAGTTGCCGGAGCGCTCACGGAGCGGTCACCCGACCTTCCGGACGATGTCCCGGGGCCATGACCGCGGCGGTGCGCCTGGCCTGACGCGGATGTGCGGGAGCGCTTCGCCCGTGTGGCCGACCCACTGCATCGTCGAGCCGTCGCCGCGATTCAGGAGAATCGTGTGCTGGCGGCTCTTGCGGACACGACTCTCCGTGAGGTGCGGGGAGCCGGAACCAAATTCTCCCTCCGCACCTGAGCGCGGCCCCGGGGGATACCCCCACCCAGGGATGCCTGCCTGCCGCATGGGAGACAAACGGCCGTTCAACAACCCTTGTTCCATGACGACTTACCGGAACATCAGCCAGAGAGCCCTCGTCCTCGCACTGTCCGCCGCCGCCGTCGCGGGATCGTTGGCCGTCGGGGGGAGCGGGGTCGCGCGGGCCGTCGGGGAGGAGGGGGCGCGGGGGATCGTGTGGGAGGCGTGTGGGCAGGTCGGGGGGCCCGTGGGGCAGGAGTGCGGGCAGTTGGAGGTGCCGCTGGACTACCGGAAGCCCGGCGGGAAACAGGTGACGCTCGCCGTGAGCCGCGTGCGCAGTGAGCGGCCCGAGGCGCGGCGTGGGGTGCTGCTGATGATCGCCGGCGGGCCCGGGGGGTCCGGCGTGCAGTCGCTGGCACGGAAGGGGGCCGCGTTGCAGAGGGAGATGGACGGGGCGTACGACCTCGTGAGTTTCGATCCCCGTGGGGTCGGCGGCAGTACGACGGCGAGCTGCGGGCTCGACGCGGACGACCGGTATCTGGCGAACATGCGGTCCTGGCCCGGCCCCGACGGGGAGATCGGGGAGAACGTGGCCCGCTCGCGCCGTATCGCCGAGGCGTGCGACGAGAACGGGGGCCCGGTCCTGCGGAGTCTGACCTCCGCCAACGAGGTGCGGGACATCGAGCGGTTCCGGCAGGCGCTGGGGGAGGAGAAGCTGTCGGCGTGGGGGACCTCGTACGGCACGTACATCGGGGCCGTCTACGCGCAGAAGTACCCGAACCGCACCGACCGCTGGGTGCTGGACAGCAGCGGTGACCCGGACTCGACGCGTGTCGAGCAGGGCTGGATGGCCAACACGTCGAGGGCCATGGAGGACCGCTTCCCCGACTTCGCGGCCTGGGCCGCCCATCCGGACCGGGAGGCGGAGGGGCTCCGGCTGGCCGATCGGCCCGAGGACGTGCGGTCGTTGTACCTCGCGCTCGCGGCGAAGCTGGACCGCGAGCCCAAGGAGTCGACCACCGAGGGCAACCCGCTGACCGGCGGCATGCTCCGGCAGGCGCTTCTCGGCGGCCTCTACGCCGACACCAACTTTCCGCAGCTCGCGCGGCTCGTCCAGGCCGCCCAGGACCCGGCCGCCACACCCGTCCTGACCCCGGACATCGCCCAGCCCGTGCGGGACGAGGACGCGGCGGTCACGATGGCGGTCGTGTGCCAGGACGTCCGCTGGCCCACCTCCGTCGCCGGATACGCGCGGGCCACGAAGGAGGACCGGGCCCGCTACCCGCTCACCGCCGGCATGCCCGGGAACGTCCTGCCCTGCGCCTTCTGGAAGACCGGCCCGGCGGAGAAGCCGACCCGCGTCACGGACCAGGGTCCGTCGAACATCCTGATGATCCAGAGCCTGCGCGACCCGTCCACCCCCTACTTCGGCGCCCTGAAGATGCGAGAGGCCCTGGGGGACCGCGCCCGGCTCGTCACCGTCGACCAGGGCGGCCACGGCATGTACCTGGGCAACGGCAACGCGTGCGGCGACAGCAAGGTCACCACCTTCCTGAAGACGGGCGAGCGCCCCGAAAGGGACGTGTACTGCGCGAGTTGAGCCCGGCTACCCCGCCGCGCCGAACAGCTGGGTCCAGTACGTACCCCTCTCGCCACCTCCACGGAAGCCGATGCCTATGTGGGTGAAGTCCGGCTTGAGGATGTTGGCCCGGTGTCCGGGGCTGTCCATCCAGCCCCGGACCACCTCGGCCGGTGACCGCTGACCGCAGGCGATGTTCTCGCCGATACTCCGGTGCGTGCAGCCGGCGGCGACGGCCCGGTCCAACGGCCGGCGGCCGTCGGGGCTGGTGTGGGAGTAGAAGACCCGCGCGACCATGTCGTCGCTGTGCGCCTGCGCCGCCGCCGTCAGCCGGGGGTCGCCGGCCAGCGGGCGCAGGCCGGCGGCCCCGCGCTCCGCGTTCGTGAGCGCCACGACGTCGGACGCGAAGGCCGCCAGGCCGTGCGGGGTCAGCGGGCCGGCCCACACCGCCGTCCAGAAGATGTCGCCGCCGGGGGCCGGGGCGTGGGCGACACCCACCTCCGAGAGGGCGGGGTCGCGCACCGTACGGCCCATGCGCGCGTCCAGGAGGCAGTACGCCAGGAAGTCGGCCTCCGTACGAGGACCGGAGACCAGCTGCTCGGCGACCGTCAGATACGCGTAACCCTGGGCCGTGACCCGCTGGTAGAGGGAGAGACCCGACCGGCCGGGCGCGGAGCCGAGCCGTCCGTCGGCCGCCATGGCCGTGCAGTGTCCCCGCGCCGCCGCCGCGAGACGGGCGTCGGCCCTGACGGGCGGCGCACCGGACCGTGAGCGTTCCGCGTTGACGAGCGCGGTGAAGCCGTCGTCGAGGGAGTCTTCGGCCACCTCCACGCCGAAATCGCGCGCGATCCCGGCCAGCCCGTCCACGTAACCCTGGCCCAGGGCCCGTAGCTTCCAGCCGCCGCCCCGGCGGTAGATCTCCGCGAGCAGCAGCACGCTCTCGTGCGTCGGGCGCGGTGGTGTGAACCGGACGAGCCCCCGGCCGCCGCTCCCCGTCACCGTCAGCGTCGGTACGGGCAGCCGCCCCAGCGGGACCGCCGGATCGGCGGCGCTCACGACCACGGTGACCCGGCTCGCCCCGGCCCGCAGCCGCCCCACGTCCACCGTTACCGTCTCGCCCCGCAGACTCGCGCCGGGCGCCGACGGCTGGTTGTAGAAGACGAAGTCACCGTCGCCGGAGACCCTGCCGTCCTCGCCCGTGACCAGCACGGACAGGTCGAAGGGCCCCGGCACCCGGATCACGAGCGCGCCCCCGGGCAAGGACACGTTCCCACCGGCGATCAGATCGAGCATCGTGCCGCCCTCCTCCCCCTCTGATCCGCATCGTTCGTCGAGGAGAGAACGGCCGGCGCGAGCCACCGGGTTCCCCCGCAGCCCGTCGTGGCCACCACTCGCCAATTCGCGCGCTCCGGGAACTCGGGCCCGCCACGCCGCGACAACTCATGAGGACGCGGACGGACGCACGAAGACACGTGGAGGCCGATGTGACACGCGACGCCTGGTACGACGACGACAGCCTGTGGGTCGACTTCGCCCCGGCCATGTTCTCCGGCACCCGCGCCGAGACCGTCGCCGAGCTGGTCCGGACCGCCCCGCTGCTGGACTTCCCGCCCGGCTCCCGGGTCCTCGACCTCTGCTGCGGCCCCGGCCTCTTCCTCGTCCCCCTCGCCGCACGCGGCTACCGCGTCACCGGTGTCGATCTGAGCCCGGCCATGCTGGAGCGCGCCGAAGCCGCCTGCCGCGAGGCGGCCGGGGAGGACGTCCGCCTCGTACGCGAGGACATGCTCACGTACACCGCTCCCGAGGCGTACGACGTGATCCTCAGCGTCTTCACCTCCTTCGGCTACTTCGAGGACGCCGACGACAACCTCCAAGTGCTGCGCAACGCGTGGCAGAGCCTCGCCCCCGGCGGCCGGCTGCTGGTCGACGTCATGGGCAAGGAGGTGCTCGCGGGCTGGATCGGCCGTCCACAGGCTGTGGATCTGCCGGACGGTTCGTACGTGGTGCAGCGCGACACCGTCCTGGACAGCTGGCGCAGGCTGCGCACGGACTGGACGCTCGTACGCGGCGAGAGGGCCCGCACCGCGTCCATCAGGTCCTTCCTCTACAGCGCGGCCGAACTCCACGACCTCTTCGTGGCGGCCGGGTTCGCGGACGTCGAGTGCTTCGGGGACTTCGACGGCGGGCCCTACGACCAGAGTTCGCGCCGCCTCGTCGTCCGGGGCCTGAAGAAATGACGCCCGGCGACACCCGCGGCAGGGGCCCGCCCCGGACCGCCCCGCCCCCCTTCCCGTACGCCCCGCTCCCCAGCCCCGGAGGACCCGTACGCCATGCCCCAGCTCAGCCCCGCCACCCCCCGCCTGTCGGTCCCCGTGCACGACCACATCACCGACGCCATGAAAGCCCCGGCCTTCCTCCGGCTCTCCGAGAACGTGGTGCTGGCCCGCTTCGAGACCATGAAGGTGTACGCGGCGCTCGGCGCCGTGCGCGAGCTGCTCGAACGCGGGCGGGTCGTACCGGGCCAGACCCTCGTGGACAGTTCGAGCGGTATCTACGCCCTCGCGCTCGCCATGGCCTGTCACCGCTACGGCCTGCGCTGCCACATCGTGGCCTCGACCACCGTGGACGCCACGACGCGCGCCCAGTTGGAGGTGCTCGGCGCGACCGTCGACCAGATGCCGCCGTCGCAGAGCCTGAGACTCGACCAGGAGCGACGGGTCCGCCACGTACGCCAACTCCTCGACTCCCGGCCGGACTTCCACTGGATGCGGCAGTACCACGACGGCGTGCACCACACCGGCTACCGCGAGCTGGCGGCGCTGGCCGCCGCCGCGCTGCCCGGGGCCGATCTGACCGTGGTCGGCACCGTCGGCACCGGTGCGTCGACCGGCGGACTCACACGGGCGCTGCGCGCCGACGGGCGCCCGGTACGGCTGGTGGGCATCCAGCCCTTCGGCAGCGTGACGTTCGGCAGCGAGGGCTTCAGCGATCCGGACGCGATCATCGCGGGCATCGGCAGCTCCATCCCCTTCGGGAATGTGCGGCACGAGCTGTACGACACCGTGCACTGGCTCGACTTCCGGCACGCCATGGCCGGCGCCGTCGCGCTGCTGAAAGAGCACGCGGTGTTCGCGGGGCTGTCCACCGGCGCCGCGCATCTCGTCGCGGGCTGGGAGGCTGCGCGCGATCCGCGCCGTACGCACCTGGTCCTCGGCGCGGACACCGGACACCGCTACGCCGAGCGGGTGTTCGCCCGGCACACCGAGGCGTCCGAACCGAGTTCGCTGCTTCCCGAGCGGATCGATGAGCTGGCCGAACTGCGCCCGCCCTGGGCCGTGATGGAGTGGGCGGGCCGGCCCGCGCCGCCGGGCGCCGTCGTCACGACGGAGAGCGAGGCCGGCCGATGACCATCGCCGCCCTGGAAGCACTCTCCTTCGGCCTCGGGCGTACGGCGCGGGCCTGCCGCGCCGCCGGGCACCGGTTCGTTCTGCTGACCGGCGACCGGAGCGTCTACCGCCACGAACTGGCCACGGCGGACGGCGCCGACGGCGTGGAGGTCATCGACGTCGACACCTTCGACCCGGACGCCGTACGCCGCGCGCTCGCCAGCGTGTCCGGGCTCGCCGGACTGATCAACACGACGGACACCTGGAGCGGGCCCGCGGCCGGCCTCGCACAGGAACTCGGACTGCCGGGTCCGGATCCGGAGGCCGTAAAACTCCTTCGTGACAAGGCGCGCGTACGGCAGGCGCTGCACCGGGCGGGGTTGAGCCAGGGGACGTCCGTGGTAATCGAACCCCGGCCGGACAGCGCCGAGTTGGTGCGCGAGGCGGTCGGGCTGCCCGCGGTGCTGAAGGTGTCCGCCGGGACGTCGTCGCGTGACGTGTGGATCGTGCACGACGACGAGGCGCTGCGTACGGCGCTCGCGGAGGCCGGGGAACGTGCGCGGCGGCCGGGCGGGCTGAACGGGAGCCTGTTCGCCGAACCCTTCCTCGCCGGGCCCCTCTACAGCGCCGAGACCCTGAGCTGGGAGGGGCACACGCGGCTGCTGGGTGTGCTGAGCCGTCAGACGTCCCGCCGTCCCGCCGTACGGGAGGAGGCCGCCGCCTTCCCGGTGGCCCTGCCCGAGGATCAACTGGCCCTGATCGAAAGGTGGGTGGGCTCCGTCCTCGCCACGGCCGGGCACGACCAGGGCTTCGCGCACGTCGAGTTCGTCCTCACCCGGCGCGGACCCGAGCTGGTCGAGATCAACCGCAGGATCGGCGGCGCCCTCGTCGCCGAGGCCATGTGCCGCACGCTGGAGGTCAACGTCTACGAGGCGCTCGTCGACGTCACGCTGGGCCGCCGCCCGCACCTGCTGGACGCGCCGCCGCGACCGACGGGGCCGGCCGTCGCCTTCGTCCTCGTGTACGCGGACGAGCCCGGGGTCCTCGACGGGTGGGCCGGGCTGGGCGGTCTCAACGCCTTCCCGGGCGAGGTGAGTTGGTTTCCGGTGCGGGCTCCGGGCGACGCCGTGCAGCACGTGGGCGACCAGCGCGGCTGCACGGGCATGGTGCTCGCGGAGGCGGCGACGGCGGAGCTGGCGCAGCACCGGGCGTGGAGCGCGGCGACGACGGTGCGGCCGGTGATGAAGACGGCCGAGGGGAGGTGAGGGGCGGCCCGGCCCGGCACGGCGGCCTGGCCTGGCCGGCGCCCTGACGGGTCGGCGCTCGCGGCTCGCGGATCGGGGTGCGGGCGCAGGCGGTGGTGCTGCCCGCGCTGTTGGTGACGTACCTGGCCGGGACCGCGCGGCGGCGCGCGGGCGGCGAGCTTGCCGGGGCTCGCCACCCGCGCTGACATGCGGCTAAACGTGGGTCATCCGGTCAGAACGGTCACCGCGCGCTCCTCCGCCCCGCCCTCGCCCTCCGGCTGCCAGACCGCCGCGAGATCCCGCCGGGCGCGGGCGACGCGGGACCGTATCGTCCCGACGGGGCAGCCCAGGGCGTCGGCGGCCTCCGCGTACGAGAGTCCGAGAAGGCGGGTCAGCGCGAACGCCTGCCGCCGCCCCGGCTCCATCGTGGCCAGCGCGTCCGCGAGCGCCACGGTCTCCTCGAAACCCGGCAGATGCCGGGGCTGAGCACGGTCCGCGACGGTCACCCAGTCCGTGGTGTCGGCGATCCGGGGCCGTACGGCCGCCCGCCGGTACCGGTCGACGACCACCCGGCGCGCGATCGCCAGCAGCCACACGCGCGCGCAGGAACGCCCCGCGAACCGCGCGAGGCTCGCCAGAGCCCGCAGATAGGTCTCCTGGGTGAGGTCGTCCGCTCCGCGCACGTCGGAGCTGAGGTGCGCGACGAAGCGGCGGACGTCGTCGTACGTGGCCCGTACGAAGAGCTCCGCCGCCCGCCGGTCACCGAGACCGGCGGCCAGCGCCCAGGCGGTGATCTCGGAATCGTCGGCGCGTGTGCTTCTGCCGGTCGTCGGATGTATGCGGGCGGGAGGTATCTGTTTGGGCGCAGGCGTGTGCAGGGCAGCAGGTATCACGAGAAGTCCTTCGCGTCCGGGCCGCGTGGCCCGTGGAATCAGAGCGGTGAAGGTGAGGAGCGGAAATGCGCTCAGAACGCGAGGACTGGCGGCCCGCGCCGCGACACGACGTGCAGGGCCGGGAGTTGGGCGGGCGGCCGCATCGGCCGGTACGCGACGGGGGACGGCCGCCGCACCGGCCGGTGCTCGCGCCCCCCACCGCTCAGCACCGCGTGGGCGAAGCGGAGACGCTCGTACGCGAGGCCGTACGCGAACTCGCCGACGAACAGGGCGAGCGCGCCCATCAGTCGTACGGAGGCGAGGTCGCCGCGCCACAGCCACCAGCCGCACACGAGACCTGCGAGCAGGTGTGCGCCGAGCATGCCGGAGGTGAGGCCGGAGCTGTCGAGCAGCCCGTTCAGCCCGGTCAGCCCGTTCAGCCCGGTCAGGCCGGTCAGGCCGGTCAGGCTCAGGAGTTCACCGAAGGCCTCGTGGGCCAACTCACCGCCACCGCCGGCGCTTTCGCGGGTGCCCGTGCCCGTACCGCTGCCGGGGGCGCTTGTGTGGCCGGCGCTGTGTCCCTCGTGGCCGCCGCGCGGATCGGGATGCAGCCCGCTGAACACCGTGTGCAGCAACAGCTGCCCGGCGGCGCTCGCGCCGACGATCACGGCGCCGCCGCGTTCCCTCCGGGACAGTAACCAGCCCGCCCCGCATACCGGCAGGAAGGCGAGAGCGAGCACGTGCGGCGGCAGCGGGCCACCGGACGACAGGGCGTGGCCGAGCCCGGACACCAGGACGCACACGGCGGCGAAGACCGCGGTGCGCGCGAGGCGGAGTGCGGGTCCGGCTCCCATGGCCGTCATCGTGCCAGCGTGACACAGCTGTCGCGAAAGGCCACCTGATGGGTATACATCGGATGTTCAGGCGCTTTGCGGGGACAAGGAGTTGGTGTGATCCAAGTCATATGAAGAGCCCGGGAGCTTCTCCGCCCCGCCCGCCGCTCGGAACGCCTCGCGTCGCCGGGCGCGTACCGCGGGACGTGACGGCGGGCGTACGGTGCCGCCGGAGGACACATCATCCGCGCACGTGCACGACGACCGACCGCGCACCGGCCAACGCCCATGTGAATTCCATTCAGTTGCCATGGAGCACGGCAGCCGAGATCGCCATACTTTCCAGAGGGACAACCACCCTCGACATGGTCGATTCGGAGCGTGCTGTGATCGACGAGACGACAGCGGGGCTGCTGGAGGCGGCAGGCCCGCAGATGTACCGGCGGAATGCTTTCCGTATCACCGGTCTGCCCACGTACGCGGACCGGCGGACGGTACGGCAGCGGCAGCAGCGCATCACGCCCGCGCTCGAACTCGGCGCCGATGTCGACCTCGGGCACTCGCTACCGGTCGGTCTCGACGACATCCGCGGCGCCTTCGACCGCATACTCGGCGACCCGCGCCGCCGGCTGGTCGACGAGCTGTTCTGGCTCTGGGACGCGGAAGGAACAGCGAACGGGAGCGGGAACGGGAGCGGAAGCGGGAGCGGAAGCGGGAGCGGGAACGGACAGGGTGGTCCCACCTGCGAGTGCCCGCGGTCGCTGCACAGCGACCACGACGCCGCCGTACGCGCGCACAGCGCGGCGCTCGACATGACCGTCGACGACCTGTCGGCGGGGTGGGGCGACTCCGAGGCGACGCGACTGTGGACCGACGCCTCGCGGTTGTGGGGCCAGGTGCTGCGCCGCGCCGTCTTCTGGGACCACGTGCGGCACCGTATCGCCGTTCTCGACGACCGGCAGCTCGACGACTCCGTGATCGACACGCTCCGCGACGCCATGCCGGCCACTCTGGTCAAACCACTGATCGAGCTCGCGTCGACGGCGTCGAACACCGCCGACCGCCTGCTGCTCACCAAACTGGCGCACGGCTGGCCACTCGTACCGTCCAGTCTGGTCGAGGACCAGCTGGAAGAGGCCGCCGCGCCTCACTACGAGTCGCTTCGTGCGACCGCCAAACGGGCGTCGTCCCAGTTGGAAGGGGGGGACTGGGACGGCGCCGCGACTCAGGTGTACGAACACGCCCTGCCCGCCCTGAAACAGCTGGAGGCCCTGGTCCCCCATGCCAGGCACCGGCGCACCTCGACCGCCCGCAACGACGTCGCGGTCCTGCTCAACAACTGCGCCACCGCCGCCACGGACGTGCTCGGCCCGGCCGCGAATCTGAAGGCGTCGAAGTGGTTCCGTACGGCCGGCGAACTGGCGACGGACCCGGTCACGCAGGAGACCATCAGGACCAACCGTGACGGTCTGCGCAACATGATGGAGACGTTCAACCAGATCAGGACGCAGGTCGACCAACTGGTCGCCGCGGGCCGGATCAGCCTCGCCAGAACCCTGCTGCTGAACGTCAAACGCCAGCTCGCGGGCGGACCGGGCACCGAGGAAATCGACCGCATGATGGACGATCTCCGTAACTGGCCCGGTTCGTACAGAAGGAGTGGCTCGGGCAGTTCCGGCACCCCCGGCCGTGGCCGGAAGGTGTTCGCCATGGTCGTGGCCGTCGTGCTGCTCCTTCTCCTCGCGCGGGCGCTCACAGGGGTGTTCGAGAACGACGACAGCGGCGACAGCGGCGCCCGGCCGGGGGCAGGCACCGTCGTCCTCTCCGCGGCCGACGCCGAGGAGAACGATCCGGTGGGCGGGTGCATAGAGCAGGAGACGGACTGGGAGGTCGGCGCACGCGAAGTGGCCGTGGTCCCGTGCGACGAGGCCCACTGGGGTGAGGTGGTGGCCTACGAACCGCTGCTGGGCGCGGAGTCCACCTACCTGACGAGGACGTACCCGGGAGTGGACCAGGCGGTGGCGCTCTCGCGCTTCCGGTGCGAACTCGTGCTGGCCCGGCTGGGCGTGGAGGGGGAAGGACTGGCGGTGAAGCACACGGTTCCCGGCGAGGAGGCCTGGGGGCTGCCGGTCAGATCCCGGCTGGGGGGCGAGTACACGACGTGTGTGGTGCACCGGGCGGACAACGACACCATGACGGAAGAGGACCGGGTGCCGCCGAACTCTGTGACAGGGGACGGGCCGGTGCTCATGGACACGTTCAGCCAGTTCATCCGGGACAACGCGCCGGTGGGGTCGTGCGTGCAGATCAAGAAGGATCTCTCCGCCGAGTCGGTCGATCTCCCCATCGTGCCCTGCGACGAGCTTCATTGGGCGGAGATCGTGGGCTATCCCGTTCTGTGGAGCGACGACGAACTCCCCGCGTGGCCGGGCAACGAAGCCGTCTACGCACGGGCGCAGGCCGCGTGCGAGGATCTGACGAAGGGCGTGTCGAGCACCATGAAGCTGCACGTCGTCTATCCCGCTCAGGACTGGTGGAGCGGCCTGGACACCCCGATCTACGCCATGTGCGCGGTGTCCTACGCGGGTGACAACAGCTTCGGCGGCGGGCTGTGACGACACGCCCGTCCGACCGGCGACTACCGATGATGACCATGGAGGAGAGACGGGTGGTGGGGGTCAAGGGGGCTGCTCTGCGGGTGAGTTCACCAGAGGGCACAGGGACCGTCTTCGAGCTGAGCGGCGTGTCGGTCACCGTCGGGCGCGCCGTGCCCGAGCGGGCGCCCGACGTGGGGCTCGGCCCCGACCCGCAGCGCTGGGTCGGACGACTGCACTGCACCCTCGACTTCGCCGACGGCATGTGGTCGGTGACGGACAACGCGAGCGTCAACGGGACGCTGCTGAGACACGGCGACACCATAGAGCGGCTCCAGGCGCGCAAGCGCATACAGCACGGGGACACGGTGCTGATCCTGGGCGACATGGACCCCGAAGGGGAGCCGGTGTACTGGGAGTTGACCTTCCTGGACCCGCACACCACCAGGCCGGCGCCGTTCGGTTCACCGTCCGACGTACGCCACACCGGGCCGTGCCTTCGGTACGACTGGGTCGCCGCCAGGGCGTACCGCAACGAGGACGGCGAGGAGACGCTGATCACCGGACTGCGACCGCAGGGACACCAGTTGCTGCGGTACATGGCGGGGCGCAGCACGAGCGGCGCGGCCGTCGCCTGTGAACACGCCGAACTGATCACGGCGTTGTGGGGCTCGAACGAGGAGTGGGCGCCGCACCGCTCGTACAGCAGGGCCGACATCGCGGGTGTCGTACGGGCGGTACGGCGCTGTGTCGAGGCGGATCCGTCGAATCCGAAGATCCTGGAGACGGTGACGGGGATCGGGTACCGGCTCAACGTCCTGGCGGGCGGGGGCAGTACGGGGAAGCCGGCGGCCGGCGAGCGGAAGGACCCCGCATGACGGCGGCGCCGCGCGCCGACGGGGGATGTCGGGAATCGCGGGGACAGCGAGGAGCGTGGGGACGGTCGGGACGGTCGGGATGTCGGGGGCAACGGGGACTACGGAGGGACAGGGGGAGTTACGGCGATGACACTGCTCGTCAGTGGTGACCGGGTCAGCGACACCCTCGTGATCGACCGCCCGCTGGGTGAGGGGGCGTTCGCCGAGGTCCACCGGGTGCGCCACGAGTACCTCGGCTGGCAGGCGATGAAGCTGTTCAAACGGGTCGCCTCCCTGGAGGAGACGCGGCGGATGCTGGACGAGGCCCGGCTGCTGTCGACTCTCGGGCACCCGAACATCGTCCGGCTCTTCGACGCCAACACCGTGCGTACCCGCGAAGGGCTGCGGGGCTTCTTCACGATGGAGTACGTCGCGGGCGGCAGCCTCGAACGCCTCGCCGCCGCACACAAGTCGATGGTCCCCAGGGATCTCGTCGCCGAGGTGATGGCACAGATCGCGAGCGGCCTCGCCGTCGCGCACGCCCAGGACCCGCCGATCGTGCACCGGGACGTGACCCTGGCCAATGTACTGATCGGCTACGACGGTTCGGGCATGCGCGTGCGGGTGAGCGACTTCGGGCTGGCCAAGCGCGCCGATCCGTTCACGCATCTGGCCAGCGCCCAGGGGACGTACGCCTTCATGGCACCCGAAGTGATGCGAAACCAGGGCTACTCCTGCGCCAGCGACGTGTGGTCGGTCGGCGTGATCGCGTATCTGCTGCTGACCAACCGCTTCCCGTTCCACGGGGGCGGGGAGGAGTTCTCGTCGTTCTCCTTCGGGCGGTTCAACCGGTCGCTGCTCCCGCCGAGCAGCTACAACGACGAGGTCGACGCGGACCTGGACCGCATCGTGCTCGCCACACTTGAGATCGAACCGCAGAACAGGCCGGCCACGGCCCAGTTCCTCGCGGACGCTCTGCGCGAGCGCGCGGAGTCCATGGCCGGCGCGGCGGCCGAGGCGGCGGAGGCGGCGCGCCGCGGGGACGGGGCGTCGGGCCCCAACTCCGTTGGCGGCGAGGTCTCTTCGACCGCCGGGGCGCCCAAGCCGTCCACCAAACGTACCAACAGGCCGCCCACGGAACGTGCCAGGCGGCTGGCCGAAGAAGCACTCGCACTGGCCCGCTCGCCGGGGGAACTCGACCGCGCCGCCGACCTCATGGAGGAGGCCGTCAACTTGTCGCCATACCTGCGTGACCTGCATCTGTCCAAGCTCACGCTGTGGCGCCGGGGGGTGATGATGTGAGCGGGCGGCTCTCCCGGCTCAGGGCTGACCTGAAGCAGCGCCGGCATCACCGCGCGTTTCGTATCGCGCCGCTGCCGTGGGACGAACCGTCGCGCGAGGAGCTGGAACGGCTGCTCGCGTCGGTGGCGGTAGCGGTAGCGGTGGCGGCTTCGGCCGAGGCCGCGGATACGGGGTCGGGGTCGAGGGCCGACTCGGGGTCCGGGCCGGGGTCCGGGCCGGACGGCGGCGCCGGTTCCGTAACCGCAGATGAGCCGGCGGGTTCGGGCGGTTCCGGGGAGTCCGCCGATCCGGCCGGCGATCCCCTGGACGCCAAGGCGCTGGCCGATGCCGCGACGAATCTGTGGCGCGCCCAGCGCAGGCTCAACCGCCAGGGCGAGGCGGCGACTTCGCGCTCGCGGCAGACCAGCCGCTATCTGCGTTCGTGCCGCGAGGCGCTGGACGAGGCGGGCCTGCTCGTACAGGAACACGAGGGCGACGCGTTCCACACCGGTCTGTCGCTTGAGGCACTGACCTTCCAGGACGACCCCTCGCTGACGGCCGAGACGGTCCTGGAGACCATCAGGCCGACGATCTATCTCAACGGCCGTCGGATCCAGATGGGCCAGGTGATCGTCGGCTGCCCGCCGGCGCCCGTAGCCGATTCCGTGCCCGATTCCGTGCCCGAGTCCGTGCCCGAGTCCGTGCCCGATTCCGTGCCCGATTCCGTGCCCGAGGCGGAGCCGCCGCCGCCTGAACCCGCTGACGCCGTGCCGGCGCCCGAGGATTCCGTCCCCGAGCCCGCTGCCGCATCCGCCCCCACACCTGCCCCTACCTCCGCCCCTGCCTCCGCCTCTGTCTCAGAAGCACCGTCCAGCTCGGACCACGAGAGGACCGATCATGCGTGACACCGTCGACTTCGGTATCGACCTTGGTACGACCAACAGCGCCATCGCCGTCGTCGAGGGCGGCAACGTCTCCGTCATCAAGAACAACGACGGCTGGGACATCACACCCTCGGCGGTGTGGATCCCGAAGGAGGGCAGGGTCCACGTCGGCCGCCAGGCGCGGGACCGTGTGGAGCACGACCCGGCCAATGCCACGGCCGAGTTCAAGCTGGAGATGGGCCTCGCCGACTCGCGGAAGTCCTTCGCCACCGCGGGCGCCTCCCTCAGCCCGCCGCAACTGTCGGCGGAGGTCCTCCGGTCGCTGCGCGCCGACGCCGCGCACCACACCGGCACCCCGCCCGAGTCGGCGGTGATCACCGTCCCGGCGGCCTTCGCGCTGAACCAGAACAAGGCGACCATCGAGGCCGCGGAGCTGGCGGGATTCACCTCCGCGTGCCCGCTGGTGCAGGAGCCGACGGCGGCGGCCTTCGCGTACGGCTTCCAGGACGCCACCGACCGCGCGTACTGGATGGTGTTCGACTTCGGCGGCGGCACCTTCGACGCCGCTCTCGTCAGCAAGCGCGACGGCGATCTGCGGGTGCTCAACCACGCCGGAGACCCGTTCCTCGGCGGGAAGCTGATCGACTGGGCGTTGATCGAACGGCTCCTGGTACCCGCCGCTGCCGCCGAGCTCGGGCTCGCGGACATGCGCAGGGACAACCCGCAGTGGCGCGGGAACTTCGCCAAGCTGAAGCGCGCGGCCGAGGACGCGAAGATCCATCTCTCCCGGCGCGACCAGGTCGAGATGATGATCGACCTCAACGACGCGGACGGGAACCCCCTCACTCTCGAACACACGCTGACCCGGGGCGAACTCGACGCGATCGCCGAGCCGTTCTACGTCCGGGCGATCAATCTGTGCCGCGACGCGATCGCCGAAGCGGCTCTCGGTCCGGACGACATCGACCGCCTGCTGCTCGTCGGCGGTGTCACGCTCTCTCCCGGGCTGCGCGAACGGCTGGCCGACCCGCGCCACGGCCTCGGCATCGAACTCGACGTCAGCCTCGATCCGACGACGGTCGTCGCCCGTGGCGCGGCGATCTTCGCCAGCACGGTCCGGATCCCGCGGTCGAAGTCGGAGCCGGTCCCGGCCGGGCAGTTCGCCGTGGAACTGTCGTACGAGCCCAGTGTCACCAACCTCCAGCCCACTGTCGGCGGACGCTTGCGCGGTTCGTCGGGGGCGCAGGCGGGGTCGGGGGCGGTCTCGGTGTCGAAATCGGGGTCCGGGTCAGGGCCGGCGATGGACTTCACCGGCTACACGGTGACCGTGAACAATCCGGACGGCCAGCCACCGTTCCACTCCGGCGCCATCTCGCTGAACGCGGCGGGCGTTTTCATCACCGACGTGGCCGTCACCCCGCACACCACGTCGAAGTTCTTCGTCGAGCTGACCGATCCGTCGGGGGCTCGGTGCGAACTCACCTCCAACACCCTGTCGATCACCCACCGGGACGTGGAGTTCGGTGGCGTACGGCTCGCGCACTCGCTGGGCATCCAGCTCGCCGAGCAGGTCTTCGCGCCGATGCTCCGCAAGGGCGCGACCCTGCCGACGTCGGTGCGTGAGGTGTTCCGTACGTCGGCGGCCCTGCACCGCTCCGACGCCGACGCGGCGATCCGGATCCCGGTCATCCAGGGCGAACGCAGCCGGGCCGACCGAAACCGTGGCGTGGGCATGCTGGAGATCCGGCCGCGCGACATCCGGATCGACCTGCCGGCGGGCAGCGAGGTCGAGGTGACGGTCGAGGTCGACGCGTCCAGCATGGTCACGGTGGTCGCCGATGTACCGCTGGTGCAGGCGCAGTTCGAGGCCGAGATCAACCTGGACGACATCCGGGCCAAGGATCCCGAGGAGCTGCGCGACATCCTTGACGAGGCCGAGGGGCGGCTGGCGGCGCTGCGCGGATTCGTGTCGGACGCGGGCTCGGCCGACGCCGAGCGACGGCTGGCCAAGCTGGACGAGGAGCGGTCCGTCAGCACGGCCCGCGAGCAGGTGGACGCCTCGGCCGTGGACAACGGCGCCGCGGCCACGGCGGAGGAGCGACTGCGCGATCTCCAGGCGGAGTTGGACGACATCGCGGACGCGGTGGGGCTGCCCGGTCTCGTACGGGACCTGCGGTCGGCGCTCGCCGAGGCCGAGGAACTCGTGCGTCAGCACGGCGAGACGGCGGACCGGCAGGAGCTGGCCGCGATCCAGAGCCGGGCGGACGAGGCGATCAACGCACAGGACTCGGTGGCCGTTCGCGGGCTCATCGACCGGACGGGGTCGCTGCTGTTCGAACTGGAGCGGCGAAGCCCCGACTGGTCGGTGAAGCTCTTCTACACGCTTCAGGAGATGCTGCGGGCGTCCGGGCAGGCGGGGCCGCTCATCCAGGAAGGGCATCGGGCCATCGCGGCGAACGACCGGCAGGGTCTGGACGCGGTGAACCAGCGGCTCTACCGGCTGCTTCCGAAGGATGAGCAGGACAAGGTCGTCTGGCTGGGCAGGGCGTGAGCGACATGAGTGGTGTGAGTGGTACGAGTGGTGGGGCGCCCGGGGTGGCCGGGGTGGCCGGGGCTGGTTCGGCGCACGCGCGGGCTCTGAGCCTTCAACTGACCGTGAACCGGGCGCACTCGGCGGCACGCGCGGGCGACCTCGACCAGGCGGCGCGACTGCTGGACGAGCTGGACACGGGCGGCCACCTGGACACGGCGCGGGTCAGCTTCGCGAAGACGGGCGCCGGCGGTGATTCGAGGGCTGAGCGGGCGACCGTGGTGGCCGCCCTCAACCTGCGGGCCAAGGTGCATGCACAACTCGGTGAGCTGACCGAGGCGGACGCCTGCTGGACCCGGGTGGAGGCGCTCGCGCCCGACGATCCGGACGCGGCGGCCGGCCGCCGTACGCTCGCGAAGATCGCCGCCGGACGCCGCCACGCCCGCCCGGTCGTCAACACCGGCCGGGTCGCGGTGATCGCCGCCGCGCTGGCCGCCACGGTGGCGGCAGTCGCCCTCGTCGGCGGCGCCGTCCGGCTGATGTCGGACGGTGGCGACGAGGACGGCGGCCGTGCCTCGGGATCGGTGACCGGGGCGGACACGGGGTCGGAGCGGCTGCTGGCCGAGTCGCGACGTGCCGACGAGCTCAAGGAGCGCCTGGCGGCACTCGAATCCTCCAACAAGGACGATGCGGAGCGTCGCGACAGCACGCTCGACGAGGTCGCGAAAAGGCTGGCGATGCCCGGTGTCGAGATCCGGCGGCATGCCGACGACATCCAACTGGTCTTCAGTACGGGGGTGTTCCCGTACGACTCCGTAATCAGCCGGGAGGGCGCCACGGCCCTGACGGAGATCGGCCGCAGGCTTTCCGACCTGGAGTCCGGGTCGGAGTCCGGGTCCGGGTCTGGTTCCGGGGTGGAGACCACGGTGGTGGGCCACTCGGTCGCCGTGCCGGGCGGGGCTCCGAGCGGTGGCTCCGTGGTCGCGCTGGAGCGTGCTCGGGTGGCGGCGCAGTATCTGGCGGAGGACAGTGACCTGCGGCTGACGGACTTCCGGCTGGTCAGCGCCGACCAGCGGCGGGGCCCCTTCCCGGCGACGGAGGCGAACGCGCCCCGGAATCGCACCGTGACGCTGCTGATCACCCCGAAGGAGCCACCTGCCGCCCGGTGACGGAGCCCCCTGCCGTCTTCGGCCGCTTACTACCGTGCGGCGAACTGCGTGAGGATGGCCTGCACTTCGTAGATGTCGACGCCCTTGGTGAAGGTCTTCTGGATCGGCACCGAGGCGCCGGAGAGCCAGATCTTCAGCTCGGCGTCGAGATCGAAGGTGCCGGCCGTCTCCACGGCGAAGTGCGTGATGCTCCGGTACGGGATGGAGTGGTACTCGGTCTTCTTGCCGGTTATCCCCTGCTTGTCGACGAGGATCAGCCGCCGGTCGGTGAAGAGGATGCTGTCCCGGATCAACTGGTAGGCGGCATGAACCTGTTCGCCCTGCCCCAGCAGCCGCGCGTAGTCCTGCTGGGCGGAGGCCGGGTTGATGGTGTGTGCGTTACCGAAAAGCGCCATGAAGTCCCCGATTCATCCAACTTGCACGATCTTCGTACTGTAGGGCCCTGGGGGCCGGGGTTGGGGAGCAGCCGGGGACCCGTAGCGGACCCGTAGCAGAGCTGTAGCCAGTGCCCGGGGTGCGGGCAGGCCCTTGGAACGGGCCCGGCCCCGCACACCACCCGCGGCGTCGAACTCTCCCCGGGCGAACGCGCCGAGATCGTGGTCGAGGTCAACCCCGGCGAGCGCCTGGTCCTACGCGGCGACGAGCCGCCCGCCGTGCGTACCGCAGGACCGCAGGTCAGACGCGCCGGACGGTGATGTTGCCAACGCCGGTGCCGGCGTGCACCTGGACGATGTCGTCGGACTTCCGGAGGTTCTCGGCGGGGCGGAGGGAGTCGAGCCTGTTGTTCACGCTGCCGCTCAAGGTGCGTGTCTCAAGCAGGGCGGCGGTGCCGTGGCGGACGCCGATGTCCAGTGCGCCGACTGAGGATTCGAGCTCGACCGTGCCGCGCATGACCTCGTCGAGCCGGATGGAGCCGACCGCCGTCTCGGCCCTGACGTCGGCGTGCGCCCGGCCCACGGTGATGGCGCCGTTGGTGGAAGTCACCCGCAGATTGCCGGTGACGTCGGCCGCGTTGGTCTCGCCGTTGGTGTTGTTGATGACCGCCGGGCCGTCGATCTCACCGATCCGCACACTGCCGCACCCGGTGATCTCGGACCGACCGACCGCGCGCCGCACGACGACATCACCGTGCGTCGTGGTCACCGCGAGGGGGCCGGACTCGTCGATCTGGATGTCGCCGTGCTGGGTCTTGAACCGGCATTCACCGATCCGGCCTTCGCAACTGAGGTCCGCCATGGACGACTTGCCGTGCACGGCCGAGCCGGTGGGCACCCCGATCTGTACGTGGATCGATCCGCCCTTGCGGAACGAGGAACGCTGCTTCGGCGCCTTGATCAGCAACTTCCCCCGCGAGTAGCTGACCTGGGTCTCGTCGGCGGCCTTCTGGTCGCTCGCGCTGGACGTGCTGCTCGGCCGCACGTCCACGACGGTGTCGCCGCGGTCGCCGGCGACGATCTCGACCGTGCCGATGTCCAACTGAAGGTTGACGGTGATCGGTTCAGGAGTGTCGAAGCTAGGCATGGCTGTCCCGTCCTTATCGGTCTGTTGGAGCCCCCGCTGGTGGGACGGGGGTGAGATGCGTGGGGTGGCGTGCGGTGGTGGCTACGGCAGGGGCGGAGTTACCGCACCCGGCCGGTGGCCCTCTCGCCGGAGAGGCCCGACTACGGCTTGAACTTCATAACGCCATAGTGGCATCAGATTGGCGCCATAGCAAGGGTAAGTGGCTCACTTATGGCGCAGTGTTGGCTCATCTGGCTGCCTGGATCGGGTGTCGTAGCAGCTCAGGTGCCCTTCTCGGTATGTGCCACCGCATCGAAAGTGTTGCTGCCAACCGTCATGCCCGCCTCGCCCGCCGCCGACGACTGAGTCACGCGTCGCGGAGTTTGAACACCATCGCCCCCGCCAGCAGCCCCGCTCCCGCCCAGGCCCCCAGAACCGCGAGGCCCGACCAAGGGCCGATGGGCAGACTGTCCAGGTTCTTGGTGGCCTGAACGGCCAGCCCCGCCGAGGCGGGCGCCCACTCACGTATTCGCTCCTGCCACTCCTCGTCGCCCACCAACTCGACCAGGGCGGGCAGCGTGTAGAGCAGCCCGAGCACCGTCGTGATCGCACCGGCCGTGTCCCGGACGGCCGCGGCCACGCCCAGCGAGAGCAGGGCTATCAGGCCCAAGTACAGAACCGTGCCCACAGCGGCACGCAGGGCCGGCCCCTCGGAGAGGGAGAGCGGCGCCGAGCTGAAGCCGTTGCCCGGCAGGATGAGCCGGCCGGCGAGCAGAGAGCCGAGGACAGCGACCGTCCCCGCGATCAGCGCGGCACCCGTGACGACTGTCGCCTTGGCGGCGAGAACACGACCCCGGCCCGGCACCGCGGTCAACGTGGCGTGGATGGTCCCGGTCCCGTACTCGCTGCTCATCGCCAGCACCCCGAACGCGGCCACCGCCGCCTGGCCGAGCCAGATCCCGGTGAGGCTGAGCTTGACGGTGTCCTCGTGGCACTCGTCCGGCGACGGACACTGGTCCGTCGACACCGTCCCGGTGGCCGCCGCACCCAGCGCCCACATCAGCGCCGACACGGCGAACAGCAGCCACCATGTGCTCGGCACCGTACGGAATTTCGTCCACTCCGCGTGAAGTGCGCCTCTCATGCGTCCCTCCTGCGCAGTCTCCAGACCGCCACTCCGAGAAGCACGACCGCCCAGACGCACAGCACCGAGAGCCCTGCCCAGGGGCCTTGCGGATAACAGCCGTTCTCGGGCAGACAGACCGCGTCCACGTGCTCGTACTCCGGCAGGGTCCGCTGCACGGCGAAGCCGGCGAGCGGGGTCAGCCTCATCACCCATTGCGCGCTGCCGAGCGGCAGCCCCGAGAGAAGGACGAGCGGCAGGACGAGCGCGACCACCATCAATGTCACGGCCACGGCCGTGTTCCGCAGGATCGCGCCCAGTGCCAGGGCCAGCACGGCGACGGCGGCCAGCAGCACGGCCGTGCCGATAACGGCGCGCAGCACGGGAGCGTCGGTGAGGGCCACGTCGGGATGGAAGAGGGGGTTGGGCATACGGTCGCGCAACTCGGGCTCGCTGAGCAGGAAGGACAGCATGGCTGCGACAAGACCGGCCACGAAGGTGACTCCGGCCAGGACGACGGCCTTCGCGACCAGCACCCTGCCCCGGCGCGGGCTGGCCGTCAGCGTCGTGAGGATCATGCCGCGCCGGTATTCAGCGGTGATGAACAGGACGCCCAGCGCCACCAGCGGAATCAGCCCTATCTGGGCTCCCGCGAGGGACTGCTGCGTGATGTCGACATCCGGCGTGTACGGCGCGACGTTGCCCGAGCCCGTCAGTGTCCAGGTGCCGGACTTCTCCGTGGCGCTGCCCGGTGTCCCCTTGAGGCCTCCGCCGGCGCCCCCACCGACGGTGTCCTGGCGCCAGGTGCCCTGTCCACCGTCCACCGTGACGTGGTCGAAGGCCGCGGTGACTCGCGCGGGGCGCCCTCCGACCGAGGTGGAGCCGAACTGCCTCTGCACCATGGTCTCTTCGGGCGTGGCCACGAACAGACCTGCCTGGACGGTCTCCGGCAGCCCGGTGACTCGCGTCGTGCCGGCCTTCGCCCACGTCGAGCCGTCGGCCGACTCGTACGCGGTGAACTCGTCGCCCGAGCGGGTCAGCCGCAGCCAGTGCGGCCGGTCACGGGCGACGGTGCCGCCGGCGGTGTCGTGGGTGAAGCCCGACTGGAGCCGGACTCCGTGCCCAGGCGTGATCATGGCCGCCGCATAGGGCGATCCCGCCTTCGTACTCTCCTTGATCACCAGTCCGGCCTTGGCCCAGGGCTCGGCCGCCCGTCCCTCCCGGCCGCTGAGTGGGGACACCCGGGCGGTGATACTGCCGTCGCCGGTCAGCGGCTGGTGGACGAAGGGAAAGCTGTCGGAGACGACGCCTCCGTGCGGCCCCACCGGGGGCGGAGTGCGGTCTCCGGAGACGCTGCTGCTGCCGCTGAAGGCCGAGAGCAGTGAGACCAGCACCGTGATCACCACGCAGGCGAGCAGCGTCAAACTCCACCGGCGCACGGTCCGCAACTTGGTCCACTCGGCGTGCAGCAACTGGGGGAACCCGTCACGCGCGGGCGGGAGTCCGGAGCGGTAAGGGGTGACGGTGGTGGGAGTGGTCATGAGCGCGTCCCCTCCGCTTCGTTCGCCGTGGCCGCGGCCGGTGCGGCGCCCGATGCCGTGTCCGCGCCTGCCTCGACCGTGCGGAACTCCGCCGCGTCACGCGTCAGTTCCATATACGCCTCCTCCAGCGTGGCCCGGTGGGCGCCGATCTCCGAGAACGGCACCCCTTCCGTGGTCAGCAGTGCGACGATCCGCTCCGTCGCCAGACCGCTGACGGTGAGCGACTGCGGCCCGTCCGCCGCCACCGTCGCCCCCTCGCGGGCCAGCAACCTCATGGCTTCCGTACGCGCCGACGTACGCAACGAGACCCGTTCTCCCGAAGCGGCCGCCAGCAGCTCGGCGACGGAGGTGTCGGCGATGAGCCGACCCCGCCCGACGACCACGAGATGGTCGGCGGAGTCCTCCAGCTCGCTCATCAGATGACTGGACACCAGCACCGCGCGTCCCTCGCGCGCGAGCCCGCGCAGAAAGCCACGGATCCACCGGATCCCTTCCGGATCAAGACCGTTGACCGGCTCGTCCAGCACCAGCACCGGGGGATCGCCGAGCAGTGCGGCCGCTATGCCGAGCCGCTGCCGCATGCCCAGTGAGTAATTCCCCGCCCGGCGCCGGCCCGCCGACGCGAGCCCCACCCGCTCCAGCAACTCGTCGACGCGGGAGGCCGGAAATCCGTGCGAGTGCGCGAGCCACAGCAGATGGTCCCGGCCGCGCCGACTCGGGTGCACGGCTGCCGCGTCCAGCAGCGCCCCCACCTCGGTCAGCGGCCGACGCAGCGTCGCGTACCGCCGCCCGCCGATCAACGCCTGCCCGGAATCGGGCGCGTCGAGGCCCAAGAGCATACGCATGGTCGTGGACTTCCCCGCGCCATTGGGTCCGACGAAGCCGGTGACCTGACCCGGCCGGACGGTGAAGGACAGATCGTCGACCGCGACCGTCTGCCCGAACTGCTTGCGCAGCTCCTGAATTTCGATGGTTGCCTGCATGCTCGAAAGGCTAGGGAGCGGGGGTGCCCCGGGTCGTCACGCGTCAGAGCGCACTTCCGCACCCCTGGCACGGGGGAGGAACCGCCGCCGTTATCGCTCGCGTGGGGGATGCCAAGAGGGCTGGTCAGGGGGACGCCAACTGGTCTTGGCGCCGGGACAATGGTCGACGTGAGCGAAGAAATCAAGCGCGTGGCGAAGCGGACCGCCGACTCGCCCGACCGGCAGGCGGCGGTCGGGGCGGTGCTCGCGCTGCTCGCGTGCGGGGAGACCGTGGTGCGCGGGGGAAGTATCGACACCGATCTCCCGTTCGCGCTCACGCTCGCCATCAGCACCACGACACCGGTCGGCTTGCTGCGCATGCCGCTGGCCACCGCGGCCACCGTCTGCCTCACGGTCGCGGGTGTGGTGTCGCTCGTGAGTTTCCACGTGCTGACCGTCGCCGGGCTCGTCGCGCAGCTGCTCGCCCTGCGCTGGCTCGCCGGTCGCGGTTCCCGCCGCCTCGCGGTGCTGCTGGTGCTCCCCTATATCGCGACCGCCCTCGTGGGCCCGCAGATCAACGGGATACGGGTGTACGGGGTGGTGACGGCCGTGCTCGCGGCAGCGGCCGTCGCGGACGGTACGGGTCGTCGTGCGCGCGCCGAGGAGGTGGCGCGCGACGCGACCGAGAGAGCCATGGCCGACACGCTGCACGAGCATGTGGCGCGTGGCGAACGGGCTCGCATCGCCCGCGAATTGCACGACGTCGTCGCGCACCACATCTCGATGATCTCCGTGCAGGCGGAGACGGCCCGGCTGACCACCCCCGGTATGCCCGAGGCCGGGGCGAAGCGGTTGCTGGACATAGGTGACACGGCCCGAGCCGCGCTGACCGAGATGCGGCGGCTGCTCGGCGTGCTCCGTGAGGACGCGGGCACCCCGCCCGTCACCCGAAGACCGCAGCCCGGTCTCACGCAGCTCAACGAGCTGCTGGACGAGGCGCGTGAGGCGACCGGCGCCGCCACGCGGCTGATCGTCAGCGGGCCGGTGGCGACGCTCGACCCGGGCATCGAGCTCACCACGTACCGCATAGTCCAGGAAGCCCTCACCAACGCCCGTCGGCACGCTCCAGGGGCTGCCGTCGATGTCGAACTGCGCTACTACCCGGAGGTGCTCGAAGTGCGTATCAGGGACAACGGCCCGGGACCGGCGCCGGGAACGGGAGGCCGGTCCCCGGGGCACGGGCTGTTGGGCATGCGCGAGCGCGTCGCCGCGGTCGGGGGCGAGCTCCGCGCGGGCCCGGCGCCCGGTGGCGGCTTCCTGGTGGAGGCGAGGCTGCCGCTCCCGGTGCCGGAGGCCGTCCGATGAGTACGCGCATCGTCATCGTGGACGATCACGAGCTGGTGCGGGCCGGCTTCGCCGGACTGCTCACCACACAGAGCGACTTCACGGTGTCCGGCACCGCCTGCGACGGGGCCGAGGGGGTGCGGGTCTGCCGCGAACAGCGCCCCGATGTCGTGCTCATGGACGTCAGGATGCCGGTCATGGACGGCATCGAGGCAACCGGGCGAATCGTGGCCGAGGCAGGGGAGGGTGCGGGTCCGCGCATCATCATCCTGACCACCTTCGACCTGGACGAGCACGTCTACGACGCCCTTGGCGCGGGCGCCAGCGGCTTCCTCCTCAAGGATGTCGCCGCCGAGCGGCTGTTCGACGCGGTGCGGGTGGTCGCCGCCGGGGATGCGCTGCTCGCGCCGGCGATCACTCGTCGTCTCATCCGCGAGTTCGCCAGGCAGCGCCGAAAGAAGGCCGCAGCGCCGGCGCCGCCGCTCGCCGCGCTCACCCCGCGCGAGACGGAGGTGCTGCGGCTGATCGCCGAGGGCCTGTCCAACCCGGAGATCGCGGCCAGGCTGTTCGTCAGCGAGGAGACGGTCAAGTCGCACGTCAGCCGCGTGCTCAACAAACTCGGCCTGCGTGACCGCACACAGGCGGTGGTCGCGGCGTACGAATCGGGTCTGATCGTGCCGGGCGTCGGCGGACAGGAGGGGTGAGGGACATGGGCGGAAGGAGCGGACCGGGAAGCGGCCGGGGCGTCGTGGAGCCGGGCCGACGGCCGGTCAGGCCGGCTGGGGAGCGCCGAATACCTCTGGCTCGGTGGCGTAGGGCAGGCCCTCCAGCGGACGGTCGGTGCAGAAGCGAGCCATGAGGTCGGCGAAGTCGGCGATCCGTTCCACCGGGGCGAGGTGGTCCGTCTCCTCGATGGTCATGAACCGGGCCGACGGCAGGCAGGCGGCCATCGCGCGGCCCATGGCGGGTGTCGTCAGGGTGTCGTGCTCACCGGTGACGACCAGGCTGGGAACGGCCGGGGTCGGTTCGGGGCGGTACCACTCGTGGCGCATCAGCCGGGAGTTGTGCTCCGCGGACATACGCAACTGTTCGGGATTCTGCGCCGCGATCTGCTGGTAGACGAGTCGGGCGACGGCGGCCTTCTTGCGTACGTGCCCGGTGCCGGAAGGCGACATGAACCGGTCGGCGAGCTCACGGGCGATGGGCTCGGTCTCACCACGTCGGATCATGACGTCCCAACGCTCCATGGCCATCGCGTAGTCGGCCGGAATGACGGTGGTCATCCCGACGAGCATCAACCGTTCGAGGAGGTGGGGATAGTGCTGGGCGAACCGGACGCCGATGGCTCCGCCGTAGCAGGCGGCCACGAGATTGAGGCGGGGGATGCGGAGTTCCTGGACGACATGGCGTACCGCGGCGGCGAGGAAGTCGACGCCGTACTTCGCGGGCAGGAAGTCGGCGGTCCCGTAACCGGGCAGATCGACGGTGATGACGGAGCTGAGGGGGGTGAGCCACTTCTCGTGCCGTTGCCACGAGTGGCGGTCCTGGGAGGACCCTCCCAGGATGACGATGGGTTCGGTGTCGAGGCGGCCCTGGCGGGCGATGCGGCAGGTGTAGCGGAACCCGCCGAAGGTCAGGTCGTGTTCGACGATCTCCGTCTCCGTGTGCTGCTCGGCGTCGTCGGTCTTTCCGTCGCCGGCCCCTCCGCCGGTGAGCTGGGGCGGGAAGGTGAGGGCGGCGTCGGAGGTGGGGGTGCGTGAGGTGGTGATCGCGTCGGTGGGCGCAGGCACAGGGTGGCTCCAAGGACTGAGGTGGGGGTGTCGCCGTCCGGCAAATGGCCCTGAACGTCCCGCAGTGGCGGCACACCGGATCCGGACGCGAGCGAGCAGGAGCATTTCCGCTTCACTGCTCCTACCAACGACCAGAACTCGCCACGAAATCATCTGTGGACGAGTCTTGGGCAGAAAGTGGAACGGGATTCGCCCGTACGAGTTCCAGGAATTCGCGCACATCTGCGCCTTGCGGCCGGGTGCCCCACCGTTGGCCGACCGTGGGGGTTGCTGTTCGACGGGGGAGTGCGGCAGTGGGGAAAGGGAGCGGGTTGCCGGGTGACAGGGGGACGTGGGTTGACGGACGTGGATGAACGGGGGCGGAGTTACGGGTATGTGGGGCCGCCGGATATCGCGGCGGCGGTGCGGGGGCCGGGTCGCGAGGGCCGCGCGATCCTGTCCGCGGACGACCTTGAGGACTGGCTCGCCTCGCAGTCGCTGCCGGAGCCGTACCGCCCGATTGTCTGGGCGGCGGCGGTGCTGGACGAGCCGGCGGGTGCCGAGGACCTGGCGGCGGTCGCGGGCTTCGGCGGGGACGCAGACTGTACGGCGCTGATCGCGGCGCTGGAGGGGGCGGCGCTGCGGGAGACGAGTGAGGGGCGGTACGGATTCGCCGTACCGCTGGCGGCGTCGGCGGTGTACGCGGAGTTGCCGGGCCCGGTGCGGGAGCGGCTGCACGACCGGGCGGCGGCGATGCTGGCCGCGCGGGAGCCCGTGCCGTGGGCCCGTATCGCACGCCACTGGCGCGGCGGCGGCCGTACCGAGGACTGGCTGCGGGCCGCGGAGCACCTCGTCAACGAGGACGAGGCGGCGGTCACGCTGCTGGAAGAGGCGCTGGATGTGGGCGGCCTCCCGCCGGACAAGCGGGGGCGGTTGGCGCTGACACTCGCCCGTGGCGCGGTGCTCGGGCGCCGGTCGGACGGGACGGCGCGTGTCCTGCGCGGGATCGTCGAGGACCCGGCGCTGCCCGCCGCCGACCGTGGCGAGATACGGCTCGAACTGGGCCTGCTCCTGCACAACCGCAAGAGGCGCTTCGAGGAGGGGCGCCGGGAACTGCGCCGGGCGGCGGACGAGTTGGCCGAGGCCGGACGGCCGGCTCTTGCCGCGCTGGCGATGGCGGCGTTGGCGAACCCGTTCTTCCCCGGCGCCTCCCTCGCCGAGAACGTGGCCTGGCTGGAGCGCGCGGAGGCGGCGGCCGAGGTGTCCGGGGACCGCGCGGCGCGCACGGCGACGGCCGCCTGCCGGGCGACGGTGCTGATGAACACCGGCGACCCGGAAGCCTGGCGGCTGGTTGAGCGGCTGCCCCGTGACGGCATGGACCGTGCCTCCCGTCAGCAGGTGGCGCGGGGCCTGTGCAACACGGCGAACGGCGCGGTGTATCTGGGCCACTACCGCCGCGCGGACGAGCTGCTGACGGAGGGCATCGAACTGGCGGCGCGGAGCGGGGCGCCGTTCCTGGAGCGGGTGGGACGCGGTACGGCGCTGTTCCGCGACTGGCTGACCGGCCGTTGGGAGGGCCTGGCCGAACGGTGCACGGGCCTGGTGGCCGAGGACGGCAGCGCGAGTGATGCCCGGGTGGTGCTGGCCCTGCTGGCGCTGGCGAAGGGGGACTGGGCGGCGGTACGGGACTGGCTCCCCCGAGGAGACCCGCCGGACCTGCCGGACCTGCCGGACCCGCCGGACCTGCCGGACCCGCCGGACACATCGTGCGAGACCTGCGAGGCCCCGGTGGCGGCCACGGCGGCCGGTGCCCACATCCGGCTCCTGCTGGCCCGGCAGGACGTGGAGTCCGCCGCCGAAGCCGCGACATCGGCCTGGGCGTGGCTCGGCAGAAAAGGCGTCTGGGTGTGGGCCGCCGAACTGGCTCCCTGGGTGGTGGAGGCCCATACCCGGGCGGGGCAGCGGCAGTCGGCGCAGCGGGTGGTGGCGGAGTTCGCGGCCGGTCTGACCGGGCGGGACGCCCCGTCGGCGACCGCGGCCCTGCTCTGGTGCGGGGCGGTGCTGGCGGAGGCGGACGGCGAGTTGGCGGAGGCGCGGGGGCGTTTTCGCCAGGCGGGCGCGGCGTACGCCGGACTGCCGCACCCGTACGCGCGTGCGCTGATGGCGGAGGGCGCGGGCCGTTGCGCGCTCCTGCGGGGCGGAGAGGAGGCGGAGGAGGCGGTCGACGAACTCTCTTGCTGCGTAGCGGAGTTGACTGACCTCGGCGCGGTCTGGGACGCGGCGCGCGTACGGGCGACGCTGCGCGCCTACCGCCCTGCCGGGTCACGGCGGCCTCCCGGTCGGCCCGCGTACGCGGAGCGCATGTCCCCGCGGGAGGGTGAGGTCGCGGAACTGGCGGCGACCGGGCTCACGAACCGCGAGATCGCGGCCACGCTGTATCTCTCACCGCGCACGGTGGAACAGCACGTGGCACGGGCGATGCGCAAGCTCGGCATCGCGAGTCGGCAGGGCTTGGCGAACGAGGTCTCGCGGGTCCGCCCGACGTACGGCAACGGCGAAGCCGCGGGCGCGGGCGGCGGCACCTGAGGCGGTGCCGCCAGCCACGAACACCCGTGCGAGCTGTCCGCGCCCCGGCGCCCCGGGGGGCCCCGAGGGACGGACCGGCCGGTGGGGCCGAGCGGCCGGGACGGACCGGCCAGGTCCGCGAAGGCTGGCCAGAGGGTTGTTAGGGCCCCGGCGCCCCGGGCGGTGGTGGCGGGCGCGACGAGAGACGGACCGGGTAGGGGCCGGTCCGTCAGGGGCAACCGGCCAGGACGGGTCCGTCGGGAACGCGCGGCCGGGACGGTGATGGCCAGTCAGGGGACGACCGGCCATCGACCGGCCAGGACCGTTGGTCGGCCAGGGGACGACCCGCCATCGGCCGGTCAGGGTCGCCCGCCCGGCCCCCCGGCCCCCCGGCCTCCCGGCCTCCCGGCGGCCCGCCCGGCCCCCGGCCTCCCGGCGGCGCGCCCCCCCCAACGGAAAGCGGGCCGACCGTGGTGCTTGGTCGG
The DNA here is from genome assembly GCF_044455465.1 of Streptomyces sp. NPDC051217. Classification (NCBI taxonomy): domain Bacteria; kingdom Bacillati; phylum Actinomycetota; class Actinomycetes; order Kitasatosporales; family Streptomycetaceae; genus Streptomyces; species Streptomyces sp. NPDC051217. Next base: position 84,229 of record NZ_JBITEV010000015.1, read on the forward strand.
CCCGCTCGCTCCGTTTGTGGCGGTTCAGGTCGTCAGCTGCACATCGTCGTGCGCATCACGTCCGCCTGGCTTGCCCAGCTCGCGCAGCCCGTGCCCGAGTGGCCGTACCAGTTGTGGCCGAATTCGTGGGCGGCCAGGAGCGCGAAGTCGCCTACCAGGGTGGAGAGTTCGATGCGCTGGCCCGCGCCCCAGTTGCAGCCCACGACGTTGCCGCCGCCGCAGCCCTGGACGTAGCCGCCGACACAGGAGACCGGTGTGCCGCTGGAGGCCGTCTCGGTCGCGCTGCCCCAGTAGTTGGCGCCCTGGCGTATCGCGCCTTCGCGGCCGCCGCAGGACGAGGTGATGTGGTAGCTCCACGCCGGTACCCGGACGTCCCGCTTGTCGGCGCTCACCGGCGGGAGGTTCGAGATGTCGCCGGTCTCGAAGCGGGGGGAGGGGGTGGGGTCGGCGACGGAGGCCTGGGCGGCCTGCGTCACGGCGGCGGGACGGGCGGTGTCAGTGTTCTCGACGGCGTTGGCCGACATGGGGAGCGCGAAGAGAAGGGCGGCCGCTACGGCTGATGCCCCAGCGATTCTTCGGATTGACGAGAGCATGACATATCTCCTTGTGGGGGGAGTTGCGCACCAGGCCCGTGGGGTGGGGCCCGTACATGGGGGGATCGCCAGCAAAGTACGTGCGCCCGCGCCGCCCGCCTATCCGGGTGCGCCGACATACGGATACGCAAAGAACCCCCACCCGTGGACGGGGTGGGGGCCCAAGGGGGCCTCGCTCAGCGGAGGTTGAAGCGTTCCGCCCAGGAGATGACGTCCGTCGTGGTCGCGTTGCCGCCGCACACGACCAGGCCCAGGCGCACATCGCCGTCGACCCGTTCCCGTACGAGGCGGGCGGCCGGGAGGAGACAGCCGGCGGCCGGCTCGGCCCAGACCTTCGCGTGGTTCGCGAGGTCGAGGGTGCCCTGGACGGCTTCGGCGTCCGAGACCACGAGTACGTCGCTGACCAGGGCCGACACATGATCGTAAGTGAGCTGCGAGACAGTGGGGGCGCTGAGCGTGGAGACGATCGACGACAGCCGCACCGGCCTCGGGCCCTTCGCGGCCAGAGCGTCCGACATGGCCTGCGCGCCTTCGGTCTCGACGCCCCAGATCCGTACGCCGGGCATACGCGCGTGCAGAGCCGCCGCGACGCCGGAGATCAGCGCGCCGCCGCCGATGCTGACGAGCACGTCGGTCAGGCCCTCCCCCTCCGCGCCCCCGGTCGAGCTCGGGGCATCATCGGCGAATTCGAGGCCGACGGTGCCCTGGCCCGCCACGACCACCGGGTCGTCGAAGGGGTGGACCAGGCTCAGTCCGTCGGTCTGGAGCTGCGACATGAGCGCGAAAGCGCCGTCCATCGTGTCCGTCAGCCGCACTGTCGCCCCGGCCGCCTCCGCGATCTCGACGGCGCGCGTGGGCGCGGACTTCGGCATGACGACGGTGGCCTTCACACCCAGCGCGTCGGCCATGACCGCGACGGAGATGGCGTGGTTGCCGCCGCTCACCGCCACCACCCCGGCCGCGCGGTCGGCCTCGCTCAGCGACAGCAGCTTCGCCGTCGCGCCGCGCGCCTTGAAGGAGCCCGTGCGCTGCAAAAGCTCCAGCTTCGCGGTGACGGGTACCCCGAGCAGGGCCGACAGTCCGGGGCTTGCGACGGTCGGCGTACGTACGACGTGTCCGGCGATCAGTCGCGCCGCCGCTTCGATGTCCGAGATGCCGATCACGACACGTACCTCCTGTTGACGCCTGGTTGCTGCCGCCTCAGGAGAGACCGTACAGATCGGCCGCCGCGTGATCGGGCGGGGGTGCGGTTACGCATGCGCCGGTTACGAATTCGCCGGTTACGGATGCGCCCGCCCGCACCCCCCACCCTGCACGCCCCCGTCACGCCCCGACGCCCACCCCCTCACGCTCCTACGCCCGCCCCCCTACGCGTAGACGCCCGCCCTCGCCGCCGCCGCAGCCGCCTCCGCCGCACGCGACCCCGCCGCCTCGTCCAGGGGCGCGTCGCTGGTCAGCAGGCGGTAGTACAGCGGGGCCGAGACCGCCCGGATCACCTCGTACGGGTCCGTCCCCTCCGGCAACTCGCCCCGCCGCACCGCCTGTTCCACGCACGGCGCCCACTCGGCGACCCGGATCTCGTAGAAGCGGTGCAGCGCCTCGGCCGTCCTCGCGTCCGTCGTCGCCGCCGCGATCACCGCCTTGAACAGCGCACCCTGGCGCGGGTCGGCCAGCGTGCCGCGTACGAGTTCGGCGTTGGCCCGCAGGTCGCCGAGCAGCGAACCGGTCTCGGTACGCGGCAGCGACTGCTCGGCCATGTCGCTCAGCAGGTCAGCGACGAGGCCGGCCACCGTCCCCCAGCGGCGGTACACCGTCGACTTGCCGACGTCCGCGCGCCGCGCGATGTCGGCGAGGTCGAGACGGGCGAAGCCGTGTTCGGCGAGGGCGTCCCCGGCGGTGCGGAGCACCGCCGCCCGCACCCGAGCTGTACGGCCTCCGGGACGGACGGTCCCGGGATCGTCAGGGGCATCGTCCTTCTCTTCAGCTCTCATGGGCATGCCGCTCACTCATAACGGGACTCCAGTTTCATTAGTGGTGCTTCTCTGTTACGTTGAGGCCATCTTAAAGGGACGGATGTCCCGTTAAGGCTCAAGGTCTCATGGAGGGGTCGATCATGGAGTACAGGCAGTTGGGCGCGTCCGGGCTCAAGGTCCCGGCTCTCAGCTTCGGAGCAGGCACGTTCGGCGGTCAGGGGCCGCTCTTCGGTGCCTGGGGCAACACCGACGCGCAGGAGGCGCGCCGGCTCGTGGACATCTGCCTGGACGCGGGCATCTCGATGTTCGACACGGCGGACGTGTACTCGGCGGGCGCGTCCGAGGAAGTCCTCGGCCAGGCGATCAAGGGGCGCCGCGACGAGGTGCTGCTGTCGACCAAGACGAGCCTGCCGATGGGCGACGGGCCGGGGGACGCGGGCTCCTCGCGCTCGCGGCTGATCCGGGCGACGGAGGACGCGCTGCGCCGGCTCGGCACCGACCACATCGACCTTTTCCAGATGCACGCGTTCGACGCCGGGACGCCGGTCGACGAGGTGCTGTCGGCGCTCGACCAGCTCGTACGGTCCGGGAAGATCCGTTACGTCGGCGTCTCCAACTTCTCCGGCTGGCAGCTGATGAAGTCGCTGGCCACCGCCGAACGGCACGGTTACCCGCGCTATGTCGCGCACCAGGTCTACTACTCCCTCGTCGGCCGCGACTACGAGTGGGAACTGCTGCCCCTCGGTCTCGACCAGGGGGTCGGCGCGATGGTCTGGAGCCCGCTGGGGTGGGGGCGGCTCACCGGCAAGCTGCGTCGTGGCCGACCGCTGCCCGAGGGCAGCCGTCTGCACCGGACCGCCGACTTCGGGCCGCCCGTGGACGACGACCATCTCTTCCGCGTGGTCGACGCCCTCGACAGGATCGCGGAGGAGACCGGCAAGACCGTTCCCCAGGTGGCCATCAACTGGCTGCTACGGCGCCCGACGGTCTCCTCCGTCATCATCGGCGCCCGCAACGAGGCGCAACTGCTCCAGAACATCGGCGCCGTCGGGTGGGAGCTGGCGCCCGAGCAGGTGGCCCGGCTCGACGCGGCGAGCGCGAAGGTGGCGCCGTATCCCTACTTCCCGTACGAACGCCAGGAGGGCTTCGCCCGCCTCAACCCCTCACCACTCAATGCGTCCCCTACTCAACCCCTCACCGCTCGCCCGCCGGTGACCGCCCCCGCGTGACGGCGCGGCTCCCGGGTACGAGGGCGAGGAACCGAACATCCCCCGACAGGGCCGGTCAGCCTCAGCCACCGCCCCACCCCCGCTGTGCGACGGTGACCGGGAGCAACGGACGACCACAAAAAGTGACGACGTGACGGAGACGCCCCATGCGGCAGGAGAAGCGGACGCCGAAGACGAAGGACAGGAAGGACACGTCGGGTGCGGAGCGCCACACCGTCCTGACCGACGAAGAACTGACCGCACTCGACGCGCACTGGCGCGCGGCGAACTATCTCGCCGTCGGCCAGATCTATCTGATGGACAACGCGCTCCTCACCGAGCCCCTGCGCCCCGAGCACATCAAGCCACGGCTTCTGGGCCACTGGGGCACCTCGCCGGGACTCAACCTCGTCCACACCCACCTCAACCGGCTCATCAAGAACCGGGACCGGTCCATGCTCTGCGTCTGGGGTCCCGGACACGGCGGACCGGCCGTGCTCGCCAACTCCTGGCTGGAGGGCACGTACACCGAGACGTATCCCGACGTGACCCGCGACGCGGCCGGCATGAACCGGCTCTTCCGGCAGTTCTCCTTCCCCGGCGGAGTCCCGAGCCATGTCGCCCCGGAGACGCCCGGCTCCATCCACGAGGGCGGCGAACTCGGCTACTCCCTCGCGCACGCCTACGGCGCCGCCCTCGACAACCCCGACCTGCTCGTCGCCTGCGTGATCGGCGACGGCGAGGCCGAGACCGGGCCGCTGGCCGGGTCGTGGCACGCCAACAAGTTCCTCGACCCGGTCCACGACGGCGCCGTGCTGCCGATCCTGCACCTCAACGGCTACAAGATCGCCAACCCCACCGTCCTCGCCCGCATCCCCGACGACGAACTGGACGCTCTGCTGCGCGGATACGGCCACGAGCCGCTGTACGTGGCGGGCAGCGACCCCTCCGAGGTCCACCGCGCCCTGGCGACGGCCCTCGACCGAGCGGCCGACCGCATCGCCGAGATCCAGCGGGACGCCCGGGACGGAACCTCCCGGGACGGAACCTCCCGGGGCGGAACCGCGCCCGAGCGGGCGGCCTGGCCCATGATCGTGCTGCGCACGCCCAAAGGCTGGACCGGTCCCGCCGAGGTCGACGGAGCGCCGGTCGAAGCGACGTGGCGGTCCCACCAGGTCCCGCTCCCGGCGGTACGGGAGAACCCGGACCCCCTCGCCCAGTTGGAGGCGTGGCTGCGTTCGTACCGCCCCGGCGAACTCTTCGACCGCGACGGCCGCCCCTCCGCGCAGGTCCTGTCCCGCGTCCCGGCCGGCACCCGCCGCCTCGGCGCCACCCCGCACGCCAACGGCGGCCTGCTCGTCCGCGATCTGCCGGTCCCGCCGCTGGACGACTTCGCCGTCCAGGTCGACAAGCCCGGCGTGGCTCTGCACGAACCCACCCGCGTCCTCGGCGGGCTGCTGGCCCGGATCATGGCCGACACCGCCGGCCGCAGGGACTTCCGGGTCGTCGGCCCGGACGAGACCGCCTCCAACCGTCTGGAAGCCCTCTTCGACGCCACCGGCAATGCCTGGCAGGCACGCATCCTGCCCACCGACGAACATCTGGCGCGCGACGGCCGGGTGATGGAAGTCCTCTCCGAGCACCTGTGCCAGGGCTGGCTGGAGGGCTATCTTCTGACGGGCCGTCATGGACTGTTCTCCTGCTACGAGGCCTTCGTGCACATCGTGGACTCGATGGTCAACCAGCACATCAAGTGGCTGAAGGTGTCCCGCTCCCTGCCGTGGCGCCGGCCGATCGCCTCCCTCAACTACCTGCTCACCTCGCACGTCTGGCGCCAGGACCACAACGGCTTCTCCCACCAGGACCCCGGCTTCGTCGACCACGTACTCAACAAGAGCCCCGAGGTCGTACGGGTCTACCTGCCGCCGGACACCAACACCCTGCTCTCGGTCGCCGAGCACGTCCTGCACAGCCGGGACTACGTGAACGTCGTCGTCGCCGGCAAGCAGCCCACCTTCGACTGGCTGACCATGGACGAGGCACGCGCGCACTGCGCCCGTGGCGCGGGGCTGTGGAAGTGGGCCGGTACGGAGGACGGGACCCGGGAGCCGGACGCCGTCCTGGCCTGCGCGGGGGACGTACCGACCCAGGAGGTCATCGCCGCGGCGGGCCTGTTGCGCAGGCACCTGCCGGAGCTGGCGGTCCGTGTGGTCAACGTCGTCGACATGACCCGGCTGATGCCGCGCGAGGAGCATCCGCACGGGATGGCCGACGCCGAGTACGACGACCTGTTCACCACGGACAAGCCGGTGATCTTCGCGTACCACGGCTACCCGTGGCTCATCCACCGTCTCGCCTACCGCCGTACCGGCGACCCGAACCTGCATGTGCGCGGCTACAAGGAGATGGGCACCACGACCACGCCCTTCGACATGGTCGTCCGCAACGACCTCGACCGCTACCGCCTGGTGATGGACGTCATCGACCGGGTGCCGGGGCTCGGCGTCCGCGCGGCCGACGTACGCCAGGTCATGGAGGACACCCGGACCCGCCACCACAGCTGGATCCGCGAACACGGGGTGGACCTGCCGGAGGTCTCGGACTGGAGCTGGGAGGGCTGAGGCTCAGGTGCGCTGCTCGCGCGGCCCGCCGGGCGCCGCGACGGCGGCGCCCGCGCATCGTGCCCTGCCCGCGCATCGTGCCCTGCCCGCGCATCGTGCCCTGCCCGCGCCGGCCGCGGGACCGTACCCGTACGACCACGTACCCGACGACGGCGAGCACGACCAGCACGAGAACAGCCTTCGAGAGCACTCCGACGTACGTCTCCACCAGATCCCACCGGTCGCCCAGCCAGTAACCGGCAAGCACCAGAATCGAGTTCCAGCTCAGGCTGCCCAGCGTGGTCAGGGTGATGAAGACCGGCAGCCGCATGCGCTCGACCCCGGCGGGCACGGAGATCAGACTCCGGAATATCGGCACCATGCGGCCGAAGAAGACCGCCTTGGTGCCGTGTTTGGCGAACCACTCCTCCGTACGCACCAGATCGGCGTCCTTGACCAGCGGCAGCTTCGCCCAGACCGCATGCATCCGCTCGCGGCCGAAGACCGTCCCGACCCAGTAGAGGATCACCGCGCCCACCACCGAACCGAGCGTCGTCCAGAAGAGCGCGGACGCCAGACTGATGATCCCCCGGCCCGCCGCAAGGCCGGTCAGCGGGAGGATGACCTCGCTCGGCAGCGGCGGGAAGAGATTCTCCAGCGCGATGGCGAGGCCCGCGCCCGGAGCCCCCATCGCGTCGACCAGATCGGCGGCCCAGCCCGCGACACCTCCCGCTGGTTCCCGAGGGAGGGCGAGCGGTACGACATCCATGTGCTGTCTCCAAGCCGGCGATAGGCGGTGAGTGAACAGGCGGTGAGTGAACAGGCGGTGAGTCGGCAGAAGGGGATCGGACGGAGATCAGGAGAGGATTCCGTCTCCTGCGTCGCGCTTCTCCGCAACAGTAGAAAAGCGCAGGCCGTCAGCGGTATGCGGATTACCACCCGGCTCACCGCGGGATTCCGCAACGGGCACCCTGCGGTTTTCCGCAAGGGCACTCCGGCCTCCCGGACAACCCCGCCCGCGATAGCTGACCGATCGGACAGTTATGGTGGGGGCATGGCACGCCCGGCCTCCGCCCTGCGCGGACACATCCTGGAATCGGCATTGCAGTTGTTCGCGACGCGCGGCTACGAAGGCACGTCCCTGCACGACATCGCCACGGCCGTCGGCTGCTCGAAGGCGTCCCTGCTCTACCACTTCACCAGCAAGGACGCGATCCTCACCGAGCTGCTGACCCCCGCCGGCGAGGGACTCGCCGCGCTCCACGCCCGGCTCGTCCCCCTCGACGGGCAGGAGGCGGCGGAGGCGGCCGTCACCGGTTACGTCGATCTCGCGATGCGTTTCCGGCGCGAGGTCAAGATCCTCTTCGCCGACATCCCCGGCATGACCACGCACCCGGCGCTCGGCAGCATCCCCGCCATCGTCGACGGCCTGCTGAGCGCACTCGCCGGCCGGTCCGCCGAGGCGCGGGACGTGGTCGCGGCCCACATGGTCCTCGGAGCCGTCTTCGTCTCCGGCGCCAGCGACATCGCCGTACCGGACGAGCAGTTGCGCGCCGAGCTGATCCGCGGCGCGCTGCGCACCCTACGACCCGAGCCCGACCCGGAGTTGACCCCCGACCCTGACCCGGAACCCCAGCCCGACCCCGACCCGACCCCCCAGCCCGGCCCGGACCCCGAGCCCGAGCCCGAGCCCGGCCCGGACCCCGACCCGTCCAGCGGCTGAGCACGCCCGTCACCCAACCAACCCCGGCCCCCGCCGACCACCGAGAAGAGAAACCTCCGCCATGGCTTCCCTCCTGTACCGGCTCGGCCGGTTCTCCTTCCGCCGGCGAAAGCGCGTCGTCGCCGTATGGCTGCTCCTGCTCGTCCTGCTCGGCGGAGCCGCCGCCACCCTCATGGGACCCACGAGCGACAAATTCACCATCCCCGGCACCGAGTCCCAGCGCGCACTGGACTCACTCAAGGAGCAGTTCCCGCAGGCCAGCGGCACGACCGGCACGATCGTCATAGCCGCGCCCGAGGGCGGCAAGCTCGACAGGGCCGCGGTCGCCCCCGTGGTGCGGGACGCCGCCGCCGTGCCCGGTGTGGTCGGCGCTGTGGACCCGTTCCAGGCCGGCACCGTCTCCAAGGACGGCCGATACGCCCTCGTCCAGGTCCAGTTCGACGCCCCCAAGGACGAGGTGACCGACGCGCAGCGCTCGGCGTACGAGAAGGTCGGCGCCTCCCAGGGCGAGGACGGCCCGCGGGTCGAGCACGGTGGTGAAGTCCTCAGCGCCGAGGTCGAGGTGGGCTCCACCGAGGCGATCGGCGTCCTGATCGCCGCGGGCGTCCTCGTCGTCACCTTCGGCTCCATGGTGGCCGCCGGCATGACGCTGCTGAACGCGCTCGTCGGCGTCGCGGCGGGGATGGCCGGGCTGTTCGCCGTGAGCAGCGTGGTCGAACTCACCAGCACCGCCCCGATCCTGGCGCTCATGCTGGGTCTCGCCGTCGGTATCGACTACTCGCTGTTCATCACCTCCCGGCACCGGCAGTATCTGACCGAAGGCATGGACGCCGAAGAGGCGGCCGGCCGCGCGGTCGGGACCGCCGGTTCGGCCGTGGTCTTCGCGGGCGCCACCGTCGTCATCGCCCTGGCGGGGCTGACCGTCGTCAGCATCCCCTTCCTGAGCGTGATGGGCCTGGCCGCCGCGGGTACGGTCGCCGTCGCCGTCCTGGTCGCGCTCACCCTGCTGCCGGCGCTGCTCGGGTTCGCCGGCCACCGCGTACTGCCCCGCAAGCAGCGCCCCGGTCACTCGTCGGCCGACACCGACACCGACACCGACACCGACGCCGACGCCGACGCCCACGCCGCCGTCGACCTCGCCAAGGAGCCCCGCGAGGGCTTCGGCTTCCGCTGGGGCCGTACGGTCACCCGCTTCCGCGTCCCGGTCCTCCTCGTCGGCATCCTCGGCCTCGGCGTACTCGCCCTCCCCGCCGCCGACATGCGCCTCGCGCTCCCCGACGCCGGTACGGCGGCGGCGGGTTCCGCCACCCGCGAGGCGTACGACCTGACGAGCGAGGGATTCGGCCCCGGCTTCAACGGCCGCCTGATCGCGGTCGTCTCCAGCGACGACGCCGCGACCACCGCCGCCGCGGCCAAGGAAGCCGCCGCGCGGATCCGGGACACCAAGGACGTCCTCACCGTCGCCCCGCCCCTGATGAACAAGCAGGGCACCACCGCGCTCCTCACCGTCATCCCCAAGGCCGGTCCCACCGACGAGGCCACCGAGAAGGTCGTGCACACCGTCCGCGACCGCTTGGCCGACATCGGGGACGGGAACGTCGCGGGCGCGCAGGGTGCCACTGTCGGGCTCTCCGGCACCACGGCCGTCGGCATCGACGTCTCCGAGAAGGTCGCGGACGCCATGCTGGTCTATCTGCTGCTCGTGGTCGGTCTGTCGATCCTGCTGCTGATGCTGGTCTTCCGGTCGTTCCTGGTGCCGGTCAAGGCGGCTCTCGGCTTCCTCCTCACCATCGGCGCCACCTTCGGCATCACCGTGGCGATCTTCCAACAGGGCCACTTCGCCGACCTGTTGGGCATCGACGTCCCGGGACCGCTGGTGAGCTTCCTGCCGATCCTTCTCATCGGCATCCTGTTCGGGCTGGCCATGGACTACGAGGTCTTCCTCGTCTCGCGCATGCGTGAGGACTTCGTCCACGGCGCCGGGGCCCAGGAGGCGACCGTCAGCGGTATGGGGCACAACGCCCGTGTCGTCACGGCCGCCGCCCTGATCATGACGGCGGTCTTCGGCGGGTTCATCTTCATGCCGGACCCCATCATCAAGTCGATGGGATTCGCGCTGGCCGTGGGCGTACTCGTCGACGCGTTCATCGTGCGTATGGCGCTGGTCCCGGCGGTCATGTCCCTTCTCGGGCGCGCCGCTTGGTGGCTGCCGCGCCCCGTCGACCGGGTCCTGCCCAACCTCGACATCGAGGGCGAGAGCCTTCAGCGGAAGCTCGTACCGGAGCAGGGGCGGCGCACGGCGGACGCGAGCGGGAGCGAGGACGAGCGTGAGAGCGCGCTCGCGAAGGAGGGTGAGGACGCGGTCGTCTGATCCATGCCTACCTCTACAGATCTACAGATCTGTAGAGGTAAGAAGGACGAAGACACCCACGGTCAGTCCTCCGCCGCGTCCTCCGCCCCGTCCTCGGCGGTGTGCAGCAGGTCGCGCAGCAGCCGCTCGTCGTCGTGGGACAGGGCGGTGACGAACCGCGCCAGCACCGCTTCGCGGTCCGACTCCGCGTCCAGCACCCGGCGCATCCGCAGCGCTGCGAGCCCGGCGCCGTCGGAGGCCGGGCGCCACTCGAAGGAACGGCCCGAACGCTCGCGGGTCACGGCGTTCTTTGTCTGGAGTCGGGTCAGGATCGTCATCACGGTGGTGTACGCGAGGGCTCCGCCGAGCCGTTCGCGTACCCAGCCGGCGTTCACCGGCCCCGGTGCCTCCCGGAGGGCGGCCAGCACCTGCGCCTCCAGCTCGCCCTGCCCCCGGCGCCGACGCTCGTCAGGGCCCTCACGCTCGCTCACACCGTCTCCCGTCAACTTCTACAGTGCTGTAGATTCTGACGCAGATCGCGGGTCCGTACCAGGGGGAACCGGCGGCCGGGTCCCCGCCCACCAACTCCCCCTCAACGAGGGTTTGTTCCCCCTTCAGCGAGGGTCTTTCCGCGTCGGCTCGACGGAGAGATTCGGCACGATCCGGCTCAGACCGGCGGGCATGGCCCAGTTGGCCGGACCGATCAGACGCATCAGGGCCGGGACGAGCAGCCCCCGGATGATCAGGGCGTCGACGAGTACGGCGAAGGCCAGGCCGAATCCGAACTCCTGGAGCACGTGGTTGTCGCCGATCAGGAACGAGCCGAACACCAGGATCATGATCCCGGCCGCCGCCGCGATGACACGGCCCGTCTTCGCCTGGCCGTGCGTCGCCGCCCAGTGGTTGGCCTCGACCTCGTCCACGTGGGACGAGGCTCCACGCCGGTGGTGCCACTCCTCCTGCATGCGGCTGACCAGATACACCTCGTAATCCATCGAGAGCCCGAAGAGCACCGAGAACAGCAGGACCGGGATGAAGGCGTCGACGGGTCCGGTGACCGGCACGTTGAGTACGGAGAGGCCCCAGCCCCAGATGAACAGGGCGTTCAGCGCGTCGAGTGCCGCGCCGACGGACAGCGGGTTCATCACCGCCGCCACCAGCGGGATCAGCGGACTCCGGAACACCGCCACCAGCAGCAGGAAAGCCAGGATCACGACGATGGCGATGAACAGCGGCAGTTTCTCGCTCAGCACCCGCGAGAAGTCGATGTTGGTCGGCGTCACTCCGCCCACGTGGACGGGCGGATGGCCCGGCCCCTCGGCCTTGGGCGCCAGGTCGCGGATGGTGCTCACCAGGGTCACCGTCCGCTTCGCGCCCGGACCGGTGCTCGGGTAGAGGATGGCGAGCGCGACCTTCCCGTTGGGCGAGGTCGTCGGCGGGGTCACGGTCACCACCCCCGGCGTTTTCGCGGCGGCGGCCAGGAAGGTGGTGAACGCTTTCGCGTCGTCCGGCGAATCGATCTCCGTCACCAGTTGGAACGGCACGTTGAAGCCCGGCCCGAACCCCCTGGCCAGGGCGGTGTACGCCTGATGGGTGGTGGAGTCCTCGGGGTCGTTCGCGGCGCCGGACGATCCGAGGCGCAGCGAGAACAGCGGCAGCGCGACCACGACGACCAGCGCCAGGGCGCCCGCCGCCACCGGAATCCTGCCCCGCTCCACGAACCTCGCCCAGTGCAGCCGGAATCCGGTGGCGTCGTCGGACCGGATGGGCCGAAAGGCCCTACGCGCGACGGTCAGTTGCCGCACAATCACTGCGTATGGCCATCGACTACCGCAAGTTCGTCAAATTGGGGCGCCGGAACCCGAATTATGAGGTCCCGGTCGAAGCGATCACCGAAGAGAAGGTCGCCCAGCGGGCGCCGGGGCTGGTCAGCCTCTACAAGACCGCCGCGGTCTCCCTGGCCAAGCACGACATCGGCGGGCAGCGCGCCGCCGTCTATCTGGTGCTGGACCGCTCGGGCAGCATGCGGCCGTACTACAAGGACGGCTCGGTGCAGCATCTCGCGGAGCAGACCCTCGCCCTTGCGGCGAATCTGGACGACGACGGGGTGGTCCCGGTCGTCTTCTTCTCCACGGAGATCGACGGGACGGCCGAGATAGGCCTCGACGACTACCGGAACCGCGTCAGTGCGCTGCACCGCGGGCTGGGGCACATGGGCCGGACCAACTATCACGTCGCCATGCAGGCCGTCATCGACCACTACGAGTCGTCCGGGGCCGCGGACCCGGCGTTCGTGGTGTTCCAGACCGACGGCTCGCCCTCGTCCAAGGCGGCGGCGGAGCATGTCCTGTGTACGGCGGCGAGGCTGCCGATCTTCTGGCAGTTCGTGGGCTTCGGCAACGACCAGTTCCACTTCCTGCGCAAGCTCGACGACCTGCCGGTACCGGAGCGGCGTGTGATCGACAACGCGGGCTTCTTCGCGGCGGGCCCGTCCCCGAAGACCCTCTCGGACGCGCATCTGTACGACCAGTTGCTGAACGAATTCCCGCAGTGGCTGGTCGAGGCGCGGAGGGCGGGCATCGTACGGCGCTGAGCGGTTCGGCCTGCGGCGGCGCGTACGGTGCCCTCAACTCGCTTGATTCCGGGCCGAGTCGTGCTTCGACGGTGGCTGCCCGTGCGCCGAACGGAGAAATGAGCCCGCTCGATGCCCGCCACCGTGCCCTTCTGACGGCCGCGACCCCGAGGCTCCGGACCGGTCCGCGACGGCCGGCGTTCAGTGCGGCTTTGTCGGGCGGTCGCCGGAGAGGCACACGATCCCCACGGACACGCAAGGTGTCGAGAGCTGGGAGATCGTATGAGCAAGTCCATCACTTCCGGTCCGGACCGCCGGTCGCTGCTGCAAGCGGCGATCGCGGTCCCCGCGGTCGGAGCCGCCGCCTCGGTCCTGGGCACACAGCCGGCGGGGGCCGCACCCCGCGCCCCCGGCGCCGCCTCCTCGGGACGGGGCCGCTACGACGAGGAGAGCCCGCGCTTCGCGCTGGCGGTGCTGCCCGACACGCAGTACCTCTTCGACGCCGACAGCGCCGACCCGGAGCCGCTGCGCGAGACCTTCGACTACCTCGTGTCGGAGCGCGAGGAGGCGAACATCGCCTTCATGACACACCTCGGTGACGTGACCGAGCACGGTACGGAGCAGGAGATAACCCTCGCCGCCCACACCTTCCGGACCATCCACGGCAAGGTGCCGTACAGCGTCCTGGCGGGCAACCACGACATCGACGGGAGCACCGACGACCAGCGTGGGGAATCCGCCTATCTGAAGGCCTTCGGGCCCGACCGGTTCACCGCCATGCCGACCTTCGGCGGCGCTTCGCCCGGCGGCTACAACAGCTACCACGTGATCAGGGCCGCCGGCCGGAGCTGGCTGGTCTTCGCCCTCGACTGGCGCGCCTCGGACAAGGCCCTGGCCTGGGCCCAGGGTGTCCTCGACGACCACCCCACCGTGCCCGCCGTGGTGACCACCCATGACATCGCCTGGGCCGAGGACAACGGCGAGGCACACCTGTCGGACAACGGCCGGCGCCTCTGGGACAGCCTGATCCGCGGCAACGACCAGATCTTCCTCGCGCTGGGCGGGCACTACTGGCCCTCGGGCCGTACGGTCCTCAAGAACGACGCCGGCCACGACGTGCACGTCCACATCACCAACTACCAGGACCTCTACTACGGCGGCGCGGGAATGATCCGGCTCTACGCCTTCGACACGGCGCGCGGCGCCGTCGACGTCGAGACGTTCTCGCCGTGGTTCCTGCGCCGCGACCCGGAGAAGCGGACGCCGCTGGAGGCCGAGACCGTCGAACTGACCGGCCCCGTCGACCGGTTCAGCCTGGACATCGACTTCGCCGAGCGGTTCAAGGGCTTCGACGGGCTCGTCCCGCCGAAGCCGCGCCCGGCCGGCCGCGTGATGCCCCGTGGCACCGTGGCGTACTGGCGGTTCGACTCCGACGGCCTCGCCGGTCCCGGCGGACCGGGGTCCGTGGTGGACAAGGGCGTGGTCGCCCGCGACCTCTCCGGCCACGGCAACGACCTGCGCGTCCAACTCCTGCACGAGAGCGCGGCGGACGTGCTCACCCGCTCCGCCGACCACCACACCCACCAGCCGGCGCACGCGAGTCTGCGCTTCGACGGCGGCAAGGGACCGGACCGGGGCGCGGTGCTCACCACGAGCGCCACGGCACCGCTCAACAGTGCCCGGTTCACCTCCGGTTTCACCATCGAGACGTTCATCAAGCTGCCGGACCCCTACGAGGGCGACCACGCCTGGATGGGCATCCTCAGCTGGGAGGGTCGCAACGGTGACGCCGGCAAGACCACGGGCTGGTCGACGGACGAGCCCACGTGCAGCCTGAACGTCACACCCGAGCGGTTCCTCCAGTTCGTGCTCTACCCGCACGTCCAGGACGCCGACCCCACGTCGTGGAGCCATGCCCTGCCCGTGGGCCGCTGGACGCATATCGCGGTCGTCAACGACGGCCGCCGTACGGTGATGTACGTGGACGGGTCGAAGATCGCCCGTAACCCGTCGCAGCGGGCCACCGGCATCGCCACGCTGGGCAAGCCGTTCGCGATCGGCGGCACCCAGTTCGACGAGAAGTTCGGCCAGGGCTTCTACGGGTGGATCGGCGACACCCGCATCGTGGACCGTGCCTTGAGACCGAGCGACTTCCTGCTGCCCGTCGAGTAGCGGGCGAGCGGCGCCGCGGTCGGCCTACGTCCCCTCGGGGCGGTCGGCCGCGGCGCCGGCGTAGCGGCGGGCCAACCGCGCGAAAGCTTCCCGGAGTTCGGGCGGCCCGACGACCTCGATGTCGGCGTCGAACGTGCCGACGGTGGCGGCCAGACCGGCCCACGACCATGAGCCCAGGACGAGCCGGCAGCGGTCCGGGCCCCACTCCTCGACCAGTCCGTCGCGGAGGTAACGGGACACCTCCGCGGCGGGCAGGCCGAGGATCACCTCGCCCCGGCAGGGCCAGTGACCGGAGCCGTCGGAGCCGTAAGAGCCCTGGAATCTGTTGACGACGAAGGCGGTCACGTCGCCTCCGGGCAGTTCACGCGGGGTGAAGCGGGGGCCCGTCGGCGTACGCGGGGTGATCCGGTCCGCGCGGAACGTACGCCAGTCCTCCCGGTCGAGATCCCACGCGACGAGGTACCAGCGCCCGCCCCAGGTGACGAGGTGGTGGGGCTGGGTCCGGCGCGGCGGGGGACCGGTGGTGTCGCCGTCGGCTCGCGCGTAGTCGAAGCGCAGCTCCTCGCGGGCGTGGACGGCGCCGCTGAGCGCCATCAGCACGCCGCTGTCGGCCTGCGGGCCGGCGCGCCTCGCGGGCGGCTCGACGGCCGTGACCTGGAGGGTGTCGATACGGCGGCGCAGGCGGCCGGGCATGACCTGCCGGACGGTGTGCAGCGCGCGTGCCGCGGCCTCCCCGATGCCGGCGCCGGTGGTGGTGGCGATCTGGAGTGCCACGGCGAGGGCGACGGCCTGCTCGTCGTCGAAGAGCAGCGGGGGCAGTTCCGTACCGGCGTCGAGCCGGTATCCGCCCTCCGGCCCCTTGACGGCCACCACGGGGTAGCCGAGTTCGCGCAGCCGGTCGACATCGCGGCGTACGGTGCGCGGGCTGATGTCCAGCCGCTCGGCCAGCAGCGCACCCGGCCAGTCCCGGCGCGCCTGGAGCAGCGAGAGCATCGACAGCAGACGTGCTGAGGTCTTCGGCATACCGTCGATTCTCGCCCGAGAAGCGGTCACACCCTGTCCTCTTCTCTTGGGAAGGTTGTCCTGTGCCCGAGAACGAGCACGACAACGTGATGAACCCAGCGGAAGGGCCCGCCCACGATGAACACCACCACCTCCCCGACCGCCGACGCCGAGCGTGCCGACCTGCTCGCCGCCCTCGCGACCGTGCGATCCACCCTGACCAACACCGTGCGCGGGCTCACCGACGAGCAGCTCGGCGAGCGTCCGACGGCCGGCGAGCTGTCGCTGGGCGGGCTGATCAAGCATGTCGCGTCCACCGAGGAGGCCTGGCTGCGCTTCGCGGTGGACGGCCCGTCGGCGATGAGCTTCGACCTGCCGGACGGTGTCACCTGGGCCGACTTCGCCGCCGGTACCGCCACCGAGTACCCGCGGTGGGCGATCGACCGTGAGAACGACTTCCGGATGCTGCCCGGCGACACGTCGGCCGGGATCCTCGCGCGCTACGAGAAGGTCGCCGCCCGGACGGAGGAGATCGTCGCCGCCCTCCCCGACCTGTCGGCGGCGCACCCGCTGCCCGAGGCGCCCTGGAACGAGCCGGGAGCGGTGCGCAGCGTACGCGCGGTGCTGATGCACCTCATCGCCGAGACCGCCCAGCACGCCGGGCACGCGGACATCGTGCGCGAGACGATCGACGGGCAGAAGTCGACCTGATGGCGGTCGTTCTCGACACGCGGGCGCTCAACCGCGCGACACTCGCCCGGCAGTTGCTGCTCGACCGCTCCGGACTGCCGGTCCTCGACGCCGTCGCGCACCTCGGCGGACTCCAGGCACAGGAACCGCAGGAGCCGTACGTCGGCCTCTGGTCACGGCTGCGCGCGTTCCAACCCGGGGCGCTCTCCGGCCTGTTGACGGGGCGGAGCGTGGTGCGGACGCATCTCATGCGCCGTACGGTCCATATCGTCACCGCCGAGGACGCCCTGGCCTGGCGGGCCCGCCACGAGGCCATGCTGCGCCGGCGGGTGCTCGGGGTGTACCGCGCGGAGCTCGACGGGACGGACCTCGAAGAGCTCGCGGCGGCGGGCCGGGCGGTACTGGCGGACGGCGAGCCGCGCTCGATGGCCGAGCTGGCGCGGGCGGTGGCCGAGCGCTGGCCGGCGGTCGGGCCCCGGGCGCTGGGGGAGATGCTGATCACCGCGCTCGTCCCGACGGTTCAGCTGCCGCCGCGCGGGCTGTGGCGGACGAAGGCGGGAGTACGCGGCGTCCCGCTCGCCTCCTGGCTGGGCCGGGAGATCGCCCCTCTGTCGCCGGACGGTTCCGATCCGGTGGGCCAGGCGCTGCTGCGGCGCTATCTGGCCGCGTACGGCCCCGCCGCCTCGGCCGACCTGCGCGCCTGGTGCGGGCTCGCCGGACTGCCGGCCGCGGTGGCCGCGATACGCGGGGAACTGGTCGCCTTCCGCGACGAACGGGGCCGGGAACTGCTGGACCTCCCCGGCGCCCCGCGCCCCGACCCGGACACCCCGGCCCCGGTCCGGTTCCTGCCGGCCTTCGACAACGCGATCCTCGGCTACCACGACCGCGGCCGGATCATCGACGACGCACACCGCGGTCTGTCGGTCGCCGGAGAGCGCGTGGTCCTGCTCGACGGCCGGGTCGCCGCGACCTGGACCGTGGAGGACGGCACGGTGGCGGTCACCCCGCTGCGCCGTTTCTCCCGGGCGGACCGCGCGAGCGTCGCCGAACAGGGCCGGGAACTGGCGCTGTTCCTCTCCGACGGGGAGAGTGACGGGGTACGGGTGACCGGGTCGCCGGGCTGAGGACACACCCCCGGGGTACAGCAGGCTGTACCCCGGAGTGGCCCGCTGGCCGGATCGTGACCGGCGGGCCTTTTTTCTAAGTTGGTGATCACACCGCACGGAGCGGTGACACACCAACTCCCAAGGAGCCAGCGGACCATGGCGACCAAGACGTTCACCCGGACCACCTCCCGCGCCCTGACCACGACGCTCGTCACCGCGCTCGCCGCGCTGGGCGTGGTGGTACCGGCGGCGACCGCGGCGCAGCAGGCGAAGCCGGTGCCGTCGGCGGAGGCGTCGAAGTCCGCGGGTTCGGCGAGTTCCGCGACTTCGTCGACTTCGGCGAAGGAGACGCTTCAGCAGCTGGTGGACGCGGTCCAGAAGACCGGGACCGTGGGTGTGCTCGCCCGGTCGACCGGCCCGCGTGGAGTCCAGTACGCGACGGCCGGTGTGGCGGACGCCGAGACCGGCCGCAAGGCGCGGCCGGGTGACAAGTTCCGTATAGGCAGCGCGACGAAGACCTACGTCTCCACCGTCCTGCTGCAACTGGTCGGCGAGGGACGCCTGTCGCTGGACGACACGGTCGAGGAATGGCTGCCGGGTGTGGTGTCCGGCAACGGCAACGACGGCAGCGGGATCACGGTGCGGCAGCTGCTGAACCACACCAGCGGCCTGTTCAACTACACCGCCGACTTCCCCGCGCTGACCGGCATCGCCGCCTACGAGGCCGGCCGTTACACCACCTGGACCGACGAGGAGCTCGTGGGCATCGCGATGCGCCACGCGCCCACCTTCGAGCCCGGCGCCAACTGGTCGTACTCCAACACGAACTACACCCTCGCCGGAATGATCATCAAGAAGGTCACCGGCCACACCTGGCAGCAGGAGGTCACCAAGCGCATCGTGCGCCCCCTGGCCCTGCACAACACCAGCACCCCCACCACGTCCTCCCGTATCCCCGGCTCCCACATGAAGAGCTACTCCGCCTTCCTTGAGTCCGCGCCCGCGATAGACACCACCGCGTTCAACCCGAGCGCGGCCGGTGCGGCGGGCGCCATGATCAGCACCACCGGCGACATGACCGCCTTCTACCAGGCGCTCATGCGCGGCCGGCTGCTGAAGCCCGCCCAGATGAAGGAGATGAAGACGACGGTGGCGGCCCCGGAGGTCGACGCGGCCTGGCCGGGCGCCCGCTACGGTCTCGGCCTGATGGAGATCCCGCTGACCTGCGGCGGCAGCTACTACAGCCACGCCGGCGACCTCCCCGGCTACGCCACCCGCACCGGCGCCACCCCGGACGGCCGCCGCGTCGTGGTCCTGGAGGCCACGGGCGACGGCTCCATGCCGGGCTCCATCTACGCGGCGAGCGACCTCATCGACAAGCAGCTGTGCGCCGGCCGCACCAAGTGACGGTACGGAGGGGGTCCGTCCGGACAGGGTCCGGACGGGCCCTTTCCGGCGTCCGTCGACGGCGTCCCCGACTCCCGCCGCGGCAGGGGCTGTCGGGCGGTCGTGGGGCTCGGTACGGCCGTTGGATTGACGGATTGGTGCCGGTCGCCGCTGGGCAGTGAGCAGGGGAACTTCGTGTCATGTCCACGACTGTCTCCTGCAAGGAGGTCGACCATGCATGTCCGTAAGTTGACCGGCGGGCTCGTTGCCGCCCTGGCTGTGACGTTTTCCCTGATGGGTGGCCAGGCCACGGCCGCTCCCACCGGCACCGCCTCCGCCACCGAGGACGTGGCCGCCGCCGCGCGCGTCGTCACCTACGACGCGGGCGGTTCGGCGGAGTTCAGGTCCGCGGTCGACCGGGGGGCGGCGATCTGGAACGAGAGCGTCGACGCCGTCGAACTGCGCCCCGTCGCGGCCGGCCAGCGCGCCAACATCCGGGTCCTGGCGGACGACGGGTGGCCCCGCGCCCTCACCACATCGCTGGGCAACGGAACCGTCTGGATCGGACGCCAGGCGGTGAACGAGGGCCACGACACGATCCGTATCTCGTCCCACGAACTGGGCCACATCCTGGGCCTCCCGGACCGTAAGCCCGGCCCGTGCACCAGCCTGATGTCCGGCTCCAGCGCGGGCACCTCGTGCAAGAACGCGTACCCGAACGCGGCCGAAAAGGCGGAGGTCGAGGGCTACTTCGGCGGCGCGTTCGCCCCCACGGCCGGATCGGTGCCGCTCAACACGCTGATCGTGGACTGATCTTTGGACTGATCTCGGACTGATCGGCGGGGCGTGACAGCCACCGCCTCTGCGCCCCGGAGCGCGCATCGCGCCCCGGGGCGTGCGGCATCCGCGCGCCCAACTCCCGGACGGCGAGCCCCCGTCGGCGCTAACGTGCGGCGATGATCAGTGACGAGCAGAGGGCGGCGCGCGCGGTCCCGCCCCGCGTGGTGGCGGCGGAGCGTATCGCCTCCGACATGGGATTCACGAAGAGCTGCCTCCCTGAAGTGGGCCGGCTGCTCAGGCTGGCCGCCGCCTCGAAACCCGACGGGGTCGTCGCGGAGAGCGGCACCGGCTCGGGAGTGGGCACCGCCTGGCTGCACAGCGGCCTCGGCGCCGGTGCGCGCCTGGTCACCGTGGAGCGTGACGAGGAGCCGGCCCGCCGAGCCTCCGGCATCTTCGCGGACGACGAGCGCGTCACCGTACTCACCGGGGACTGGCGGCTGCTTGAGCGGCATGCGCCGTTCGACGTGTTCTTCTGCGACGGCGGGGGCAAGCGGGACGACCCCGGGAGGGTCGTGGAGTTGCTCGCTCCCGGTGGCCTTCTGATCCTGGACGACTTCACCCCCTCGTCCGAGTGGCCGCCTCGCTTCGAGGGCGAGGTGGATACGCTCCGGGTCTTCTATCTGACCCATCCGGCGCTGGAAGCCACCGAAGTCCTGACGACACCGACGAGTTCTGCGGTCGTCGCGGCCCGCCGCACCCCGTGAGCGTCCAGGTGGTGACGGGGTGATGCCGCGCCCCGGTCGGGACCACCGGCGGACTACGCAGCCGTCGCGGTCACGTAGTTCTCACCGATGCGACGGGGCAGGCGCCCGCGGGATCGTCGGTACCGGACATCAGGTACCGACCGAAGGATTCCCTCCCATGGACGCCCCCGCTCCCTCCCCCGACACCGCCGATCCGAAGACGGCGTTCGACACCTGGGTCGACGTGTGGAACGGCGACCACACCGGGTGAACACCGTCATCGACCCCGACTTCCGGGTCCACGCGCGAACCGGCGGACGTCTACGGCCGGCGGGCCAGCCCCAGCTCGCCGGCCCGCAGCCCGGCCTGGAAACGGGAGCCCGCCTCCAGCTCGGCCATCAGCTCGGCCACGCGCCGACGATAGGTACGCAGTGAGACCCCCAGCCGCTTGGCCGACGCTTCGTCGGTGAGCCCCGAGGCGAGCGCGTCGAGGATCGCGCGGCCCTCGGCATCGAGGTGCGGGACGTCGCCGCGCAGATAAGTGTCGAGATCGACGGCGCTGTCCCAGACCGCCCGGAACATCGAGTGGACGCCCTCGACCAGGGTCTCCGACGTCGTCACGGTGTACTCGCGGCCGGTGGGGGAGGCGGGGGTCTCCCGGCCGGCGAGGATCATCACCCGCCGGTCGATGAGGATCGTCTCGTGCGGCAGCCGCGAGCCGCTGATCCGTACGAGAGCGCCCTGGCTCCGTACCTCCCGCAGATGCGCCCTGGCCTCCTCGTCGGCGAGCGCGACCGGGCTGAGCAGCTTGCGGATCGTGAGGCGACCACGGGAACCCGTGGCGCGCATCCGCTTCGCGATCCCCGCCCGCGCCTCCGGCAGCGACCAGGTCCCGAGGTCCCGTGCGGCGCACACGAACTCGGTCCGCGCGGATTCGAAGAGATGACCGGCACGCGCGACGAGCTCGGCGTCGCCCTGTACTGAAAACACTTGTTCGTTCCGCATTCCACCAGTCTGGCAGCAAGCTGCCACGAGCTCGCCGGGCCTCATGGCCACGGGCACGATGAAGCCATGACGATCAAGACTTTCTCCCTGGGCGGAGATCTGACCATCAACCGGCTCGGCTTCGGTGCGATGCGCCTGGCGAGGGGCACTTTCGAGGGCCCGGTACGAGACCCCGCTACCGGCGTCGCGGTCCTCCGGCGGGCCGTTGAGCTGGGCGTGAACCACATCGACACGGCCGGCTTCTACGGCGGCCGGGACGTGTGGGCCAACGACATGATCCGTACGGCACTGACGCCGTACGCGGCCGACCTGGTGATCGCGACGAAGGTCGGCCCGCTGCTCGGGCCGAGCGGTATGCCGACCGGGCAGGCGACGCCCGACCAGCTGCGCGCCCTGGTCGAGGGGGATCTGCGGGCTCTCGGTCTCGACCGGCTCGACCTGGTCTATCTGCGGGTGGGCGCGGCGCACGGACCGGGTGGCGAGTCGATCGCCGAACGCTTCGCGGTGCTGGCCGAGCTCCGTGAGGAGGGGCTGATCCGGCATCTGGGCGTCAGCAACGTCGATGCCGCCCAGTTCGCGGAGGCCCGCGCTGTCGCGCCCGTCACGGCGGTGCAGAACGAGTACCTCGACGATCTGGCGCTGCTCGGTGAGTGCGAGGCGGCGGGGATCGCGTATGTGCCCTACTTCCCGCTCGGCGGCGGCCACAATCCGCTCGACACCACGCGCCTCGACAAGGTCGCCGCCCGCCTCGGCGCGACCACGCCGCAGGTCGCGCTCGCCGCCCTGCTGGCGGTCTCGCCGACGGTGCTGGCGATCCCGGGGACGGGCTCCGTCGACCATCTGGAGGAGAACCTCGGGGCGGACGATCTCTCTCTCGGCGCGGAGGATCTGGCCGAGCTGCGGGGCTGACGGCGGGGCTCCGTCCACGGCGTCCGCCCGGGGCGTGACGGGTCGGGGGCCGACGGGCGCCGCCCCCCGACGCGTGTCGAGGGGCGGCGTGTCGCGGGGCGGTCACCGAGACCGTTACGTCGGGATGGGTTTGATCTTGCTGCAGTTCTTCCAGTCCACCCACGGGCGGGCGCCGCCGCTCTTGGGGCCGGTGGCGTACGTGGGGTTCCCGGTGATCGTCTGCGACTTCTCCTCGTGGGTGATGTCGATCCCGAAGAGCTTGAACCCCAGGGTGAACTGTCCGGCGGAGATGCCGAATCCGATGCCGAGCGAGGCGTTCCACCAGTCGGTGTTGGCGTTGTAGTCGAGCCTGCTGAGCTTCGCCTTGTCGTGCAGGAGCCGTTCGAGCGGGCTCGCGTCGGGACCGGGCACCTCGGCCGAGTCCGTGGGCGAGGGAAGCGGGTTCTTCGCCGGGTCGCCGTTTCCGCGCAGCCAGTCCTCGACGGTGGTGCTGTCGGCGTCGTTGTCGAGGATGAGTTCGGACGTCTCGGTGTGGATCCGCGAGTTGGTGGTTCCACCGCCGCCGCCGACATCGATGGTCACGGGGCCGGCGTTGGCGCCCGCTTCGACCTTGACGCCGCCGCCCTCCCCGGCCTCCTGGCTGGTGGTGACGACCAGCTTCTCGGGTCGGTGGGACTTGCCGTCCTTCTCCTCCTGGTCGTACGTCGCCGCGTCGTAGGTGACAGCGACCTGCTGCATCCGCTCGCCGACGGCGATCCCGCCGACGCCGGCCGCCCCCTTGACGCTGAAGGTGTAGACGAAGGTGATCTTTCCGGCGTTCGGTCCGCTGTGCGCCCGCATGACGACGACGTCCTCGGTCATCGTGCCGTTGGCCAGCTCGCCGGATATCTTGCCGAGATCCTTGGAGTCCTTGCCGCCCTTTCCGTTGCTCTTGAACTTTCCGCCGAAGTTCGCGTTGCCGGAGGCCTCGACGGAGGTCTTGGTGATGTCGACGTCCGGGGCCTTCTCCGGTTCGAGATCGGGCTTCTTCTTGTCCGCGTGGTAGCCGCAGATCATGCCCAGTTCGGCGGAACGGGCGCCGGCGGGCCTGCTGTTGCACTCGTCCTGGGCCTTGAGGTATTCGGTGAACTGCTTGGCGTCCTCAAGGTTGAGCTCCAGGTCCTTCTGCGTGTCACCCGTCTTGTTCCCGGAGAAGAGCCACTGTCCGCCGCTGCCGCTGCCCGCGAGGTAGGTGCCGCTCAGCTTGGCGCTGCCGCCCCAGTCCTCAAGACCCTTGATGCCCGCGGAGATGCTGGCCGTGACGCCGCCGCCGGTCTCGGTGATCCGCTCCAGGGTGACGGTTCCGTCGGACCACTGCTGGAGCTTGACCTGCTCGGAGCTGCTGATCTTGATGAAGAAGATCTGCACGACGACGGTGGTCTTCGTCTGGTCCTGGGCCAGCAGACACCTCGTGGGCTCGAACGGGTCGCCGTTCGGGACGAATTCGTCCCCGCCGCCGCCCTCCCCGCCGCCACCTTCCCCGCCGCCGCCCTCTCCGCCGTCCGCGAAGTCGCCGGTGGCGCAGGCGTCGGCACCGCTGAGCGGGTGGATGACCCGGCACACCGCGCTCTTCAGCCCGGTCCCGGTGTCGGCGGGCACACTCAGCCCGACGATCGCGGCGACGACCGCGGCCACGACCCCGAACATCGCGGCGTACTCGGCCCCGCTCTGCCCTCTGTCCCGGTGCCGCGGATCTCGCCATCCGCGTTCATGCCGATGCGACTGCCACCACTGGAACCTACGGCCCTTCTTCATCTGTTCTCCCACCTCACGCTGTCGTCGCCGCCCCCGAGCGCGAGCAGCGTAAGGACAGGTCAGGGCCCATACGGCAGGGTCCATGGACCCACTTGGGGGTCATGCCCGGCCGATCCGGAAGGTGTTCATCTCCTGGTTGAGCGGCAACACCACTGAGGACGCCCGGAGTTCCTCGATCGGGCATTCGGCGGCCACGGTCGCCGTCGCCGGGACGCCATTCGCGGTTCGGTCGCGCGTCGTTCGTGCCGGGGGTCGGTTCTCCTGCGCAAGAAGGCCAGTTGGACCAATTGGGGGCCCAACGGGGGCCCGCGGGCCGGGCCTCGCGCGTACCGGCGGGCCGGCCTCGCGCCGACGTGCCGTTGGCAGTCGTCAGGCTGTGCTGAGGGCTCGCCACCGTGCGCGGGGGCAGGATGGCCCGGCCGCCGATCCGTAGCTCCGGCGGTGTTCCCGTAGAAGCACATGACTCTGCCCCGACCGCCGGTCGTTCGGGCGGTCGGGGCAGAGGTGGGGGGTCGCGGTGGTCCGGAAACGAGAGAGGGGCAGGGTCGTCACCATCCTGGCCGGGGATGGTGCCGCGCCTGCCCTGTCTCGCTTACTCCGTGGGGGGTTTGCTTATGATCAGCCGCCCAGGATCTCGGCGACCTTGTCGGACAGGCCGCCGGCGATCTCGTCCGCGACACCGGAGCCGACGATCGCGGCGATGATCAGGGCCACCAGGACGATGACACCCACG
The DNA here is from genome assembly GCF_044455465.1 of Streptomyces sp. NPDC051217. Lineage (NCBI taxonomy): Bacteria > Bacillati > Actinomycetota > Actinomycetes > Kitasatosporales > Streptomycetaceae > Streptomyces > Streptomyces sp. NPDC051217. Next base: position 109,568 of record NZ_JBITEV010000015.1, read on the forward strand.
TACTCGACCGCGCCCTGACCCTTGTCGCCGCGGCGCTTCATGGCGGCGACGGCGGTGTTCGCCCAGGTGCCGACGTAGAGCTTGGCGTTGGTGGCGGCCTTCAGCGTGACGTTCGACATGTGATTTCCCCTTGTGTGTCGGCCGGCCGTCTTCCGGCCGACTCGTACGAGTCTTTGGTGTCTCCCGCGTTTCCGGCTTCCTCCTGGCCGGTCTCGCTGGCGACATGAGAAACATACGGCGGCACCGGGAGACCCGGCATGGGCCCCAAGGCCCAACCCCAGGCCCAACGCGCGACGTGGGCCCGTCGGCCCCACCGGTCGAACGCGGGCGCCTCACCGAAGCCCCGGAACGTCCCTGAGTTGTCTGCGGGACGTGATGCCGAGCTTGCGGTCAGCAACAGCCTTGCCTCTTCGGGCAGATCACGCGGTCGCGCCTGGAATCCTCGCTCGATCCGGGTGCTCATCCAGCGTCACATGGCTCTTCGTGGCGAGCGGCGCCCGTGCGTCGGTGTCGTTCAGCCCGTCGACGGCCAAGCCCGGCAGCTCGGCCTCCACCTCCGACCCCGACGCCTGAATGACCAGGCACCCGGGTGCCGTCCGCCGGGCATGGTCCAGGAGCGTGCTCTTGCCGATGCCCGCCTCACCGCGCAGGACCAGCGCCCCGCCCCGGCCGGCCCGCGCGGCGGCGGTCAGCTCGTCGATCCGCCCGATCTCCTCCTGCCTGCCGTACAGGTGACCAGGAGAGTGAACTGATGTCCGCATGCCGCGTACGTTAGGCGAGCCGGCGCGGCGACTCTCCGTCGCTCAGGTGCGCGAGCGTCGTGATGATGCGATCGGCGATGTCGTCCGGCCACGGAAAGGCCTGCGAGACCGCGCGCTGGTGGGCGAGTCCGTGCAGGCCCAGCCAGAGCGCCACCGTGTCGCTCGGTACGTCGGTGCTGGTGGCCTGCCCCGCGGCGACGCAGTCGCCGAAGAGGCCGACGAGCAGCTGCATGGTTTCCGAGCCGAGCGCGGCCAGATCGCCGTGGGTCAGGGAACTGTCCCCGAGAGTCGGCAGCCAGAGACCACCGAACATGGTGCGGTAGCGCTCCGGATGGAGGCGGGCGAAATCGAGGTAGGCGGTGCAGGCGGCGTAGAGCCGTTCGCGGGGATCGTCGCCGGCCGCTTCCACGGCGGCACGCAGATTCCTCTCCAGCTCGGCGAACTCCCCCCGCACGACGGCCAGCATGATGGCCGGCTGGTCGGGGAAGTGCGGGTAGATCGACGGGGCGGCGATACCGACCCGGCGGGCGACCGACCGCAGCGTGATCGCGCGTTCGTCGCCGGACTCGTCGAGCAGTTCCACGGCGGCGGCGACGATGTCCTCGCGCAGGCGCCCGCCCTCGCCGCGACGGTTGCGGGCCCGGGTCGGTTTCGGCGCGGCCGACTCCTCCGCTGGTGTCTTCTTCACCCTGTCACCTTACACCGCGAAGTTTATCGACGGATTCTGTTGCGGGTTCGACTTAACGCTTGTAGTGTTACGACCGTAAGCAAACGAGCGAAGCCCTAGGGAGTCCGTCATGACCGGCACCGTTACCACCCACGTCACCGAGATCGTCCTGCCCGGCAAGGTCGAGCCGAGCGGTCTGAAGGTCCACAACCGGGAGCTGCCGCCGCCCGCCGCCGGTCAGGTCGTCCTGCGGATGGACGCGACCGGCGTCTCCTTCGCCGAGCAGCAGATGCGCCGCGGCAAGTACTACGACCAGCCGGCCTTCCCCTTCGTACCCGGCTACGACGTGGTCGGCACGGTCACGGCGACCGGCCCCGGCGTCGACACCGCCCTGACCGGACGCCGCTTCGCCGCCGTCACCAAGATCGGCGCGTGGGCCAGCCACCTGCTGCTCGACGCCGCGGACCTGCTGCCCGTCCCCGACGACGTGGACGCGGCGGCCGCCGAGACGGTGGTCGTCAACGGGATCACCGCCTGGCAGATGCTGCACCGGGTGGCCAAGGTCCGCTCCGGCGGGACGATCGTGGTGCTGGGCGCCAACGGCGGCGTCGGCTCCACACTCGTACAGCTGGCCCGGCACGCCGGCATCACCGTGATCGGTACGGCGTCGGCCCGCCACCACGAGGCGGTACGCGAGCTGGGAGCCATCCCGGTCGACTACCGCGACCCCGACCTGTACGGCCGGATCGCCGAGCTCGCCCCGGCGGGTGTGGACGCGGTGTTCGACCACGTCGGCGGCGCCGGGCTGGCGCGGTCGTGGCGGCTGCTGCGCAAGGGCGGAACGCTGGTCTCGTACGGCACCGCGGCGACGAAGGACGACGAGGGCAACTCGCAGCTGCCGGTGCTGAAAGCCTTCGCACGGCTCTTCGCCTGGAACTACCTGCCCAACGGCAAGAGCGCGCACTTCTACAACTTCTGGGCCGGCCTGCGTCGCCCGGAGACCTTCCGCCGCCGGCTGCGCGAGGACCTCACCCAGGTGCTGCGGCTGGTCTCGGAGGGCGTCCTCACTCCGCAGATCGCCGCGCGGATCCCGTTGAGCGACGTCGCGTCGGCGCTGTCGCTGGCCGAGTCCCACACCGTCGCGGGCAAGGTCATCCTCATCCCGGACGCGTGACGCCATCGGCACCACCGGCGCGGACGCACCGCCCGCCCGCGGTGCTCCGCGCTCACGGAACCGCCGGGGGCAGGGCGGCAACCTGCGTACGGACATCCTGGCCGCCGCGACCGACCTGCTCGATCGCGGCAACCAACGGGCCGTCACACTACGGGCCGTGGCCCGGCGGGCCGGGATCACCGCCCCCTCGATCTACCCGCACTTCCGCGACCGGTCGGCCATCGTGCTCGCGGTCGTCCGCGAAGCCTTCGTCGAACTGAACGCCCGGCTCCGGTCCGCCGTGGACGACGCCGGCGCCGATGCCGAGCAGCGTTTGTACGCCGCCTGCCTCGCCCATCTCGACTACGCCGCCGACCACCCCGAGCGCTACCGCACGATGTTCGGTGAACTCCCGGCCGGCCACGGCGCCGCCTCTCTCGGCGCGGGAACGCTACGGATCCTCGCCGACACCCTCGCCGAGTGCGTCACCGCCGGTCGCTCCACCAGCACCGACCCCCACGCCGACGCGCTCGCGCTCTGGCTCGGCCTGCACGGACTCGCCCACCAACGCGCCATCGCCCACGCCTTTCCGTGGCCCGCCGATCTCGTACGGCCCTTCGTGGCCTCGCTGTCACGCCTGGCCCCGCCGGGAGGCAGGGCCCTTCCGTAAACACCCCGCCCCCCGACCCGACTCCGGAGGTTTCCACCATGTCCATAGCCACCCCCGTCGCCCCGTTCACGCCCAAGTCCGCGGACAACGCGCCCCGTACCGGCGAGGTCGACAACCGTGCGACCTACGTCAGCTTCGGACTCGCCTACGTACTCGGCCACGGCGCCGCGGCGCTCTCCCGTGGCAGCGCCCCCCTGCTCGACCTGCCCGGCTGGCTGCCCATGACACTCCTCGGCGTCGGGCTCGCGGCCGGCACCGTCAACGCGACCCTCGCCGCCGCCCGCGCCCAACGCGACGCCACCGGGCCCGACATCCTCTCCGGCAAAATGCTCGGCGCGTCCTGGGTGGTCGCGTTCGCCGCGCTGTTCCTCGCCATCACCGGCCTGACGAACAGCCTCGGCATGCCCGACCTGCAGTCCATCCTCTGGCCCACCGGCTCCGGCCTCGTCGTCGGCCTGCTCTACCTCGCCGAGGGCGCCGTACGCCGCAACATGCTCCACTACACCCTCGGCGCCTGGCTCGCCCTGACCTCCACAGCGGCGCTCTTCCTCGGCACGCCCGGCCTCTACTGGGTCCTCACCCTCGCGGGCGGTGGCGCCTACGCGGTCGCGGCGGTCCTGGAAGACCGTCGGCTCACCGCCCGCGCCGCCTTCGAGGGCGGGCCGAAGGTGACAACGGGGTGAACACTCCCCGACCAGGCAAGCGCCGAGACCACTACCGCGGTATTGGCGAGCGCCACGCAAGCGGCCTGACGGCAGTGGCCAGTTGAGGGTTCACCTGGATGGATCCGGCCCCTCGGCCGAGAACCGTACCGCTGTCGATGATCTTCCGCGGCTGTTCATCCGGGCGCCGTTCCCCTCTCGCCCGCGGGTGGGACGATCCTGCCCTCCCACTGTCCCGCAACGGAGAAACAATGCCCCCGAAGAGAACCTGCGCCGCGCTCGTAGCCGTAGCGGTCGCCGCCGGCATGCTGGCCGGGACGGGCGCGGCGAGCGCACACCAGGATTCGCGGCCGCCGGTCGCCTTCGACCGCACCGCCACCTACCCGGTCTTCCAGAACCGGCCGGCCGGCGAAGACCCCGCCTCCCCGACCGTCGCCGAGATCTCGGCGACCAGCGAGGACGGCCGGACCCTGGTCCACACCGACGCCCTGGCCCGGCGGATCGGCTTCCTCGACATCAGCGATGCCGACCGACCACGGGGCCTCGGCACGCTGTCGCTGGCCGAACTCGGCAACGCCGAGGACGAGCCGACCTCGGTGGCCGTCGTCGGCGAGTACGTCCTGGTCGTGGTCAACACCAGCGCCGACTACACCGACCCGTCCGGCCGCCTCGACGTCATCTCCCTGCGCGACCGCCGACGGGTCGCGAGCCACGACCTCGGCGGCCAGCCCGACTCCATCGCGATCAGCAAGGACAAGCGGTACGCCGCCATCGCGATCGAGAACGAGCGCGACGAGGAGGCGACCCCGCCCGGAGGCGAGGAGGGCGACCTGCCCCAGCTCCCGGCCGGCTTCGTGCGGATAGTCGACCTCAAGGGCGCCGCGCCCACGCAGTGGCGTACCCGTGCCGTGCCGCTGACCCGGCCCGACGGCAAGGCGCTGCCCGCCCTGGTCGCCGCCGGGATCACCGAACCGACCGACCCGGAGCCGGAGTACGTCTCCATCAACAGCCGCGATCAGCTGGTGGTGACCCTCCAGGAGAACAACGGCGTCGTCATGCTGGACCTGCCGACGGGCAGGATCACCAAGGCGTTCAGCGCCGGTACGGCCTCGGTCGACGGCATCGACACCGTCGAGGACGGCGAGACCGACCTGACCGGCTCGATCACCGACGTACCGCGCGAGCCCGACTCGGTCGGCTGGATCGACGACCGCTACCTCGCCACCGCCAACGAGGGTGACTGGCGCGGCGGCACCCGGGGCTGGTCCATCTTCGACAGCCGTACCGGCAAGGTCGTCTGGGACGCGGGCAACAGCTTCGAGGCCATCGCCGCGCGTTACGGACTCCACAACGAGTCCCGTGCCGAGAAGAAGGGCACCGAGCCGGAGGGCCTGGCGATCGCCGAGTTCGACGGGGTGCGCTACGCGTTCGTCGGCTCGGAGCGGAGCAACTTCGTCGCGGTGTACGACCTGAGCCGGCCCACGGCCCCGGTCTTCCGCCAGGTCCTGGCCACGACCAACGGCCCCGAGGGCCTGCTGCCGATCCCGTCGCGCGACATGCTCGCGGTCTCCAGCGAGGAGGACGACGCCTCGGTCAACGTACGGTCCTCGGTGAGCCTCTTCCGCCTCGGCCGGCACACCCCCTCCTTCCCGAGCATCGTCTCGGCCGAGGACTCCAGCGGCGCGCCGATCGGCTGGGGCGCGCTCGGCGCGCTCTCCGCCGTCCCCGGCACATCGCACCAGCTCTACAGCGTCACCGACGCGGCGTACTCCACCACCAAGATCCTCACCATCGACGCGGCGCGCCAACCGGCGGTCATCACCCGGTCGTTGACCGTCAAGGGAACCGACGGACGGCCGACCGGTTACGACGTGGAGGGCATCCACGCCCGCAAGCAGGGCGGCTTCTGGCTCGCGGTCGAGGGCGCGACCGGCGCGGGCAACAAGCTGGTCCGCCTCGACAACGCGGGGAACACCCGCCAGGTCGTCCCCCTTCCGGCGGACATCGCGTCGGGCCTCGCGGGACAGGGCTTCGAGGGCGTCACGGCGACCACCGACCGCCGCGGCCACGAAGTGGTCTGGGCCACGCTCCAGCGCGAGCTCAAGACGGACCCGGCCGGCACCGTCCGCCTCGGCCGGTACGACGTCGAGTCCGGCACCTGGAGCTGGTACGGCTACCAGATCGGCAGCACCACCACCCCGGGCGACTGGATCGGCCTCTCCGAGATCACCGTGGTCGGCGACAGACTCGCGGTCATCGAACGGGACAAGCTGAACGGCCCGTCCGCCAGGATCAAGCGTGTCTACACGGTCGACCTGCCGAAGTCCCCGGCCCCCTCGGGCCCGCTCCGCGTCCTCCCGAAGAAGCTGGCCCACGACGTCCTGCCCGACCTGCGCGAGACGAACGGCTGGACCCAGGAAAAGCTGGAGGGCCTGACCGTGGCGGGCAACGGCGAGGTCTACGCGGTGACGGACAACGACGGCCTGGACAACGCGACGGGCGAGACAGCCTTCATGCACCTCGGCTCCAGCCGCAAGATCTTCGGCCGCGACTGATCCCGTCTCATGGCCGTCGGCACACCGCCGACGGCCGTGAGCGGAACCGGCTGACGTCGCGGGCGTGAAGATACGGCGCAACGTCCGCGCGGTTCTGCTTGACGACGACCACTTGGTATTCCTGCGCCGGGGGTGGCCGGGTGGCCACTCCTACTACGAAACCGTGGGCGGAGGCGTCGAAGCCGACGACGCGAACCTCGAAGCGGCCCTGCGCCGCGAGGTCATGGAGGAAGTCGGGGCCACGATCGGCCCTGCCACCGAGTTCCTGACCGTTACAGAGCCTGGCGAAAGAGTCACTGTCGTGCGCCACTTCTTCCGCGCCGACGTGCTGACCATGGATCCGGGCCGCCGCGACGGCCCCGAACTCGACGACCCCGACCTGGGGGACTTTTCACCGGTCCGAGTCCCACTGAACGTGTTGGCGCTGGCAGCGCTCGGACTCCAGCCGATCGAACTCGCCCATTACCTGCGCGATCACGTCAACTCGTGGGGAGCCTGAGGGACGTCATTCGAACGACTCCTTGAGCCGGCCGCGCCGAGGCGGCCCCCGCTAACCTCCCGCGTCCCCGAATGAAATGACATGGATCACAAAAGTGACCTGTGTGGCGAAAGCAACTATCCCTTTATGTGGCGATTGTCCGGCGTGTGAGGGCCCTTTGCCGCGCTTGGCGCCCCCCTAACGTGCTTCCGCCAACGGCGTTTTCGGCCATACGATCCCGACGAAGCCCTGCGTGATGCCACCGCAGGGATTGCCTCAACACTCTTTCGAACCAGCTCCGCCCAACCAGCTGTGCACAGCTCGCTTGCTCGCCCGGCTTGCTCAAACCGCGTTACCCAGGTCGCATTTCAACCCGCATTTCGGACCCGTGAAGGACTCCGTTGAAGATTCGCCGCATGCTCGCCACGGCCGTTGTCGCCGCCGTCACCACCCCCGTCATCCTGCTCTCCGTCACGCCCGCGCTCGCCGACGTCAAGTCGTCCGTGGCGTCGGGGACCCAGCAGCGAGGCACGCAGGACAAGCCCTCCATCGAGGAACTTGAGAAGGCCGCCGAGAAGGCGCGGAAGGCGTACGAGGCCGCCGAAGCCGCGCACCAGGCCGCGCGAGTGGTCCTTGAGGCGGCCCTGTCCGACGACGCGCCCCTGGCGGTCGCCGCGAAGGCCGCGAAGAAGGAAGCGGCCGAAGCCGCCACCGCCAAGGAGAACGCCGACAAGGCTCTCGCCGACGCCAAGGCCGCACTCGCCGCGCTGCCCGAGACCGCCACCGCCGAGGAGAAGGCGGCCGCGGAGAAGGCCGTGACCGACGCCGAGACCGCCGCCGTCTCCGCGGCGGGCGCCAAGACCGCCGCCGACTCCAAGGCCACGGCGGCCGGCACGGCCCGTGACGACGCCCGCGTGGCCGCCGCACGCGAGTACGACAAGGTCCAGAACGCCCTGAAGGAGGCCCTCAAGGAGAAGGAGGCCGCCGACAAGGCTCTCGCCGACGCCAAGGACGAGGCGGGGGAGCCGGACGAGCCGAGCTGTGTCCCCGAGGGCAAGCTCACCACGGTCGTCAAGGGCCTGCCGTCCAAGCTGGTCGCGGGCGCCACGACCGACTTCTCGGTGCGCGTGACCAACGGCACGAAGAAGTCGATGGACAAGGTCTCCCCGAGCGTCAACTTCCACGCGACGGACAAGGGCGGCTACAACGTCATCGACGACGCCTTCCACCTGCAGTGGTCGACCGCCGCGTCCCCGGCCTGGAAGAACGTGGGAGAGGACCACAAGGCCGGGACCATCAGTCCCCTGAAGGCCGGCGCCCACACCGATGTGAAGCTGCGCCTGAAGATCGACGCCAAGGCCCCGGCCGGGTACGGTCTCGCCTTCGTCTCCGGCGACTACGTCAACTGGGACGAGTCCTGCGGCGGCAACTTCTCCACCGAGTACGCCTTCGATCTCCTCCCCTCGGGCAGCGCGGTGGATGACGAGGTCGACGACGCCAAGCCCGGCGAGACGACACCGCCCACCCCGGACAACAAGCCCCAGGGCGGTACGTCCACCACACCGGAGAACTCCGGCGACGACGACGGCTCCCTCGCCAGCACGGGCTCCTCCTCGGCCCTCCCGCAGGTCGCAGCCGCGGCCGGTGGCGCGCTGGCCCTGGGCGCGGCCGCACTCTTCACGGTCCGCCGCCGCCGGTCCAACTCGGCTGTCTGACACGGCTTCGAACCGACCGCACGGTGAGACAGGGCGTCCCCTTCCCAGGGGGCGCCCTTTCCGGCTGCGCGGGGTCCGCAAGACAACGAAGCCGCGCTCACGTGAGGGCGAAGTTGCGGGGTAGCGGAACGCTGCGCAAGGTGGACGGGACGCGCACGAGCGGAAGGACGACCCTCATGGCTTCCCGTGACGACTTGCCGACGCCCGCGCAGGGCCTGGTGCTGACCCACTTCCTGACCGTGCGGGACGTCGTGGCCTCACGGCGCTTCTACGCCGATGTGTTCGGCGGCGAGGTGGTCTTGGAGGAGAACCCCTGCATCGTGAAGATCGCCAACGGCTGGATCATCATGAACCCCGGCGGCGGCCCCACACCCGACAAGCCCGACGTCATCCTCAGGGCCCCCGAGCCCGGTGACCCCGTGTCCTCCTTTCTCAACGTGCGGGTGGCCGACATCGCGGCCTTCTACGAGCAGGCGGTCGCCCAGGGCGCGCAGTTCCTCACCGAGCCCCTCGACCGCAAGGCCGAACTCCGCTGCTACCTCAAGGATCCGGACGGCTACCTGATCGAAGTCGGTCAGGCCACCGGCCTCCTGGAAGGCGTCTTCGCGGATCGCACCGACCCGCAGGCGAGCAAAGGGTGAATTAACCGCCCACTTAACCGCCCACTTAACCGCTCACTTTCCTGCCGAAATAAGCGCCGAATCGGGTACTGCCGGAAGAATTCATTCGGAGCGTTGAGCGGTGCTGTCGTGGGCGTGAAGTCATGCGGAACGGGAACTGGCCCGCTCTTTTTCGTGGTAGAGTCTTTATGAATTCACAGGACGCCACGAGAAAAAGGGGAATGGCGTGAACACCGAGAAGGTTACGGCTCGACGTCTTACGGCCGGGGAGGTCTCAGAGTTGGGCGTCCAGGACGGTATCTTCGTCTCGGCAGAGATGGATGGCCTTCCTCTCGACTGCTACGCCCCGGCATTCCTTTCGGAGCCGGGTAAGAATTCCGAGGGAGGGTCCTTCGCCGTCAGGACAGTATTCGGTGAGGAAATCCACATTCTCCCGGACAACGCCGAAGAGCGCGGGATCTGGGCCGCCGACAAGGCAGGGGAGGAAATCGAGGTCCTCCAGAGCGCCGGCGTCGTCCTGAACCTCGCCCTCTTCGTGCCGGGCGGGAACAAGGACGCTCTGGAGGCGCTCTACTCCGCCGCGCGCGACGCGTTCGGCGCGGGGATCGTTCAGCGCTGGAGCGAGGAGGTCGCCGCGGTGCCGGACGTCAAGGTCGACCTGTTCGAGGAGCCGGTCCGGGGGCGGAAGAGCGCCAGCCAGAACCGCGACCGCCGCGCCCTGGACATCTACCCGACCCGAGTGCGGTTCCTGGAGCCGAGCGAAGGCTGGAAGTTCATTGTCGAACCGCACAAGGAAGTCGTCGATGAAACACCCACGATCTGATCTGGTTGCGGCCTAGAGGCCACGAGGGCGGCATCAACGCCTCTCCCGGTGGCGAATTCAAAAGGGCATAGCGACCTGCTGGTCAAAAGGAAACGCTCGGCCGGGATGTCCCGGCCGAGCGTTTTCGCGTGAGCGCGTGAGCGCATACAGGCCATGGTGCTCCGAGGCCCGCGGTTTGCCGAATATGCGACCGCCCCATTTGTGCGAGGGCGCCATTCGCTGAGCGTGCGCATTAACGAGACGCCGCCGCACATCGGAATGACGAAGCCCCGGACCACCGGCCCGGGGCTTTCACATTGAGCTCCCCGTTCCCTGCGTCAGCCCTTCTGGGCCCGGTCGTACACCTTCTTCGCCGGGGCCCCCAGCACCTCTCCGTACATCTTGGTCGGTGTCAGGGAGTCCAGCGAGGCGTTGACCGAGACCAGGACGCCCTTGCCGGTGGTGGCGTCGAAGTCGGCCAGCCACGGGCCGCCGCTGGAGCCGCCGGTCAGGTCGCAGGGGATGGCCTGCATGCCGATCTCCTTCTTCGCCGTACCGACGCAGCGGAGGAGTTCCCCGCCGAGCTGCGGGCGGGTGGCGGAGTAGCCGAGGGCGGAGATGGTGCCGCCCACCGCGCGGTTGAAGGCGATGGCCTGGCCGCCCACGACGTCGGTGAGTTCGCGGCCGTTCTTGTCGGCATCGACGACCAGCGCGGACACGTCGTTCGTGGAGTCGTACACCCAGGTGCGCGGGGTGGCGGCGGTACGGACCGCGAACGCGCCGTAAGGCTTCTTGCCCTTGCTGTAGCCAGGGACGAACACCATCGTGGTGTTGGTGTTGCCGGGGGAGGAGCCCCGGCGCACACAGTGCGCGGCCGTCATCACGGCGGAGCGGTTGGTGCTCTTGACGGCGGTGGCCGTGCACCAGGTGTCGGCGCCGTTCGCGTTGACGAAGAAGAGCCGCCCCACGGTCTTGAGGGCGGTGCCCCGATACGGCTTCGCTTTCGGTCCGGTCGGACCGAGGTCCACGGACTTCCCGACGGCCTTCATCCGCGCGGTCGTCCAGTAGGCGAGGGCCTCCCGGCGTTCCTTGGCGCTGTACGTCATGACGGAGACCGGGTCGGTCGCGGCGGCTCCGGCCTGGCCGGCCACGGCCGTCCCCGTGAGCGGGGCGGCGAGGGCGAGGACCGTACCGGCCGCCGCGAGTCCCAAGACCCGGCCACGAAGACGCCGGATCAAGGAAGTTGATGTCTCGGACATGGCTGATGTCTCCTCGGCTGATGCGGACGGCGGACCGGGTCGGTCGAGCCGCACTGCAAGAGAGGGGAACCAGCCTGCTCGGTTGCGCGGTCGGCGACCTGTGACAGTGCGCGGACACACGATGCGCGGCCAGGCTCAGTAGGGCACCGATTCACACAAGGTCTCCGCCCAGGCGGAGGCGCCGTACGAGTTGGCCGCGCGCACCGTGACGCAGATCTCGTCACCGGAGTACGGCCCCTTGATCGTGTAGCTGGTGCCGCTGGTCGAGTAGGTGGTGTCGACGTTCTTCTCGGTGAAGTCGCTGCCCTTGTTGGTGTAGCGGATGTCGTACCTGGTCGCTCGGGAGATCGCCGACCAGCTCACCTTGATCGGCATGTCGCACGCGCCGACGCAGGAGTTGGTGTACGCGGCCTTGTAGCTCTTCAGGTCGGGCGGCAGCGAGCCGGACGAGCCGCCGGAGCCGGACGAATCTCCGCCGTCCGAGCCCGAAGAGCCGGACGACCCGGTAGAGCCACCGCCGCTGTCGGAGTCGCTGTCGCCGCCGGATGAAGTGCCGCCGCTCGCCCGGCCGTTCGGCCGATCCGCCCCAGCCTGCCCGTCCTGCCCCTTCTCGCCGTTCCCATGATCACCGGAATGTCCTGCTCCGCGCCATGGGCCCTAAACTGTCCCACCCGCCGTCGTGGGTGGGCCGGAGGCGAAGGGGTCGCGGTGAGACTGGGTGTCGGCTTGGCGGACGAAGACACGGCGGAGGGCGAACTGCGTTCACTGCACGCCTGGCTGCTCGCGGAGCCCGCGGCCCGGCGCCACGCGCGCCCCGTACTCGACACGGCACGGCCGTCCCGGGCGGGAGCCCAGGGCGACGTGCTCGACCTGATCTCGCTGGTGGTGAGCAGCGGCTTCGGCGCCGGCTCGCTCGCCCTGTCCATCGCCGCCTGGCGCGCGACACGGCCAGGGCGGCCGGTCGTCACGGTGGAACGCCCGGACGGCGCCAGGGTCACCATCTCCGACTCCTCGCCCGAGGAGATGCGGCGCCTGCTGGAGTCCCTGACCGACGGCGGGACTGACGACGCGACCGATGGGGACGGAGACGGGGACGGGGACGAGCGTGGCGAACCCACCTGACCCCGCGACCTCGCGCGCGGTGCTCATAGGAGTCGGTGCCTTCGACACGCTTCACGATCTGCCCGCCGTCGAGGCCGGAGTACGGACCCTCGCGGATCTCTTCGCCCAGCGGGACGTCTGGGGACTTCCCCCGGAGAACTGCCATGTGGTGCTCGATCCACAGTCGCCGCGTCAGCTCTCCAAGGCCGTGGCGGAGGCGGCGGAAGCCGCCAAGGACACCCTGCTGGTGTACTACGCGGGACACGGGCTGATCGAACCGAGGACGGGCCAACTGCACCTGGCCGTCGGTGACAGCGACCGGATGTCCGTGCACGACACGGCCGTTCCCTACGAGTGGATCCGCCGGTCGATCGAACACAGCCCCGCCACCCGGCGGATCCTCATCGCCGACTGCTGCTACAGCGCGCGCACCTTCGGCACCCAGTCCGCCGGCGCCGAACTGGAGGTCGAGGGCACCTATCTGCTCGCCGCCGCCGCCGAGAACGCGGTCGCGGTGTCCCCGCCCGGAGAGCGTTTCACCGCGTTCACGGGCGAACTGATCAGACTGATCCGGGACGGTGTCCTGGAGGGCGACGAATTCCTCGATCTGGACACGATCTACCAGCGGCTGCGGGTTGAACTCGGCCTGAAGGCCCTGCCCGAGCCGCATCGGCTCTGCCGCGACAGGCTGGGCAAGGCACCTTTCCTTCGCAACACGGCTTTCCGGCCCGTGGCCGCGGCCTCGCGGCGCGGCTGGGACAACTGGACAGCCGCACAGACGACCGCCGGGGGCCACGCCGGATCGGTGGCCACCGAGTCGGAGCCGTACGTCCGGCTCGCCACCCTCCGCAGCCTGCTCGACCAGCTCATCACCCAGGTGTCGCCCGCGCGGAGCCTGGCCGACACCCTTCAGTCCGTCGCCGACGGCATCATCGCGGGGCTCGGATACGAACTCGCCGCCGTCAATCTGGTCCGCCCGGACGGTGACCTCGTGGTCGCCGCTTTCTCCGGCAACCCCGCCGCCGAAGCCCTGATCGCCGGCAGAGTGGGCCCGCGTGCCTCCTGGGAGCGACGCCTCAGCATGGGTGAGGCATGGGGCTCCCTCCGCTTCATCCCGCACGGCGAGGGCCGGGTCCTCGACGATGACGACGTACCGCAATGGCACACCGAAGGACGCGTCCCCCGGTTCGAGGACGAATGGCACCCCGCCGACCGGCTGTTCGCACCGATGTATCTGGCGAGACAGGGTGAGGGGGAGCTTCTCGGCGTCATATCGGTCGACCGCCCGATCAACGGGCGGCGCCCAGGCCCATGGGGCCGGGAGGCGCTACAGGTCTACGCGGCCCACGCGGCGGTCGCCATCAGCAACGCCCGGCTGCGTGCCAACATGCAGCGGGCCCTGGCGCGCCTGGAGCGGGAGCAGCAGGCGCTGCGGGCCAGTGAGGAGTCGTTCCGGCAGGCGTTCGAGTACGCGCCCAGCGGCATGGTCATGGCCGAGATGGGGGGCGACCAGCACGGCCGGATCCTGCGGGCCAATGACGCGCTGTGCCGCCTGCTCGGCCGGTCCGCGTCCGCGCTGCGCCGTTACTCGTTCTCGGATCTCGTGCACCCCGAGGACATCGGGATCCTGCTCCGCACCTCGGCCGAGGGCGGCCGCGCCGAGGTGCGCCTGGGGCGGCGCGACGGCTCGTTCGTCTGGGTGTCCATGCGTAACTCCGTCGTGGCGGACACTGTGGACGGGCCCCGCTATCTGCTGACCCACGTCGAGGACGTCGAGGGCCGCAGAACCCCGGGCGGCAGCGGGTCGGCCTCGTAAGAAGGAGCCAACAGACCGGCCGACACCGGGGATCAGCGCACCGGGAAGCCGAAGGTGTAGCCCTGCTCCTTGAGCTGGGGGAGGAGCCGGCGCAGGGCCTCGACGGTCTGGGTGCGGTCACCGCCCGCGTCGTGGAAGAGGAGCGTCGGTCCGCCTGGCAGCTCCCGCTCGACGGTGGCGACGATGGCGTCCGTACCCGGACGCTCGAAGTCCTTGGTGTCCACGTTCCAGCCCAGCGGGCGCATGCCCCGGGAGGCGGCGAGGTTACGGCTGTAAGGGGTGAAGGCCCCGCCGGGCGCGCGGTAGTACATCGGCCGTACGCCCCCGGACGCCTTGGTGATCATGCGTTCGGCGTCGAGAATCTGCTGCGACTGATAGGTCTGGGAATCCTTGTCCATGGCGGTGTTGTGCGACACCGAGTGGTCGCACAGCCGGTGCCCGGCCGCGACCACCTTCTTCACGAGGTCCGGGTGGGCCTGTGCCTGCGTCCCCACCATGCAGAACGTGGCCTTCACCTCGTACTCCCGCAGCAGGTCGAGCACTTGAGGGGTCCATACGGGGTCGGGGCCGTCGTCGATGGTGATGTTGACGCCGCGCGGCCCCTCCTCCGAGGCGTGCGCGATGGTCGCGGCGACCGGCTTGACGTCACTGACCGGAGTGGCCGGCGCGGCCGGTTTTGGTGACGAGCCGCCCGGGGTAACAGCCTGCGTGGTCCACACCGAGGCACCGGTGGCGAGCATCGCCACCCCGAGAGCCGCCCCGATGACCTTGCCGTACCAGCCCCGCCCGCCACCGTGCCGTGCCATGTCCGCTCCTTAGACGCATTCCCTCGTTGATCTCCGGCCGCCTTGCGACCACTTCACAGGACGAGGCAGATGGGCCGGGGGATGCGTCCGTTACCGATCACGGACAACTCCGGGGGAGTTCACGGACAACTCTCCGCGAGGAGCGGGCCGGAACCGTGGTCATGAGTCTGGCGGTTGGCGGTTCGGCGTGTTGGGCGCGACGCCGCACCGGCTCGACGGAGTGCCGGCGTACGGGTGCGGGTGGAAATTGACAGCATCGGTCGAGCGGGGGACCCGATGGTCACCGTACTGCCCGCGTTGTCACCCCGGCGCCGCGTCCGCGCGGGGCGACGGCCCTGAGAGGCGGAACCGATGGCGCCACGCCCCCACTGGCTGTTCGGGGACCAACTCGGTCCGCATTTCGTCAATCCGCGCGGCGGCGGTCCCGACACCCAGGCTCCCGTGCTCATGATCGAGGCGCGCTCGGTGCGGCCGCTACGAGGACGCCATGCTCGCGGCCGACCCGGTGATGAGCCACAGCCTGCTGTCAGCACCCTTGAACCTCGGGCTCCTCGACCCGGCCGAATGTGTGGAGCGCGCCGAACACGCCTTCCGGGCCGCCACCGCGCCCGCCTGGCCGCCAACCACCGCACGTCCCGCGCCGTCAAAGGCCTCGACCGACTCAAGGACCTCCCGCAACTCCTCGCCCACACCGCACAACGCGGTGACGCACCTCCCTGACCTGCCCAGGCATGTCCATCCACGGGGAGGAGACCGATACGGGCCGGCCGCACCATGCCCGCCGGCCCGAAACAGCCCGAAACGACCCGAAACAGGGGCTGACGCAGCACTACTGGCGCGGGCTGATCGCGCTGTCCTTGGCGTAGACGTTGTCCGGTGTGGCGATCGTTGTGATCGCTCGGGCGAGGAGGGTGGACGGCTCCTGGCCCTGGTACTGGATGTCCGTGTTGATCATGATGACCAGGGTGGCCTTCTTCGAGGGCAGATAGACCGTCACGGTCTCGTACCCGGGGATCGAGCCGTTGTGCCCGATCCATCCGTTGGTCTTGAAGATCCCGAGGCCATAGGTGGTACCGGGGAACCCGGTGGGCAGCGTCTTGAGCCGCTGCCGCTGGGTTTCGGGGCTGAGCAGCTTCCCGGTGGCCACGATCGGAGCCCAGCGGCGCAGATCATGCAGGTCCGAGATCATCGCCCCGGCCGCCCAGGCCCAGCTGGGGTTCCAGCGCGTGGCGTCCGCGGCCTCGCCGCTCAGAGTCTGGTCGGTGTAGCCGCGCGGGTGCGGCGCGGGGAACTCGGGACCCTCCGGGAACAGCGTGTGGTGCAGGCGGGCCGGGCCGAGCACTCGCTCGTGGATGAAGTCGGCGAGCCGGTGACCGCTGACCTTCTCGATCACCAGGCCGAGCAGGACAAGATTGGAGTTGCAGTACTGGAACTGCGTCCCCGGCGCGAAGGTGTTCCGGTGCTTGAAGCCGTACGCGAGCGTTTCCCGGGGGGTGAAGGTGCGCTCCGGGTCGCTCAGCAGGTCGTGCGTGAAGTCGGGGTCCGAGGTGTACGGGAACAGGCCGCTGCGCATCTCGGCGAGCTGACGCAGCGTGATCCGGCGACCGTTGGGGACGCCTTGGACGTATTTGGAGATCGGGTCGTCCAGCTTGATCCGGCCGTCGTCCACGAGCTCCAGCAGCGCGGTGACGGTGAACGTCTTGGTCTCGCTGCCGATCCGCACGGAGGAGTCGGCGGACATCGGCCTGCCGGTGGCGGTGTCGGCCACGCCGCTCGCGCGGACGTAGCTTCCCTTGCCCGGCATCCACAGTCCGACGACGACGCCGGGGATGCCCGTCTGCACACGGACCTTCTTGATGGTCTTGTCGAGCCGGGCGGTGAGCTCAGGACCAAGACTGTCCGACGTGGGGCCCGGCTTGTCGTGCCGGGCGGTCCCCGTGGCGGGGACGGCCGTGGCGGGAATCGCGACCATCGGGGCCAGCACGGAGGCCGCCAGCAGCACTGCGGCGACCAGACGGCGGGAGGGAGTACGTCGCATATGGGGTGCCTCTTCCAGAAGGGGGCGGACGGCCCGCCTCTTTCAGAGAGCACGGACGGCAGAACATCACCATCCGGAGCCGTGGCCGAGGCCCCCTTGCCGCACGCGCGCCGAGGAGTCCACTCATTCGGAGCCACCCACGGCTCGCCGCGTCTGTGGTCGCTGGATTTCACACGCGGGTCGACGGGCAGGTAAATCCCTCGGGGACGGGAAAAAAAGGTGTGCCCCGCCCCAAGAGGAACAGCTCAACAAGAAGCTGGCTCTGACCGTCACGGTCCACCTCACCGGCCACAAAGACGGCACCGCCACCACCGCCGTCACGACAGCGGCTCCGTGACCACCAAGGCCACCGCGGCGGTCGGCCGCTGAGGCGGGCACCGGCTCGTTCCACGCGGTAGCGGCTCGTCCGCAGCCGGCTGGTCGACATCGAATTCGGCCCGGACCACGTGCGAGGCGTACTCCGCGACGGCACGATGGAGCCCTGAGACAGCGGCATCCACAAGACCCACGATCATGTTGGAATCGGTATCGAGAGGATCTGACGACCGTGCTGTCCGACGAGCGGGGAACCCAGACGCGCCCTGCGCCCCGCAGCACGCCTGGTGCTGCTGGTCTGGCAAGACCGCGACCGCAATGAATGGGCCTCCGCGATCCGCCGGAGTCTCACGGCCGAAACAGCCACACCCACCGCTCCCGCCTCCGGTCCGGACGCGTTCTCACTCGGCGACCCGAGCACCACGGAAGGCATCCTGGCGGCGGCAGGCTTCACGGACGTCAGCTTCACCGATGTGCGCGAGCCCGTCTACTACGGCCCGGACAGCGCCACCGCCTTCGACAACGTGCTCCGCCTACTGAAATTCCAAGACCTGCTCGCCAACCTCGACGCCGCGACGGCCGAGCAAGCACGCACACGGCTGCGCGCCACCCTCACCGCCCACGACACCGGCGGCGGCGTGTGCTTCGACTCGCGCGCCTGGCTCATCACAGCCCGCCGCCACTGACCACCACGCCCGAACGCGGAGCGAGGCGCGAACTCGCCACGGTGGAGCAGTTTGACGCGCTTGCCCGCCCAGCCGGCATCCGCTGACGCCTGATGGTCCACCTCGGTGCGTACGGTCCGCCGCGTCCCGAGAAACAGGCGGAGTCGCGCCGCAGGGCCTGGAGCCTGGTGGGTTACCCGGCGACCTCCGTTCTATGACCTCCGGCGCCCGGGTGGCGCGGATCTGGTGCGGGACGCCTGGAGAGGGCCAAAGTCGTCGCGCGTGTGCGCGCGTGTGCGCGCCTGTGATGCCCTGACTTCCCCGTGCTTTCCGGACGATCGGACACGGGGTGAATCCTCTCCGTCGCAGGGCTGGGAACCTGCTGGCCAGGAGTCGCCGCCATGGTCGTACGGGCGGACAATGAGAGTGGGACTGCTCGCGAGCGGACCCTACGATTGTGAACGCCGGGACGTGAATGTAGGAAGGAGGTGCGACGTCATGCCGCACTTCATGGACGTCCACCACGGTATGAAGGGCATCACCGCCGACCAGCTGAAGCAGGCCCATCAGGCTGACCTCGCCATCGAGACAGAAGAAGGGGTCCACTTCGAGAAGGCGTGGGCGGACCCGCAGTCCGGCACGGTCTACTGCCTCTCCGACGCCCCCTCGGCCGAAGCGGTCCAACGCATCCACGAACGAACTGGCCACCAGGCCGACGAGATCCACTCGGTCCCCCTCACCGTGTGAGATCCGCGCGGACGCGATCGGCCCTTTCCCGGGCCGCGAAGCCGGGGCGGCTGAAGAGGTCGTGGCTACCCCGTACGTCTGCTTCCGCCGCTGTCCGCTGTCGTGGCTGTCAGCAGTGAATGTCAGCAGTGAATGTCGGTCCGCAAAGCGAGCGTGACCCGGGGGAAGCCCCCCGCCACGGTCAGGCAGACCGCACCCGCAGCACCGTTGTCCGCTGCGCGAGGTCCGAAACTGCCCACCGGGCGGGCTCCTCCTCTCAGGCAACTTCGTTGATCAACTCATCACGAACTCTCGGTGAAGCGGACGGACCAGGCGTAGCCGCTCAAGCTCTCGTGCGGGACCCGGCGGACCTCTGTGACCTGGCAACCGTCGTGGGCATACTTACGGGCGAACCGGTCGAGGCGCTGTGCGTCGGTGAGATCCTCCATGGACAGCGGGGCTCCGACGACGAGGTCCTCGTGAAGGACTGAGTCCGGCGCGTCACCGTCCGAGCAGGTAGAGCAATGATGCGTCTTGGGTAGGGCCATAGGACCAGTGTCCTCCTAACGGGGCAGCATGCTGTGCGCAGCCACACCACACACCCCCTCGATGCCAACTACGGGCGGGGTGGTCGCTGAAACCTGCGGACCTGATCGGATGACCGTTGACAGCTGATGAAGTCCGCCGGGCGCGGACGCCGCCGTAGTTCATGGACACGTTGACGGCCCGCACGGTGGTGGTCCGGCAGTTGTAACCGGCGATGCTGAACGGCATCCCGACCCGGGGTTCCACGGACCCGGTGATGTCGACCTCGTTCTGCCCGCACCGGACGGTGCCCGGCCGGGGGATCGTGGAGTTGTCGTACCGGACGACCCCGTAGTCGTTGCCTGGGCAGCTGGACCAGTGGCTCACGTCGTCGGTGCAGTGTCCCGCGGTGACGCAGTAGTCGTGGCCGTTGTAGGCCGCGTTGAAGCCGAGCGAGGCCGTCGCGTCGAACCCGTAGCTGTACTCGCCGCCCTTCACGAACGGCGCCACCTCACCGGCCGGCTCCCGCAGGTCGTTGGCGGTGGCCAGCTCGCCGGGGGTCCACTCGAACTCCAGCGCGTCGGCCAGCTCACCCGCGCTGCGCCGGATGTGCCCGATCTCCGGCTCGCGCGGGCGCCGCGTGGCGGGGGCGGACAGGCGCAATGCTCAAGCGCGCACGCTGCGAATCGTCGAGGAAGCATGGAAAAGCGGGGATGGCACGCTGTAGCTGATCGTCTTCATGGGAGCGGACACCTGCGCCGCACTCGCACTCGCCCTCGGTGGGGACGCCTGGCTCAGGGGTCCGCTGGAGCGGTGCTGAGGCGTGATCGGAGATTTTTCGGAGTTCGGCGGTCTGAGGATGTCGAGAACGCGCCACCGGCTCCGTCCCAGGGACATCAGCGGCCACCAGCGGCCGCACGAGGAAGAAGGAGAGACCAGCATGGCGATTCAGCGGATGGACAACGTCGGCATCGTCGTCGAGGACATGGATGCCGCCATCGCGTTCTTCGTGGAACTCGGTATGGAGCTGGAGGGCAGGGCGGAGGTCAAGGGCCTCGTCGCCGACCAGTGCACCGGACTCGACGGCGTCCACTGTGACATCGCGATGGTCCGGACCCCGGACGGCCACAGCCGACTTGAGCTGGCGAAGTACCGCAGCCCCGCGGTGATCAGCGCCGGGCCGCGCAACCGGCCGCACAACATTCTGGGCACCCACCGCGTCATGTTCGCCGTCGACGACATCGAGGACACCGTTGCCCGCCTGCGCCCTCACGGCGCCGAACTCGTCGGCGAGATCGCCCGGTTCGAGGACAGCTATCTCCTCTGCTACCTCCGCGGCCCGGAGGGCATCATCGTCGGACTGGCCGAGCAACTGCGCTGAGAAGGCTGCTGGCCCGTGACATGACCCGCCTGGCCCACGTGGCCAAGGACGGTACCCCGCTCAACGCACCGATCGCCTTCACCCGGAACGGGTCGCACATCGGCATGTGTACGACGAAGAACGCGCCCAAACTCCCGTGGCCACCCTCGCTCACAGGCTCACTCGTGTCGTACTTGAACGCGGCGGCCGGCCTGTCGGACGTAGCTGAGGAAATCGGAGAGATCGGCTGCCCGAGGCTGCAACGCAAATCGTCCTGAGCCCTGCACACATCCGGCACGCGGCCCGGAAAATGGTCTGGACAACAGGCCCAAGTCGCTGACTTGGGCCTTCCTCTATCCGTCTCTGATCCGCTCGCCGACCACTCATGGTGGCTCCCCTTCCACGCCCAAATGGTCGGCGGCACCTCCTGGCACCCGCGCGGGGGACTGCGGCGGGTCGCTTCGCCGAGGGCCCGGTTCAGCACTCGGGCGCCGGGGCCGGGGTGAGATGGGTCCAGCCAGCAGGTGGGGCCAGGAGGGTGCGGACGTGGGGCTTGCGGGTACGTAGCCGCGCGTGCCCCCGGTGGCCCTGAAGGATGAGGTGGCCGAGGTGTTCCAGAGCCTTGACGGCGAAGCCGTTCGCCGGGCACATGCCGTCGCCTTTACCGAAGGGGAAGTAGGAGCGCCGCTGTTCGTCGGTCGGCTGCTCCCAGCGCGAGGGACGGAAGTCCAGCGGACTGTCCCACAGGGTCGCCGACCGGTGAATCGCGTGCGTGCCGATCAGGACGTGCTCGCCCTCGTGCACCCGGACGCCGGCAATGTCGTGGTCGGCGGCGGCCACCCTGATCAAGCGCCAGGCGGTCGGATACAGTCGCAGCGCCTCCCTGACCAGCTGATGGACCTGCTCGTGCCGCACCGCCGGGGTGTCGTAGCCGTGCTGGATGCCGAGCATCACCAACCATTCGAGAGTCACACCGGTGAACCCGACCGTGGACAGGACGAGGCGTTGCAGCAACTGCGCGCGATCTCCCGGGGTCAGATCTCCGGGCAGACCGAGCACCAGGTCGACCAGGTCCTGCGCGCCGCCCTCCCGCACGGGCAGCCGGCCGAGTTGTTCGGCAAGACCGGCCCGGATGGCGGGCACTGTACGGTGCGACCGCCTCAGCACATGGCCGACGATGTCGTCAGGGACGACGCTCGACGTCACATATGCGTCGACGAGGGCGTTGATTTCGGCATGACGCCGGTGGGCGATGACGGGGGCGAAGTATCGCCGGACCAGCTCGACGCCCCAACGCTGGTGCCGTAGACGGCCGCGTCCGTCACTCACCTCACCGAGAGCGGATTCGAGGTCGAACGACGACGTAAGGCCGTGCCGGGCCAGAACCCTGACCAGCTCGCGGGAGGCTTCGCTCCGGATCTCCTCGGGCAGGGAATTCTGCCCGAGACGGAAGAACCCGGACTGGGACAGGTAGGCGTCGGCCGAGTCGACAAGGACGTCCCGGGCCGCGTCGGCGTCGGCCACGAAGAGGGTGCCGAAGCGGAGCCTGAACGGACCGTCGCGGCCTGCGGCCTGCTCCTCCCATCTGCGCAGCTGCGGCCACAGACTCTTTCTGTCCAGGAACACGGGGGGCCGCCCATCTGACGGAGGATGGGACGAGCGTCCGGCGGTCCGGCCGCTCGCGCCATCCTTCACGGAAAGGACGTCAGGCTTTGTGCCCGTACCTGTCGCCGTACTGGTTTCGGCGCGCACGCGCCTCACCGCTGAGCGCGCGAAGGCTCCTGATGATCCATGACATCGCGGTTGTCCTCCTTGTCGTTCAGGGGTGTGGCTTTTCGGGCTGCCGAACGTCAGTCCTGCTGCCCGTAGCCGACGAAGTACCCGTGCCACCGCGCACGCATCTCACCGCTGAACGCCCGAAGGCTGCTGGCCACCCATGACATTGTCGTCCTCCTTGCCGGTCGGTGCTGTTGGGGCGTACTGCCCGATACGACATCTCGCCCGCGGACCGCCGCACTCGCCGTACGTCGTCGGCTCACCGGCGGACCGGCCGGCCGCGAGGACGCCCATTTAGCTCGTAACGCTACTGCCACCGCAGAAGTGGGTGAACTGCCGGAACCGGCCAAAGAAGGTGCTGCGCCCGGGGCGGCGCGGCGACCGGAGGTCCCGTTCGCGGTGACGCCGGAGTACGCCCGGCGCGAGGCTCCCAGGCGTTCCGCCAAGGCAGGCCCTTCGCGGAGCCCTTGACGCGCGTGCGAAGGAATTTCATCTGAGCCCGCATGGGCGAAGCCGTTCATGATCTTGGCAAATGTCCGGGCCCGGACCTGGAACCGATACTGCGCGGCTTCGACGGTGTCGGTGACAGCCGATCACCGTTCGACCACACCGAAGCCGTGGTTCTCACTCGCGAAAGCTTTAGCGATTATCCATCGTTCTCTTCTTCGCCGCCGAACCTGATCCTGCCACGCGGCGATACAACACCAACTCCGCTGCGGCGTCTGCCGCGGCAGAGATCAGCGGGGCCGGCCTGAGGTGTCGGAGGCAGTGCGTGAGGTGTCGTAGCGTCTCGCCTGGGTGAGTCGCGGCCGACTTGATCGAACTCGGTAGCGGGCGGGAGCGCCGGCAGGCGGCCTACGAGTAGGCCGCCTGCCGGCGTGCGGGACACCAATCGGGAAAGGGAGATGCGGGCGACATACGGCCCACGCGACGACGCCCGGATGAATGTCCGCACGCTGGAGCCCACCTGTCGCAATCACAGGGCCGCCCCGCGCCGCGAGACGCTCACGAAGCGCCACGGTCACCTGTGCCGGGCCGCGAGGGATACGGGATGGGGGAAGAGCCGACCCCCGGAGGGAGAGTGACACCGCCCGGTACCGGCTCCGTGGCCTGCACCGACGGCTCGGCCGTGAAGCCCAGACGGCCCCGGGTGACGGCCAGCACGATGAGCGCCGCCGTGACGGCGGCCAGCAGGAACGCCTGGGAGCCCTGCTTGTCCGTCAGCTTCGGGAACATGTCGGACCAGGCCACGGAGAAGAAGTTGTTGACGCTGGTGTGCAGCAGCATGACCAGCGGCATGCTCTCGCCCGAGCGGTTGAACACCCACGTCATGACGGCGCTGAAGGCGAGCGCGGTGACCATGAACTCCACCACGCTCATCGGGTCATGCCGCCCGCCGCCCCAGTCGGACAGGAACAGCGGCAGGTGCCACGCGCCCCACAGGACGCCGACGACGAGGGTCGCGACCAGCGGGCCGTAGCGGTTCTGCATCCGGGGCATGGCGAACTCGCGCCAGCCGGGCTCCTCCGCGAGGCCGGTCGTGATCATCTGGACCAGCAGGCCGGGCAGGTACATGGCGAACACCATGGCGGCAGGGAGTGTGGGTTCGGTGTCCGTCAGCGCGACGGTGGCGAGGGTCAGCGCGGCGGGGACCGAGACCATCACCAGCAAGTACCACTGCCAGCCGACCCGGAGCTTGGTCATCCGGGCGCGCCAGTTCCGCAGCCCCTGACGGCCCTCGGTCAGGGAGGTGATCAGCAGGGCCGAACAGATCGGGCCGAGGTACGCGCCCGGCAGGACGCCCAGGATCTGGCCCGAGCCGCCGGAGCCGAAGTTGTGGTGCCAGACACCCAACCCGTTCTCCGACAGGATGTACGGCGCCCAGGCCAGCCAGCTCAATGCGTACGCGAGGATGAAGAACCAGGTCAGCGGGGCGCGTTGGAAGGCGCCTCGGATGCGTGAGGTGGTCTGGACGGTCACCGCGTGTCCTCTCGGATGGGGCTGATGTGGTGCGTCCAGCACACCAGCCCTGGGGCCGCGGATCATTGCCGTGGACACCCCGAAGGGGGGTACAGCAGGCTGTACTCGGAGGCGCCCGGGTGTCTTCCAGTACGTCACCCTCGCGCGGGCTCAGGCGCTCCAGGCGTGTCGTGGCGGAAGCGCGTGAAGAGCCGCGCGACGACCTTGGGGTCGATGGCGGCCGGCGCCTCGTCGGGGGTCCCGATGACGAACTAGACGGACAACGACGAAGGCCCCGCTGCGAGCAGCGGTGGCTTCGACAGCGTGCCCGGTGAGGCTGGCCGAGAAGCAGACAGAGGTCCGTCGCGAAGACCGCCGCCGATGACGGTAGGCGGGCACCGGGCGACACGAAGTCGGCAGCCGGACGACGCTTCCTCGTGCTGCCCGACAACTTCCGCTTCTACGATCTCCGCCACACCGGGCACCCTGTCGACGCAGTCCGGCGCGACGCTCAAGGACGGCTCAGGCAGTGCATGGAGTTGCCGCGGGGTGCCGGCCCGCGGTGAACGCGGCCGGCGGCACACCCATGAAGTGGCGGAACTCGGCCGTCATGTGGGACTGGTCGTAGTAACCCGCCCTCGCGGCGACGCTCGACCACTGGCCGGCATCGGCCGCGAGCACGGTGCGAACGCGGTCGATGCGTGCGAAGTGCTTGGGGGACAGGCCGGTGCCGGCGGTGAACAGGGTGTGCAGGCGGCGCTCACTGATGTGCAACCGGGCCGCGGTCGTGGCGACGGTGGCGCCGGCCAGTACGTGTGCCGCCTCTTCGAGCCGCTCCGGGGGCTCTGGACGATCGGCCAACGCTTCTTCGAGAGCGGCGATCGGATCGGCGGCGAGCTGGTCGATGTCCAGGCCGGCTAGTTCACGGAGGGGCAGGGCCCGGTCGTGCGTCTGCTCACCGAACGGGGCGTGCCGTTTCGGGCGATGTCCCGCCGCGAGCGGCCCGGAGGGGTGCGGGCAGACTTCGACGACCCGGCGTCGCTGGCGCGCGCGGTGGCCGACGTCGACGCGGTCTTCCTCGTGACCGTGCCCCCCGTGCCGACCGCGGACCACGACATCGCCCTGGTCACGGCCGCGCGGGCGGCGGGCGTCCGTAAGATCGTCAAGCTGTCCGCCATCGGCAGCGGCGAGCGGTTCGAAGGGGCGACGGTTGGCGCGTGGCACCTTTCCGCGGAGGAGGCGATCGAGGCCGGCGGACTCGTGTGGACGATGCTTCGCCCGCCGAGCTTCGCCTCGAACTTCTTGTGGTACCGGGCGCTGATTCAGGCCGGAGAGCCGATCCCGAACCTGGTCGGCGACTCCCGGCAGGCCATCGTCGACCCGAGGGACGTGGCCGCGGTCGCCGTCGCCGCCATGACCAGCGATGTGCACGACGGGCAGCGGTACGACCTGACCGGACCGGAGCTGCTGACGTTCGCAGACCAGGCGGCGATCCTGGGACGCGTGCTGGAACGGCCGGCCAAGATCACCGACAACAATGCGCTCGACCAGTTGCCGGCCGGCATGGTAACTGGCATCGGCTGGGCGCGCGTCGGCGGTGCGGCCCACGTCACCGACCACGTACTGCGGGTGCTCGGCCGACCGGGGGTCACGTTCGAGCAGTGGGCACGCGACCACCGGGAGACATTCGCGGCAGTGCCGTAACCCACCCCCGACGACGGCCGCCAGGCTCTCCGGCATGAGGCCCTCGTAAACGAGGCCGGCGACGCGGTCGTACCCCCCAGAGCGACGCGCCGGAGCCGGGCGAAGACGCCCAGCCGGGTCCACTCGTCACGGCGGTCGCGAATCGTGATGGCCGAGCGGTTGGTGTCCGCCAGGGCTTCGTAGGGCCAGCAGAAGCCCAGGAGTTCAGCAGCTTGCCGAAGATGGTCCGGTCGCTGAGACGAGGGAGTGTCAGGCGCCGCCCGAGGGGGTAGCGGCGGCAGAGTTCGGACTGGGGAAGGGTCGCTATGGCACGCGGCCGGAAAATGGTCGGGACAGCAAAGGAGGCCCAAGTCGCTGACTTGGGCCTTCGTCGTGGAGCGGGTGACGAGAATCGAACTCGCGCTCTGAGCTTGGGAATCAACAGCGCCTATGAACAACGCAAGGATGCAGGAGTCCGAGGAGCGCGCACGGCAGAAGATGACGAGGCCAAAACACTGAGTGCGTGCTTCAGGACAAGCCGGGCGAACCCGCGCCGCCCCGCGCCGCACGAGGCATCATTCCGGCGCAGGTCGCTTCAGGGCTTTCTGGCAACCGCCCCGTACATGGCGATGTCGCGGCCGTCGATGCCGGCCTGTTCAGGGCCAGGGTGCCAGGTGTGCACCTGGGTGACTCCTGGCTCTTCCAGTTCCAGTCCCTCGAAGAACGATGTGGCGGTGGGGAGATCGCGTAGCGCCATGGGCATGTTCTGCTGCCGGTATTCCTCTGCCACCCGGTTGACTTCCTCGGGTGCGAAGTCGGCGGTGCCGATGGTCATCGCCAGATAGCTGCCGGACGGCAGTGGGTCCAGCAGCCGCTTGATCAGGCGCCGGTCGTCTGGAGGCAGGATGAAGTGCAGGATGCCGATCACCATCAGGCCGACGGGCCGGTTCGGATCGATGAGGTCACGGAACTCGGGGCTGTCCAGAATGGTGTCGGGTTCGTGCATGTCGGCGTCCACGTACGCGGTGGCCCCTTCGGCCGAGCTCCGCAGGAGGGCGCGGGCGTGGGCGAGGACGACAGGGTCGTTGTCGACGTAGACCACATGTGATTCCGACGCCACCTCCTGCACGACCTCATGCAGGTTGGGCGAGGTCGGCAGACCGGTCCCGACGTCGAGGAACTGGCGGATGCCTCGCTCCTCGGCGAGGAAGCGGCCGGCGCGGTGCATGAATCGGCGGTTTTCCATCATGTGGACGGGCAGGGCGGGCCAGTGCCGGCACATGGCGTCACCCGCTTCGACATCAACGGGATAGTGATCCTTGCCGCCCAGAATGTAGTCGTACACCCGGGCGGAGTGGGCTCGCGAGGTGGCAAGTCCGCTCTGTCGATCCTGCGGAGCATTCATGCGGCACCTCTTTCGGTCAAGGACGGCTCAGCAACGGTATAAACGTGGTGTTCCGGTCGCAAGCGAAACAGCGGGAACAGCGGGATGAGGACGCGTTCGGCAAGCCGGCCAGGCCGACCGGCCGCTCTGCGTACCCTCGGAACCGTGGGAAAGGCCCTCGGCAGGCCGGGTATCACCGCTCCCTCCGCGCCTGCAGGGCGATGACGGCGATGTCGTCCCAGCGGTTCTGGACAGGCGGCAGGAGCCCTCGGATCAGGGTCGGCTGGGATACCCCCTTTCGGACCAGTGCGTCGGTGTGCTCACGCAGGCGCCGGAGACCGTCACCGATGTCCGTGCCCGGCACTTCCACGAGTCCGTCGGTGTAGAGCACCAAGGTGTCGCCCTCCCGGATGACCGCGTGGAGGTCGGTGCGGGGGAGGGCCTCGCCGACGCACAGTGGTGGGTCCGGGGCCGTGAGGGCGTGCAGGTACCGCGATGGCGCGTCGGCCGGGATCAGCAGGGGTGGCGGGTGGCCGGCGTTGGACAGAGCGATGTGCCAGGCATCGTCCGCCTGCCGGTGCAGGACCGCGTGCACCGCCGTGACCATCGACGGGCTGTCGAGCGCCTGCACGATGCGGTCGAGCCGGCTCAAGGTGGCCGCCGGGCTGGCGTCCGGGCCGCTGTCGTAGGCGAGTCCCCTCAGCATGCTGTTGACACGCCCCATCGCGGTGGCCGCGTCCAGGTCGTGACCTGCGATGTCGCCGATGGACAGGGCGAGCGAGTCGGCCGAGAGTCTGACGGCGTCGTACCAGTCCCCGCCGACCTCGGCGGCCGAGTCGGCCGGATGGTAGAGCGCCGTGATGACGAGACCTTCGACGGACGGCGGGACGGCCAGGAAGGACTGCTGCAGTACGAGGGCCATGTCGCGGATGTTCTGCAGTTCCATCGTCCGCCGCAGCGGCCCGCTCATCTGCTGAAAGACGTCCTGCAGCAGGTACAGGTCGGATTTGTCCGAGGGTGGGTTGCCCCGGCAGGTCGCTGTGGTCGCCAGCGCGACAGTCCGGCCGTCCACCACGACGGGCAGCAGGGCCACGCTCGTCGCGTCGGTCTCCCGCAGCCACCGGACGGAGACCTTGGAAAGACTGTCTTCGGGCGGCTCTCCAGGCGGGAAGGTCAGCAGCCCTGCCTCCTGGCTCTCGATGGCCTCTTGTACGGCCGGCCCCAGCGGGAAGTCCGCGTCCAACGGATGCAGGGGAGGCAGCCCGGGGGCAAGCCCCACCCGCTCTGCCGACGCCGCGGCCGGTACGCCCTCGGAAGTCCGAAAAGCAGCTTCGGCGTCGCCCTGTACGTGGAAGACAGCGACGGCGTCGGCAAGTTCAGGCACGACGGCTGCCGCAGTGGTCAGAAAAGCCTCGGACAGGTTGTGCGCGGCCGGTACCGGTGCCATTCGAGCCAGCAGCTTCTCCCGCATGCGGGTGCGCCAGTGGTCCTCGGCATCGGTGGCGGTACCGACCCACTCCGGTTCGCCGTTCCGGTCCAGGACAGGTGCAGCGATGATCTTGATGTGGCGGAAGCGGTCGGGGGCTTCCTCAAGCCGTACTCGTACGATCGTGTCGAGGGGGGACCGCTGCTGAGTGGCCTTGCGCCACGCCCGCTGGAACCAGTCCCGGTCCTTCGGATGCACCGCGTCCATCCACGAGCTCTCACCGTCGGGGTGCCACAGCCTCTCCGGCATCCCGCTGCCCATCAACAGAGTGACGACCCCGTCGGCCGACAACGCCCAGACCGACTGCGGCACGGCGCCCAGGAGCGCTTCGTACCGTCTGAGGAGAGACTCTTCATTCACCGCCGCCTCCCCGCTGCCGGGCCGACGACCGCACGGAGCCGCCATGACCGGCGGCTTTTTCGGCCCGGACCCGAAGGACAGGCCCCATCACCGACACGGCTGCCGCCGTCACCGCCTCCTCACAGCCCTGTAAACCCCGCTCCGCACCGAACACCAGCGGATCATCGCCTCTCATGATTCGATCATCCCTCGCATGCGGGACAACAGCACGCCCTGGCCCTTCGCTCCCATGGCCATGCATTCGCGGCCAGGCACGGACGGCCGCTGCCCCGGTGCCCCGGATGTGACCGGGCTGATCGACCTCGTCACGCTGCCCGCCGTCCACCGCCAGGCCGGACACGTGATCGGCCCGGCCAAAGTCCTGGACCTCACATGGAGGCGGCTGCCGCACGCGGCGCCGACTGGACGGTGCACTCGCTGAGCGGCGCCCTGCGCGCCTTCGCCGCTGCCACGGGGCTGGCGAGCCTGCACGGCCTGGACCAGTAGGTGCCCCTACGCCCACGGGTGCTCAGGCTCTGCCAGGGGCCGTCGATGCCGAAGACCACGCCGTCGACCGGAGCGCGCAACCGCGCGATACGGCGGCCAGGCTCGATCATCAGGGCCCCTGAGGGGTGCTCGCAGTCGGCCGCCATCAGCCGCTCACGCGCACGGTCTACATCGTCCACGGCCCAGTACACGACCGGACTCGCGCCGCCCCGAGGGTTGCGCTCATCGTTGGCGCTATGCGCGCTGGGGGTCGTCGAGGTGGCCGTGTCAGTCCACGTCGGCGAAGAGGGCGACGACGTTGGGGCCTGGGCATGGGCGGTTCCTTGCGCGGTGTCGTGCGCTCTGCGGGCCGTCTCGACCGCGCCGGACTCCCGTAGCCGTTTCGTACGACGTCCGACTCGGCTCCGGGCGCGGTGAGTTCGACCAGACGCAGGAGCGCCCGCGCCGGCCGTACGACCACCGGCAGGGTCAGCAGTTCGGTGCGCTGCGCGCCGGACTCCCGCAGCCGGGAGAGGGCCTGGCGCATCAAGTCCATGACGAGACGACGTCGTTCGACCAGGTCACGACTCCGCCCGGTTCCCGGCACACGACCTTGGCGAGGCCGTCGGTGAGAGCGAGCAGGTGCGTTCCCGCAGAGCCCTGTCTCAGCATCACGCTGCGTTCGCGAAAAGTACGGGAAGCTCCCCGCACCAGTAGTTCACGCCACGTCTCGTCCGACTGGCCCACGTGAACAGCGATCTCACCCAAGCCGAGCCGGCGCACCCTCTGGATGGCTGCAGACCGGCGCGGAAGGGGTCATAAACGCTACGGAGAACAGCCGATACTCGGCTTTCAGCGCCTGTAAGACAAGAAATGGTCTAGACAGCAACGAAGCCCCGGGCCACTGGCCTGGGGCTTTTCTGTGGAGCGGGTGACGAGAATTGAACTCGCGCTCTGGGCTTGGGAATCACCCGGTACTGCGTAGGCTTGCCCGCCTCTGACCTGGGAAACGCGTCCCTGGGAGCGTGCCGCAGTGGCTTCGTTCGGGTCCCAGCTGACCGCTGTTCACCGTCCTGAATGGCACGTAGTGGCACGCCCATCCCCGGGTGGTCGGCCGAGACACGGGTGGGGGGGCGAGAGCTGAGCGGGAGCGGCCGCGTTCGGTACGGCCGCAGACCCCGGTACGGCAGCAGGGCCCGGACCCGCGTCGCGATCCCTGCCCTGCCCCGTACGGTGGCGCCCTGCGGCGGCGGTGCGTCAGCTCTGTGCGGTGTCGTCGCCCGCCTGCCCGGCACCCTCGGCTGCGCCTGCCTTCTCGCGCATCTTGCGTACCAGCTCCGCCTTCTGGTCGGCGGCGCCCTTGCGGTCGAGGTTGCGGTGCGGACCGTTGTTCTGCCGTTCGGCGCGGGACAGCCTCTTGCGCTGGCCGCCGCCCATGCCCACGGGGTTGTTGATGTTCTTGCTCACGGTCATGGGTTCTCCCGGAATGATGCGAAGTGATCTACGGACTTATCGGTGGGGGACGGGCGCGGCGACGTCGAGGGATGTCAGCAGGGGCCCATCACGCTCTCACTCGTAAATCGGCCTCCTGGCCTTCGGCCGAGTATGCGCCGTACACGGACATGCTGGTCATGTATCAGTGCAAGCGCGAGACATCGATCCCGAACTCCCCGATCGCCCGCGCCCCGACCGTGCCCGCCATGGTCTCCAGCTGTGGGGCAACCGCGTCCCGCGCCCGGCCGCCTACGGCAGGAACCCTTGTACCGCTCGGCAAGAGCATCCCGGATGTCGAGGGGCTTACCGGCCTTCAGCGCGTGACGATCCCCAGGGCGGGTGCCCGGCCGGGCCGCGGGACGGCCGGCGCGAGGCCCGCGCTGGTAAGGTTGGGCCACGCTTGCAGAGAGCCTGGGCCCGTGCCGGACAAGGTACGGGCCCAGGTCCGTTCAGGGCGCCGAAACGAGGAACCCCCAATGAAGGCGAAGCAGTCGGCCTCCGGTCGCTCCGGACCCGGCAGGTCCGACCAGGGGAGGGCCCCGCGGGGCGAGCTCTCGGTGCCCGGGACACCGGCGCCCGGCCTCCCGCCGGCCGGCTCCTTCGCGGAGCTGGAACTGCCGGTCGAGCTGATGGGGGTGCTGGCGGGGCTCGGGATACGGGAGCCATTCCCCATCCAGGCGGCCACCCTGCCGAGCGCGCTGGCCGGCCGGGATGTCCTCGGCCGCGCGCGGACCGGCTCGGGCAAGACCCTCGCCTTCGGGCTTGCGCTCCTCGCACGTACGGCGGGCCTGCGCGCCGAACCGAAGCGCCCTCTCGCGCTGGTCCTGGTGCCGACAAGGGAACTCGCGCAGCAGGTGAGCGAGGCGCTGGCTCCCTACGCGGAGGCGCTCGGGCTACGCTCGGTGACTGTGGTCGGCGGGCTGGCGATCGGCCGGCAGGTGGCGGCGCTCCGGGCGGGTGCCGAGGTCGTGGTGGCGACGCCGGGACGGCTGGCCGATCTCGTCGCCCGGCGGGACTGTCACCTGGACCGGGTGCGGATCGCGGTGCTGGACGAGGCGGACCAGATGTGCGACATGGGTTTCCTGCCGCAGGTCTCGAAGACCCTGGACCGGACGCCCCCCGGCGGGCAGCGGATGCTGTTCTCCGCGACGCTCGACCGCAACGTCGATCAACTGGTCAGGCAATATCTGAGTGAGCCGGTGTTCGCCGCGGTCGATCGGGCGGAGGGCTCGGTCGCGACGATGGAGCACCACGTACTGAACGTCCATCCCGCCGACAAGTACGTGACAGCCACCGAGATCGCGGCTCGGGACGGGCGGGTGCTGATGTTCCTGGACACCAAGCACGGTGTGGACCAGTTCACCCGCCACTTGCGGAGCAGCGGCATACAGGCGGGTGCTCTGCACAGCGGGAAGTCGCAGCCGCAGCGCACGCACACGCTGGCCCAGTTCAAGGACGGGGAGATCACGGTGCTGGTGGCCACCAACGTCGCTGCCCGTGGCATCAACGTCGAGCACCTGGACCTCGTCGTCAACGTGGATCCGCCCTCCGACCCCAAGGACTACCTCCACCGCGGCGGGCGCACCGCGCGTGCCGGGGAGTCCGGCAGCGTGGTCACGCTGGTCACGCCCGGCCAGCGCCGGGACGTGAACCGGATGATGTCGGATGCCGGGATCCGGCCCACGGTCGCTCAGGTTCGCTCCGGCGAGGAGAGGCTGACCAGCATCACAGGCGCGAAGCGCCCGCCGGTGCAGGACGGGGCGAAGACCGGCAACGCGGCGTTCCGGGGTCTGGGTACCCGCGCGGGCCGCCCGCCGAAGGAATCCCGCAAGGCCGCGGAGGCGCGCACGATGGCGGAGGCCCGCAAGGCCGCCCGAGCGCGCAGGGCCCGCTGACGGGCGGTACGGCCGTCGCGGTCGGGAGACACAAGGAGGCACCCACTGCCTCGCATCGAGTGGAGCGTCAAGGAGTGCCGATGGCGAACAGGGTTCAACGACCCCATGAGGACGCTGAGTTCGATTTCATCCTGGCGAGGGCGGACGTGCCGGTGCTCGCGTACTTCCACGGGGTGTGGCCCAAGGCCGCGGCAGCATGCAAGGAAATGGATGCCCTGGTGCGGGAGGTGGCCGACGCCTACGAAGACCGACTGATCGTCGTGCGGGCCGACATCGTGAGGTGCCCCGGTCCCGTACGGCGGTACGGCGTCACCGGCGCGCCCTCCTTCGTGCTGATCGATCGGGGCGAGGCGATGGCGGCCGGGAGCGGTCCGATGTCCAGGACAGCGCTCGGGGAGTTCCTGGACGCCCACCTGTGAGCAGGCCGCATACCGGCCGGCGAGGTTGTGCCCGCAGCGACCGGCCGGGGCACCATCGTGGCGCAGATGCACAACTCTTCACCGAAACCGGCGAGTGCCCTGGTGAGGTCCTGGTGCTCGCGCAAGGCGGCTACCCGTCGTGTCTGGAAGTCTGCTCATCGAACGACGAGATCGAAGTGAACCCTGGGCGCCGCGCGTCGGTGGATGAGCCACCCCCGTGATGACGGAACGCCGGCGTCCAGCTCTCTCGAATCAGGACCTCACCACGATTCAACCGACATCACGAGTTCAAGTTCAGTAGCGGACGGTCCTGAGCAACCGCGACTTCCGGGTGCTGATTGTCGGCGCCGGAACTGCAGCGTGAGCACGAAGCGGCCCTGGCCGCGCAAGAGGTGGGCCGTCACGTTGTCGGTCGGGGCCCCAATCCAGGACCCGGAACCGGCGACGGAACTCGTACTCGGCTCGGGTCTCGTCGGCATCTCCGGCACGGAGCATGAGACGGCGGTGTGTTGCCTCAGGGGACAGGCCGTCGAACGGTAGCGGAGAGCCCTGACCAGAGCGAAGCCAGCCGACACTGTCGAGCACAGCGGGGCAGAACTGCCGGACGAAGGGGCGGAAGGCCCGTGCGAACGTCGGCCTGCCTGAGGGCTTCCGCTTCTACGACCTCCGCCACACCGGGAACACCCTCGTCACCCAGTCGGGCGGCACGTTGAAGGACGCCATGGTCCGCGCCGGCCAGTCCTCGGAGAAGGCGGCCCTGATCTACCAGCACTCGACGCTGGAGCGGCAGAAGGAGGTCGCGGCCGCACTCGACGCCGCGTGCGCGCGGAACGGCATGACGCTGGATTGACCGATCGTTCTGGGGCTGACGTGACGTGGCGTCAGCTCCCGAACCGGCGAATTGCCACGTGGAGTGCTCGGTTCTGTCCGCTCGGCGGCGGGGCTGGAGCGACCCCAAAATAGCTTCCCAGCAGCGGTGTTGGGTGCATGCGGATGCTTGTGCCGCGATCAACAGTCGCGACGTTCAGTGATTTCGGAACGGCCGAAGGTGTGGCGCACGTCACACGAAGTCGATCTCAGGATTCAAGAATGCGCTCGAACGGATACTCGACAGGTCTCCGAGACTCGCGTCGTTGCACCGATTGACCGCCAGATGTGGTGCACAAGTGGTGCGTAGTCCTCGAATTGGACTGGACAACAAACAACCCCCGGGTCGTTGACCTGGGGGTTCGTCGTGAAGCGGGTGACGAGAATCGAACTCGCGCTCTGAGCTTGGGAATCAACAGCGCCCATGAACAACGCAAGGACCTGACCAGGGACTACTTGAGTGTACGAGCTGCTGGAGCCCTCTCGGATTGACCGCTTTTGGCTTTGGTTTACCGCGTTGAAGGGCTGGGTTGGGGCTGGACTGCCATTGGGGGGACCGAAGACTGCTCAGGCGGCCCGGTTCCGCTTGTGGCGAGGGACGATGCGGCCAGTGTTGCCGCGCGGTGTGCTGACGCGAACGAATCACCGGGACGCCTGCGTCGACCTGGGCCTGGTTGACCCACAGCCGCACGGCGGTCTCGGTCAGGTCGAAGTCCCGGGCGACCTGACCGATCGTGCGGTCACCGCGTCGTCACAACTCGACGATCTCGGCCTTGAACTCGGGTGTGAACGAGCAGCGAGGGCGTGGCTTCTCCTTCCCCATGCTCTCCATGGTGGACATCCTTCCGGGGCCCAACCCCCCGATCTCGGATCCGCCAAACCGAAGCAAGCCCAGGTAGTGGTTCTCTTCCAGCAGGCCCCGTCGATCGCGGCCTGGAGGTGGCCCCGGTCTTCGGGATCCACCGGGAGCCACGGACGGATGAGCGAGCGACGTCATGAGCAGTCCCGATGTCTCGTGCTGATGACCCAGAGAGACATCCCGGCAGGCACTGAATGCGGTGCACGTACGATCTCGGCGGATCAAGCAAGCCGACAACCAACGGGGGATTACTCATGCAGTGGCCGGCCCGCCAGGAATTCGACCACTGGGCCGGACGGCAACAGAGCCCGATTGTCGGCCTGATGGCGGTGTCGGCAGCACTGTTCCTCTGGCTGGGCTACCTGCTACTGATCCCGTTCAGCGTGCATTACTACCACGATGAAATCGCGTGCGAGGCACCGGTGTTCTACAACAGCGAGAGCACCTCGTACAGCCAAGGCGCGGGAAAGCTGTGCAGCGCCGAGCGCGACTGGCCGGAACTGCTCGGGCTCGGATTCCTTTCCGTGCCACCGGCCGTCGCGGGTGCGGCTCTGTTCAGCAGCGGAAGCGCATGCAAGCGAGCGAGCGGCCATGTCTTCCGGATTCTGGAGATGCAGGAGTCCGAGGAGCGCGCACGGCAGAAGATGACGAGGCCAAAACACTGAGTGCGTGCTTCTCCTCTAACTGTGTGATTGCCATCTAGTTGTGGCCCCAGCCTCTCCAGCATCCCGGAGGCCGTCGAGATCCCTCACGCCGAGTTTGGGAGTCACGCCTCAACAGTGCGCAGTGCGCTGTTAGCTGTCAGCAGTCCCGCGTGCGGGCGGGATCGCCTACGGCGCCGAGGTATCCAAGCAGCGCGACCAGGCCGCCCCCGACTGTCGTGTCTGCTACTCCCAGGGGCAGGCTATGTCCGGAGGCCGTCGCCATACTCGACCGCATGGACGAACGAACGCACGGCAAATCCCTCCTCGGTGAGTTCCTGTCCACGCGCCGGGCGCAGTTGAAGCCGGCAGACGTGGGGTTGCCGGACTACGGCGACCGGCGGCGGGTGCCAGGGCTGCGGCGTGAGGAACTGGCCCAGTTGGCCGGTGTCAGCGTGGCCTACTACATCCGGCTGGAACAGGGGTTGTCGCTCAACGCCTCGCCGCAGGTCCTCGACGCGCTGGCCACGGCTCTGCGGTTGGATGACGCGGAGCGGCGCCATCTGCACACCTTGTCCGGTGATGCCCGGCAGAGCCGCCGCCGTCGGCTCCCCGCCGAGCGTGTCACCGCAGCGGTGCGCCAACTGGTGGACGCCTTCGGGGACTCACCCCTGGTCGTCCTCGGCCGGCGCTCGGACATCCTTACGTGGAACCGCGCCGGGCATGCGTTGTTCGCCGGGCACCTGGCCCCGGACAGCCCGGATCACGCGGCCACGCGGCCCAACACCGCCCGACTGGTATTCCTGGACGCCCACACACGTGATCTGTATGTGGACTGGCCCAGGAAGGCACGGGACGTGGTGGGCAAGCTGCGGCAGGCGGTCGGCCAGTATCCGAACGATCCGCAACTGGCTTCCCTCATAGGTGAGTTGACCATGCGCAGCCAGCAGTTCACCACGTTGTGGGCCGAGCACCGGGTGCGCGGCTGGGACATGGCCGAGTACCGGATGCGCCATCCGATGGTCGGGGAGCTGGACGTACTGCAGCACTCGCTCCCGGTTCCTCGGGGGCAGGGGATCCGGGTGGTGGTGACGACGGCGGCGCCGGGCTCGGCTGCCCAGACGGCACTCCAGCTGCTCAACCAGACCCTCCTGCCCGCGACGGCCCACCCCGCCGCCGACACCCTCGCACGCGTCGTTCCTTCCACTCGCTCCTGAATCGACCGCCCGGCCGGCGCAGTTCCACAGTCCGCCCATTACCGCCCCAGTACATGACGTCTGATCATCACTCGGCAGCACCCGGCCCGATGCCGCCCTGGCCCCAGGCCGGCAGGGACTGCCGCGAGGCCTTGTCACGCGCGCCTTCCTGCCGCCGATGAGGCCGCCGCCCGCTCCTTCCTTCCCCCTGGCGTCGTCTTCCCCTCTGCGTCCCCGCGCGTCGGCGTCCCCGCGCGTCGGCATCACCGCGCGTCGGCATCACCACGCGGTGCTCGCACGCGACGGGGCGAGTACGCGCGTTGCTTCTTCACTTCTCCTGGAGGTTCCCCATGTCCGCCACACCCGTCACCGCTTTCACCGACGTTATTGACACCGTCGCCTACCTGGTCGAGGCCGTGCAGGACGAGCAGCGGAGCGCGTCCACGCCCTGCACCGAATGGAATGTCCAGCGGCTGATCGACCATCTGGTGGCGGGACAGCGCGCCTTCGCCGTCGTGATGGGGGCGGAGCCGCCCGTGGCGGCGCCCGATGCCGACGCCGCCCCGGAACCGCTCAAGGACACGTTCCGGATGTCGGCCGCCGCCCTCGTCTCCGCCTTCGAGGCGCCCGGAGCGCTGGAGCGGATGGTGCAGGCCCCGATCGGTGAGGTGCCCGGCGCTGTGGTACTGCACCTGCAGGCCATTGAGCACCTGGTGCACGGCTGGGATCTGGCCCGGGCCATCGGCCAGAAGGCTCTGTTCGACGACACCACGGTCGAGCGGGAGACCGAGTTCGCCCGCGACCTGGTGGAACAGCTGCCCTCCGGGCCGGGTGCTCCGTTCGCGCCGTACCGGAACGCTCCGGAAGACGCCCCCGCGCTCGACCGGCTGGCCGCCCTCCTCGGACGCGACATCTCCGAGTGACCCATACCTGGCTCACCGCAGTACACATCGGCCCCCACTCTTTTAAGGAACAAGGACAATGAAGAAGACGAAGCTGAAGATCGCCATCGCGGGCGCGGTACTTGTCGCTGTGGCGGCCACCGGGACGGCGTTGGCCGCGAGCGGTTCCTCCAACGGTGCAGGCTCCGGCTCCGAGCGGCCCCGGATCGAGCAGAGCCAGCAGAAGGCCCCCAGCACCATCAAGGTCGACGGCCCGAATGTGTTCCCGCACTCGCTGGACTACGACGCGCGGTCGAAGACGTTCTTCGCCGGCTCGCTGAAGCAGGGCAAGGTCTACGCCGTCAGTCCGGACGGAAAGGTGCGCACCCACATCGACGACCCGGAACTGGTGTCCGCGCAGGCCGTCAACGTCGACCGCGAGCGGGATCGCATCCTGGTCAGCAATGTGGATTACGGCACTGCCGACCGTTCCAACAAGGAGTCGCCCTTTGGCATCGCGGGTGTGGGGAGCTACGACCTGAAGACCGGTAAGCAGGACTGGTGCGTAGATCTGACGGCGATCGCCCTCGACGGCAAGAAGCACCTGATCTCCGACGTGACGGTGGCCCCCGACGGCACCGCCTACGCCGTCGACGAGCTGACCCCGACGGTGTTCCGCGTCGACACCGAGGGCCGCGCCTCGGTCTTCCTGCGGAGCGACCTTCTCCAGGGCGAGCTGGACATTCCCAACTTCCTGGATGATGTGGGGATGGCAGCTGTGGAGTGGGTGAAGGGGAACCAGCTGATCATCGCCATGGCGGACGGCTCCCTGGTAAGGGTGCCCGTCGAACATCCCGAGAAGGCGGCGAAGGTGAAGCTCTCGGCGCCGCTGGCATCACCCACGGCCGGCATGCGGCTGCTGAATGACGGCTCACTCACGGCGGTCAGCAGCGGTCTGCTGTCCGGCAAGCCCGCCCAGATCCAGCACGTGAAGCCCCGCAACGGCTGGAGGGAAGCCACAGTGACGGTCACCGACACCGTCGAAGACCCCGTCACCAGCGACGTGACCGCGGGCCCGGACGCGACGACGTACGCGCTCAGCGGCGGTCTGGCCGACCTCCTCGCGGGCAAGCCCAACGACGGCTTCACCCTGACCCCCGTCAGGACCAGCTGAACCGGTAGCCGTTCCACCGCGCTGCTGCCCGCCCCCACAGACACAGGCGGGCCCGCTGGTCTAGACAACAAAGGAGGCCCAAGTCGCTGACTTGGGCCTTCGTCATGGAGCGGGTGACGAGAATCGAACTCGCGCTCTGAGCTTGGGAATCATCGGCGCTCTGGAGCAACACAAGGCTTTGGCCAGGTCCTACTTGGGTCTACCGGCTGTGCTGGATCCGGTCGGACCGACCGCTTCTGACCTTGACGTACCGCCCTGTAGGGCTGGGTTGGGGCTGGATTGCAATTGGGGGACCGAAGGCTGCTCCGGCGGCCCGGTTCCGCCTGTGGCTAGGGGCGATGGGACCAGGGTTGCCGGTGGTGTGCCGACTCGAACTACTCCTCAGCGAAGAAGGCTGTGGCTCGTTTGAGGACTTCGACTGAGGACTTCGGCATCTTCACCGTGGCGGCGGCTCTCCTGCGGCAGCCCGGCCAGCTCGTCCCACTCGGCGCTGGTCAGGTGTCCTTCTCACCAGTGCCGACCTGGGCCTGGTTGACCCACAGCCGCACGGCGGTTTCAGGCCCAAGTCCCGGACGACCTGACCACCGCGTCGGCACAACTCGACGATCTCGGCCTTGGACTCGAGTACGAACGAACGGCGAGGACGTGGCTTCTTCCCCATGCTCTCCACGGCGGGCATTCTTCCGGGACTCAATCCCCAATTCCGGGTATTCGCCATACCGAAGCAAGCCCAGGTAGTGGTTCTCTTCCAGCAGGCCAGAGCCGCGGCTCGGAGGTCGGCCCCGTTCTTAGCACCGCCTGCGCGAGCGAGGACACCGCGTCGAGCTGTTGTCGCGAGGACGGGGACTGAGCTGCGGCGTGTGCTCGGACGGCTTCCGTCGGAAGTCTCGCCGAATGGAAGAGTTCCGGTCTCTTTTGCCTGCTGTGGGCGCGGAATACGGAACTCGGCACCTACTCGGCCAACTCTTTCCCTACTGTGATCGCATGAGCGAAGATAACCCTCTCATGCTGTCGCCTCTCCGTGCTCTGGTGTCGCAGGAGGAGTGGGCAGAGCTGACCCGATATCGAAACCAGACCTACCTGGCCGGACGAGCGCTGCTGCATCAGGGTGAGGAGGGAAATCACGTACTCGCACTGATCAGCGGGCTGGTGAAAGTCGTCCGAACCGACCGTGACGGGCGGCAGCGACTGCTCGCCTTCCGCAGAGCCGGCGAGATCCTGGGCGAGATGGCACTCCAGGGTGTGGGTGTGCGAATGGCCAGCGTGTGGGCGATAAGCAAATGCAAAGCTGCCCTCGTCCGGGGAGAGGAGTTCCGGCGGTTCGTGGACAGTCGCCGACTCGCCTATCCACTCGCTGTGATGGCCTCCCGTCGTCTGCTGGAGCAGACCGAGATCCATGACGGGGCCGTGCACGAGCGGCTTGCCTTGGCCCTGCTTCGCCTGGTCGAGGTGTCCGGCGGGGAGCGGTCCTTCGACCTCACCAGGGAAGACCTGGCACAGCACATCGGTGTCGGCCGCAAGGCTGTCAGCAAGGCGCTTGAACGGCTCGGGCAGGACCGGGTGGAGGCCGGGAAACGCCGGATTGAAGTGACCGGCTTGGAAGGGCTGCGCGAGATGATCGCCGGCCGCGTCGAGCCAGGAGCGCGGTGTGCTCCACGTCACTCTTCGTCGGGTCCTGCGGCACCGAACGTTCCCGCGCTCCCTGTGAAGCTCGAAACGCGAGCCACCGCACGCACGAGCGCCCCGGCCCGACCTCCGAGAGGTCGGGTGGGCTTCACAGAGGAGTGACATGCGCGAGTTGAGCAGCGAACTGCCCCGCCGAATCGCCAGCCCGTACACCCACAGCCGTCCGCTGCCCGCCTACCGGGGCATCCTGGCGGTAGACGCCAAGGACTTCACGGGACGCCCGGCGATCGAGCACGAAGCCGTCAGCCGGGCCGTACCCGAGCTTCTCAAGACCGCGCTGTCCAGGGCGGACCTGGGGGACCTCTGGGAGGACCGCAGGTTCCCCGCCTCGACCGGCGACGGCTACGTCTTCGGGTTCGACCCCGAGCGGATGCCCTTCGTGATCCACCCGCTTCTGCTCACGCTTCAGGACGTACTGACCGACTACAACGTCCTGTCCTACGGGGCGGTGCCCATCAGGCTCCGAGCCAGTGTGCACGTCGGCCCGCTGCCCGACACGGGGGACGAGTTCAGCGGCAACGGCACGGCCCGCAACGACACGCACCGCCTGCTCGACTCACGTCCAGTCAAGGCCGTGCTCGCCTCTCACAAGGAAAACATCACCCACGTTGCGTCGATCCTCTCCGACCGCTGCTACGAGGACGCCGTCGCCGGTGGGTACACCGGGCGACATCCCGACCATTTCGTGGAGGTGGCCGCGACGGTCGACGGCAAGCCGTTCTCCCAGCGGGCCTGGATCTACGTACCGCAGCCGTCCGGGCCGCTGTACGAGGAGGCACCGGACGCCAACACCAGCGAGGAGCCCGCCCCGGAAGCGGCCCGGCCTCAGCCGCATGACGACACACCGGCTCCTCAAGTGAGGAACAGCGCCCCCAGCGGCAACCTCAACACCGGCACCGTTCACGGTGGACAGAGCGTGGCCAACCACCATGTCGCTGGCGATCACGTCGAGGGGAACAAGGCCGGCCGTGTCCGCGGATTCCAGGGCGACCAGGTCCGCGGCAACAAGTACGAGGGGCGCCAGTGACCCCGGACGGGGAGTCGCCGCCGGCGGAGCAGCCCGGTTCGGCACCGGCACCGGCGCCCGACGACGGGCCGTCGCGTGTCGAGGCTGAGCACGATGTCCCCGAGCTGCTCCACGCCATCGGCGCTGCCGAGCGGGCTTCGCTCTCGTTCGTGTACGCCCCGCGAGGAAACTTCAACTCCGGTGCTGTCCACGGCGGCCAGCGCGTACACAACGGGTCCGCGAACGAAGGGCGGGGGCCACGGGAGGGCAGGGTGCGCGAGGGGCCTGTCCCTGAGGCGGAGGCACGGGCCGCCGCCTTCGGGTTCGCACGACCCGACTGGTTCAACGGAGCCCTCACGGAGTTGAATGACGGGCCGCTCTTCCTGGCCGGGCGGCCGGGTTCGGGTCGACGAACCGCAGCGCTCAACCTCCTGCGCGAGAGCTGTGGGGAAGGGGCCCTGCTGCGGGCACTGGACAGCGTCACCGAACTGGACCGCTGGCAGCCCACCGATCCGTCGGCACGCGGATACCTGATGGACGGCCTCTTCCCGTCCCGGCCCCTTGGTCCCGGTGTCCTGGGCCATGTGCGCTCACTGCTCGACAAGGCCACGGCGCACATGGTGATCATGCTGCCTGATGACGCGGCGCTGCTGCGTCGCCTTGAACAGGACCTGCACGTCCGTCCCGTCCGGTGCGTACCGCCGCCGCCCGCCATGGTCTTCGGCAGCTACTTCGAGGCGGTGGTTCCGGATCAGCGGGAGCGGGAGCGCTTGCTGTCGGCGCTGAACCGGCGTCATGAGCTGAGCGACCTACTGGTCCCGGAGTTGGTGCCGGCCGAGGTGGTGGAGCTGGTGACAGCCCTCGTGACGGCTGACGGCGACCCGGACGCGCTCGGTGACCTGGGGGGCCGGCTGAGCTACCGGGCGGAAGAAGAGGTTCCCGAACTCATGCGGGAGTTGCGTGGTGACCCGGACGCCCTGGCCTTCTTGCTGGCAGCCGCTGTCTACGAGGGCTTGGACCACCGACTTGTCAGGGAGGAAGCTGCTCGCTTGCTGACGCTGTCCGAAGGTCGTCTGACGGCGGAGCTACCGCCGACGGACTCCTCAGGATCCGAGAAGGCCGGGCGGCCCAACCCGGACTTCGTCTTCCGGCGGTCCCTGACGGAATTGCTGCACACAGTTCGGGCCGTCCGCCGGGAACGTGAGATCAGCACGGAAGGCGCCTACGCGCACAGCGTGCAAGGGGTCGTGTTCGTCAGGCACCGGCAGGCCGAGGCAGTGCTCAGACATGTGTGGCGTGAATACGGACAGTTGTCGGACCTACTGGTCGAGTGGCTGCGGGAAGTGGAGCGCACCCCCGAACTCACCAAGCCGGTGGGCCAGTTCATGGGCAGGGCGGCGATATGGGGAGGCGGGCGGCGCGCACTGCGGCACATCAAGGCTCTCGCCGAGGCGGACCGCACGACCAGTCGTCTCATCGCGGCGAACGCGCTGGGCATCGCGGCCGAGGACCCGGTACTCGTCGCGGAGGTGCGCTATCGCCTTCAGCGCTGGAGTGTGGCGGCCGACGTCCACCTGCGGACGACGGTGGCCTACACCTGCGGTGCGGAGTTCGGGCTCTCACGCCCGGACCTGGCTCTGCGGCTTCTTCACGATCTCCTCCTCGGTGTGCGGAGCCGTTCTGGCCAACGGGGCCAGGACGACGACGGCAAGGTTCTGCTAGCCGTGCGGGTGGCGATGCTGAGTCTTTTCCAGGCCGGTAATGAGGCCAAGGTGTTCGGTCGGCTTGTCGAATGGCTGGACGCGGAGCAATGCGACACGGAACAGGTGCTTTCGGTGTTCGGGCAACTGCTTCAGTCCCCGGGGTGGTTCATGCGGAGACTCGCGGCTGAGACTCCGGAAGCGGGGTCGATGGTGGAATTCGTCCGTCGCGCGTTGAACTCCGAGAGTTCGTTCGACGCGACCTGTGCGGCATTACTGCGCTGGGCCGACTGGGCGCGTTGGGACGAAACACAGTTCCGTGCGGTGGAGAACCTTTTTGCCGCGTTGGCTCATGTCATGCGATTCGGCGAATTCCGGTTGTTCGT
The DNA here is from genome assembly GCF_044455465.1 of Streptomyces sp. NPDC051217. NCBI lineage: Bacteria > Bacillati > Actinomycetota > Actinomycetes > Kitasatosporales > Streptomycetaceae > Streptomyces > Streptomyces sp. NPDC051217. The sequence continues at coordinate 153,579 of NZ_JBITEV010000015.1, forward strand.
CGAAATGGATGAGACGGGCGCGGACGGGTGGGCTGGACTGAACACGGCGCGGGCTTCGCTCAGCAGGTGGCGCGCCGGTGAACGAGGGGAGGCAGCATGAGCGACGAGTCGACCGAGCGTCTCTACTTCCGGGTCGCCGGCCCGCCCTGGCGGGAGATCCTCCGCCGACGCTGGTCCGCGGCCAGCGACTGGTCCCTGGTGCTTAGGGACGAGGCCGGGGACTACCGCCTCCTCGGCCGTGGTGGGGATCCCGACGACGCCGGAGCTTACGGACCTGCACCGGACGAGGCGGCTCCGCCCGGCCTGGGCGGACGGTACACCGACGTTTTCCGGGTGGACACGACCGAGCACGTGGACACGCGAGCGGTCGCCCTTCCCACCGTGTACGGAACGGAATCTGTGGATCTTTGGGTCTCGTGGTGGGTCCACGACCCCGTACGCGTCGTGCACACGAGGACCGCGCACGGTTGGCATGTCGTGCGGACCCGTCTCACCGGCGCCCTGCACCACCTGGCCGAGGCGCAGGCGGCGGGCGGCAGCGGGCTGGGGGCCCCGGAGATCATGCAGTATCTCGGTGTGCCGCAGCGCCTGGACGAAACGGGTCTGAGCTACCGGGTGTTCGACGTACGGCTCCGTGAGAGCGGTGAGGAACTGCTGCTCGGTCAGGAGGAGGGCGAGGGAGTTCGCTACTCCTGGACGACCAGCCGGCGTGGGGAGTACGAGTTCTGCCTCCAGGCGCTCAACGCCGGGCCGGTGTCCCTGGCAGCGCTCTGGCTCCTCAGACATCCCGATCAGGTACGCCAGGTGCTGGACTGGTCGGTCGATCACCAGAATCTGCTGAGCCCTCCGCGCAGTGACTGGCAGGAGGAACTGGCCGTACTGCTGGGCACGCTGACCGATCAGGAGCGCAAAGAGATTTCCTACATCCTGCGGGACCGGATCTCCGCGCTCGGGCGTCCCGTTCCCGGCGAGGCGATTTGACGTCAGGATTCGTGCTCGACAATCGAATGAATGGGCGAGTGGGCTGTCTTCGGGCAGCACACTCGCTCTTTCTTTTCATGAGGTTCCGCAAGTCCTTCTCTGTGACTGCGGTCACCTGATTTTTGGGCCTCGGGAGCGGATGCGTGGATCGATACACGAGATTCTCGATTCGTCCAGGAAACGGGTGCCCGATCCACTTTCCGGGTGTCCAAAGCAATGAAGGGCGACATGCGAGCAGAAGAGAATCGCACTACGGACGACGTCGTCGCGTTCCCCCGACCGCGAGAGATCGCGGAGCCGGTGACCGGCCGCGGCCAGCTGCCGGAGACCGGTCCCGAAACGGAGGCATCCCCGGCGACGGTTCTGAACGCCGAACGCGGGATCATCAACACCGGCACCGTCCACGGCGGCCAGCATGTCACCACCGTCGAGCATTCCGGCCACGTCGATGGTGGGGCCGATGGAGACATCTGAGATTCCTCAAGGCGGCGACCTCGACACTCTCGTAGCAGCCTTGGCCGGCCGGGAGATGGTGGTCGTTGCTCCACACAGCACCGTGAACACCGGCGTGGTGACGGGCGACCAGCGGCACACCGTGTCCCACCCGGCCGAAGGCGGCAAGGCAACGGGGCCGATGCGGCAGGGCCCCGTACGGGCAAAGCACCTCGAGACGGCGAGAAGGCGCTTTGTGCCGCCGCCCGGCTTCGAGGACGCGCTTACCGCGCTTGACTCCGGCGTCACCGTGCTCCTCGGAGAGCCGGGGACAGGACGTGAGACGCACGCCCTCAACCTGCTTGCCCATGGCAGCGAGGAGCCCGTGCTCGTCCAGGTGGACCGGGCCGTCAACTTCTCCCGTTGGGGGCCGCGGGCTCAGGGGGTGCGCGGATACCTGGTGATGGAGCCCCCGGACCCGTTCGCGCTCCGGGCATGGGATCTGTCCCGCCTGGAGACGCCTCTGGCCGAGGCCGGGGCACGTCTGATCATCGTTCTGACGGATGCCCCAGGGCTGGCCACCGCTTTGGCGGACCACCTGGGCACGCCGGTGGTGCGCCACCATCCACCGGACGCACGGAGGGTCTTCAGTGCCCATCTCGCCGACGGCTCCTCCGACGAGGAAGCGTGCGCCGAGTGGTTGCGGGCTCTGGAGCCTGGCCAACTCGACGAGTTGCTGCCCGAAAGACTTCCGCCCCGCTACGCGGCGCGGGCGGCGGAGGCCGCGCTCCGGCTGGGTGTCGCGGGCGGTGCGACCGGCACCGAGGTGTTGCACCACGTGGCCCGAGCCGAGGGTGCCGAAGTCGTCGCCCGGTCCCAGACGGATCCGGTCCTCCGCGCCGACCTGCTCGCCGTCACCGTCTATGGAGGGCTGCACCGTAGCGTGGTGGCGGAGCGTGCTGGGGATCTGCTCCGACTCTTGAGGTCGGGATGGGAGCGGGATACCGACGCCTCGAATTCCCACGGTCACGCGGCGGGGGGTACCCGCCAGCGGCCCTGGCCTGAGACCCTGCGGCTTCTCGGGGCACACCATGCGCGGTGCGCTGCGGACGTAACCACTGACAAGGTGTCCTTCTTCTGGCCTGCTGTGAGCGAGGCTGTGTGGGAGGTCCTGTGCCGTGACCACACGGATCTCGTGCCCCTGCTGCACTCCTGGCTCGCCGCTCCCGGCTCTGAGGCGGAGCACATCGAACGGGCCGGGCGGGCGGTCGCCAGCATGGCGGTGGCGACCGGCGGCCGGTCCATGGAACACCTGCGTGACCTGGCGCTGGCTCCGTCACGCCTCGCTCCCCAGGTGGCGGGGTGGTGTCTGGGGGAGGCTGTTCAGGACCCGGCAGCGGGAAGGGTCGCGGCTGACCTGCTCGAACAGTGGAGTGTCACGCCTGAGCCGCCGCTGCGCGAGACGGTGGTCCACGCCTGCCACCCGGACCGCGGCCACGTCACGGAAGAGCAAGCTCTGTGGTTGTTGCATCGACTCATGGCAACCCTGGACGACGGCACGGACGCCCCGTCCCTCGTCGCTGAGACGTTGGTGCGGCGTTTCGAATCCGGGGACTCCGGCGCCAGGACAACCGTCCTGCGCCGGATGTGCGACTGGACACGACCGGAGGGCGTTCTCAGCCTGCTGACGGCCCTCTGCTTTCCCATGATGGTGGATAGCGACCTCTCGTGGTGGAGCGACCAGATCCTCGCCGATGCCGAGTTGGCATCCAGCACGGTTCAGCTGGCAGCACATGCCCTGAACGAGTCGGCCGCCTTCCCGGCCATGCGCGATGCCCTCCTCGACTGGTGTGCCGAGGCGGCCTGCGAGGAGCACCGGGCCCGGGCACTGAGCGAACTCCTCGATGGCTTGGTGTCCGCCCGCCAACCTGGCTTTCTTCGCTGGCTTCTGGCCGTCGAGAGGGGTCCCGACGCGATGCCTGGCAAGGAGCCGGCAGCCCAGGCGCTGGTCGCGTGGCGCGGCGAATCACCTGTCTCGAACTCCGAATGATCAGGAGGACCGATGTCACTTCCCCTTCACCCCGGCATTTTTGCCGCCGTCGAGCGCCACTGCGCCGACAGCGAGCCCACGCCCCCGTTACGTCTTTACGACGGCTCGGAACAAGGTGGTGTACCACTGGCACTGGTACGGGCTCGCGAACTGCTCTATGACCGCTCTGCCCGCCCCGAGGCACGCGCGAGCCTGTGGCACCAGATCGCGGAACGCGTCCACTCTGATGCCGTCGGGCCGGACTGGTCGGAGGCCGTCGTCTGGCTGGGGCTTCCAGGGCTCCGCCGCACCGCCTACAAGATCACCTGGCGTTTCCGTGCCGAACGAGGCGACGTCGAGGCCGAACTGATCACCTGCTACCTCGAAGCGCTGGCCGGTCTCGTGACGGATGACCCCGACCCCGGCGGGACAGTGCTGCGTTCAGCCTGTTCACGCGTGTACGACGTATGGCGCCACGCTCACCTCGAAATGGCCGTGGACGACGTGGAGCGGGCCGGCGGCGCTCCCGCCGAAGGGGAGGCGGCGGACCACTGGCAGGCGGACTATGACCCGGTCCCGCGCCACCCCGGGCTCTCGGCCACGGTGCGGATCACCGTTCCCGCTCACCGTGTCGAGGGCGTACGCCTCGGCGTCCTGGCCCAGACCTGGGGAGTGGCCGACACCGCCACGAGTGTCGGATTCTCGGGCCAGGGTCGCCAGGTCGCCACGGTCTCTCTGCGCCGCGTACGGAGGAGCAGATGACCGACCGTGTCGAAACACCCCTCACCTTCCGCGAGATCTTCAACCTCCCGGTCAGCGTCAATCTACGAACGGCGGCCAGAGCCTACGGAATGTGCCTGGGTACGGCCTACCGCCTGGTGGCCCAAGACGCCTTCCCCTGCCCCACGGTGCGCGTCGGCCGACGCCACCGGGTGCTCACCGTGGACCTCCTGAGCGCACTGGGCATCGAGGAACGCCCGGTCTTCGCCGACGAGGTCGCCGACGGAGTGGCTCTCACTCTTTTCGACTGACCTCCACCCTGTCGGCTGCCCGGCCACCGACAGGGCCTCCCTGGACCCACTATTACCTGCCATGCCCACTTGTCTCGCCATCTGCGGAACCACCGCCGCCGCCGACCCCCCTGGTCATTCCCCTCCGGGGGAGCGGCACCGGTCCACCGTCCTCTACGAGGACGTCGTGCGTCCCGCGTGTGCGCAGCTCGGTCTCACCTTCCTACGAGCGGACAGGCTCATGGAGGCCGGCCTGCCCATGGACCAACTGCTGCGCATGCTCACCGAAGTGGACGTCGTCGTCGCCGACCTCGGCGGATCCGAGGCAGAGCTGTCCTTCGGGCTGGGAGCGCGACACGCCCTCGGTCGGTGCACCGTCCATGTCACGGAGGGAACCGAACAACTCCCGGGCCTCGGAACGACGCCTCGGATCCCGTTCCCGTCACACCCCGCCGACACCGTGACCGCCCAGCGGCAACTGACGAGCGTGCTGGCGGAGGTGCTGGGCCGGGGTAGTGTCCTGTCGCTCCCCGGGGGATCGACCCCCGAGCCGGGCGCGGACTCGACCGCCGGGGGCGACGAGGATGCCCCCGGCCTGTTTGATCTGGTCGTCGAGGCGGAAGCGGAGCTGGAGGCCATCTCCGGCGACATGGCCGACGTGGAGTCCGCCCTGGCGGACCTCGGGGAGATGATGGGGCTGATCGGCGAGGATATGGCCCGTGTCAGCCATCCCGGGGCTTCGATGAATACGCGGATGGCCGTGATCAACCGCCTGGCCAAAGCCATCGAAGGGCCGGCCGACGACCTGGCCGCGGCGGCCGAGCGCTTCGCAGCGCGCATGGGGGTCAGTCTCGACGCGTTCCGGGCGTTCCTTAAATGGGCGGCGAGCACGCCGCGCCGCGAATGGCCTGAGGGCGCGGAGGATGTGCTGGAGCAGGTCCTCACGTCCCCCGAGGAAGTGCAGGACGCGGCGGGCGCCTTCCAGGAAGTCACGGCAATGATCAGCATGTTCGGATCTTCCAGCCGTCAGCTGCGCCGCCCCTCCCAGCAGATCAACACATCCCTTCAGACCATTTTCCAGAGTGTGGCCGTGCTTGATGAACTGAGGGACTTGGCCATGGCGCTGAGGGAGTCCTCAGTCTCTTCGGACGACGCTGACGTCAACCTCTGAGTTCGGCGGAGGGAGGTGGCGAGGGGTTTCTGGCACCCCTTGTTTCGCGCCTGCGCGACGTCGATGGGCTGGTCTCGTGAGAGGCGTGAACCATCTCTGAGCGCCGGACCAGCACCCCGCTGGTCCGGCGCTTCAGTTCGGCTCAGTATGCGGTCTCCTACCGTATGCGAACGGCATGGTACTAAAAATGGTCTAGACAACAAAGGAGGCCCAAGTCGCTGACTTGGGCCTTCGTCGTGGAGCGGGTGACGAGAATCGAACTCGCGCTCTGAGCTTGGGAATCCACGGTGCTCTGGAGCACCACAGGGCTCTGACCAGCTGTTACTTGAGCCTACGAGCTGTGCTGGATCCGGTTGGACTGACCGCTTCTGACCTTGGCGTACCGCCCTGAAGGGCTGGCACGGGGCTGGGTCTGTGACGGCGCATTTTGCGGAGGCGGTTCGGCTAGTCGCGTCAGCATGGCAACGCACTTCATGCTCAAGATCGTGGTGACGGTGTGCTTTCGCGAAAGATCCGGAGCACCTCCACCGCTTGCGCTGGCCTTAGCACGCCTTCGAACTGTTCATCCGGAGTCTGCCCCGGTTCGTCACTGTCCGGACTTGGCCAGAGCGATTCCATGGCGTGCCCCCGGCCCGGCAGGCTGCTGTTCTGCGTCAGCGAGCTTTTCAACCCGTTTGCTTGGCCAAATAGGCATGCTTGCCCCCGTTCCAGGCGGGTCTTCAGGCTTTCGACATGGTTTATCGATGTCGTGCGCAGAAGCCGGACCGTACGTTGTGCAAGAGGCGAGTGAGTCGCCCGGACACCCGCTGTTATCTCCATGTGGGCAAGCCGGCGGGCCGCGTCCCTACGCCTCGAAGCCGACCTGTCAAGCGTGCCCAGGCGCCGCGGCGAGTACCGCGCCCTCCGATGTCTCGGGTTGCCATCCCGACCCCACGTACCTCCCGGCCGCCAGCGCGGCCCGCTGGGGAGCGTCTGAGGGTTGAGGGGCCGGCAAGGGCGGCCTTGGACGTAGTGGAACGTGGTGGCACCGCTGTCATCGCTGAGCGCGCGGTCGCTTACGCCTCGGGCGACTCTTGGAACAGGCTGGTCAAGCGCCACAGCAGGAGAGGCTGCGACGATCTCGCCCTGCTGGCTCGCCGCATCCTGCTGGGGAAGGACCAGCTGCACGATGTCGTCGGCCGTGCCGCAGGCGGTCTCCTCGCGCTGCTGGGGCGCCCCAAGGTCGAGCGGGTCTTCGCACAAGAACTTGCCCGAAGAATCCCGCTACCCGTCGACGCCCAACTCTCCGCAGCGGCACGAGGCTTGCAGATCGCTGGCATCTACGTCTGCGTCGTCGGCAACCGAAGTCTGACGGACTGCGCCTGCCTGCGGGACGTACTCATCGTCGACGGCCAGGAACGCCTGCAGCAACTGCTCCAAGGTGCCCTGGAGGACTGGCAGTGGCTTCCCCGGCGAATGAGCGGTGGCATCACAGAGTGAGCACGGTGACCGTGGTCCTCTCCTACAACGCGGCGTCTCGCGCAGGCCAACCTCCGGCTCAGGCATCCCGCCTGCCTAGACCAGTTTTTTTGCCGTGCTCCGAAGTTACGGCGGACGAGGCTGGCGGCCACTCTGGCGAGCGGGATGTGCTCGTCCTCGCTTGTGACGTGTCAGGCCAGGATTGCAGGTCACAGATGTGGTGCTGCGCGGTGACCGGCAGGAGTTGGAAGACACGTATCGACTGGGCTGACGCTGCCTTGTAATCGCCGGGTCGACGGTTACGCGACTTCAGTCCGTGTTTCCCAGGACCGTGCGGGCGGTCAAGCGGAAGTCCTTGATTGTTTTGTAGAGGTCTCGTTCGCGCTCCGCTGCGAGCGCGGTCCTCGACCTGCCGTGAGAATTGGCCGGTTCGGGCGTCCTCGAAGCTTGCTCAGGCTGAAATGCTTTCAAGACAACGACGCCATAAATCGATGCCCATTTTTGAAAGACCTTCGGGCGCCTTTGAGAGCGAGGCGATCTCATGTTCGATCGCGCTAGTACGTTTGCGACAGTATCGGCGCCACTCGCCTTCTACGCCCGCCAGAATGCTGAGCGCCTGGTGGATGACGGCAAAGACGTAGAGACCGTGCAGAAGTCCGGTGACGGGTCGAACTTCATCCTTCCATGGCGAATAGCCACTTGCGCGATAATCTACGGTCAGAGGCTCGATTGAGTCTACAAGAGTGAGTTGAAGGTGCATCGACTCATGGATGAGTGACTCGGCTACCCTTAGCAATGCATCCCGCTCGTCGTTCTCCGGTATCGAGACAAAAATTGAGAACGGCAGCTCGGGCGTGCTGTGGCTGACGTCGTAGTCCCGCTGGGATTGAATCGGATGGATCGCCTTCACGATCGAGCCAATACTCTCAGCCATGCTCGGGACCTGTGTAAGGACGTCAGCCGCAGCCTGGATCCTCTCACGGATCTGCGGATCACGACTGTCAGAAAAATGCAGACCATCGAATCCTGCCGCTGTCTCGCTTGATAGGTATTCAATCTTTGCTACGTGAGGCCCAACTCGAATGTCACCGCCGTCGGGTGCGGGAGGTCTCGCGTTGCCCGCCAACCAGCGAGACGTCCCATACTGTTCGACGAGACTCGGCTCCACTTGATTGTGCGATATGAAGTCTGCCACCAGTTCGGCCGTCAGGCCGGGGAACCAAAGCAGATCTTCCTTGCCCAGGCGTAAGCTGAGGGAGTTAGGCACGTCGTGCTCGAAGCGAGTAAATGACCGTGTATCGGGCTCCACCATGCATTTTGGAAACCGCGTGAAAAGAGTCGGGTGAGATTTCAAACGCCAATGCGCTCAGGTGTTGCGGACGCAGCACACGGTGAACATCGGCGGGATTGCCTGAGCTGAAGAGCATGAGAAAGCCGCCATCGGTCTCAGCGAGACCGCGGTTCAGCTGGACGGTCAGTCGGTGCGACTCATCTCCGATGAGGTAGTCGTTGTGTATGCCGATTCGATGCCCGCGCACGAGCTTGTGGCACACGACGCTTACATCCGGCTCGAACTCGCATCCGAACACTCTTGTCATGGCGGTGCCGACAGTATCGAGGACGTCGTGTCTGGTCAGGTAGGAAGCTGCTGGCGATGCGCTATCCCAGCAGCTGAACTCGTACTGCTCGTAAAAGTCGGTCCGCTTCACGATCCACGGCGCGTCGCGCTCAAACCATTCGAGCACGTGCTCACCGATTTGCGGGGTGAAGCACTCAGTCAACGTCGCGTATCGAAACGGAGTTGCGGACACCTCGTGGGTACCCAGATCTGGCTGCGGCCACGCTGCCGTATCGGATGCCTGCAATGCGCCTCGTTCAGATGGAGGGTTGGTCGTCACGGTGATTCCTCGTGTCGGGCAGTCCCCTTGGCGGCGATGGAGAGACGGCCTTTGACAGCCGAGATCAGTTTAAGCTGGTCGCTACAGAAGACAGTCGGGTTAGAGTAGCCGTTCTTGGTAGACCAGCGATGTGCAGGCATTCCTCCGCCGCATACTGTCAGCTCGGGACAGGCTTCACAGGTCGGGGATGTCGGATGCTGGAGGGCGAAGTACTCATCAAGTTCTGTGCCAGCGAGCTGCTCAAGGAGATCTCGGTTGACAATTGAACGCTCTTGCTGAAAGCGATCAGCGCCGGGGTAAGCCACCTTCAACGTATCGTTGCGAGTGATACGACCGTCGGTGTCGATCACAAGAATGCCGTACTCGTCTAGCCCGATACCTTCCTTGTGGCCGTGGCCGCCAAGGCTGAGTCGGATGAGGTCATCGAGTACGCGAATTCGAGGCGGGGTCAGGTCAGCGAGATAGTGGTCGAGTAGGCGTATCATCCAGTCGCCGTATTCGGTCGAGTCCCTCTGGCTCTTGCCTGGAGGAAGGGCGTCATGGTTTCCGTCCCGATAGAGGAAGTCAAACGACGGCGCCCCGGTGGCCTTCAGAGATTCGTACACCTCGGCAGGGTCTGACGTCGGATCGACAACCGCGAGTAATCCGCTGAACAGCCGGTCACGCGCCGGGTGTGCGACGAGTCGAGCAACGCCGGCCACCACGCGCTCGTGCGAACCGTCGCCGTGTCGGTCCCGACGATTCCGATCATGTAGCTCGGCCGGACCATCTAGGCTGATCGAGATCCCCACGTCGTAGCGATCGAAGACGTCAATGAACTCGTCGGTTAGCAGCACGCCGTTGGTTTGGATATGCAGACCGGCATCTGCGCGCAGGCTCGACTTGAGACCTTCGGCGAAACGCTCGGTGGCATCGACGCCAAGCAGGAGCGGTTCACCCCCGTGCATTACTACGCTCAGCGAGCGGGACTGTGACTGGCTGAGCGCGCCCAACTGATCAATGACAGCACTCATCACCGCATTTGTCATACGGCGAGGCTGGCTCTTCCAGCCTTCGTCACCGAGGTTGTAGACGTAGCAATAGCTGCAGTCCAAGTTGCACCGACTAGCCGTCTTGACCAGTACGGTGTCAATCTCCCGATTCAGGGCCGACCTCTAGCGGTTGTGGCGGTTGTAGGTCCGGTTGTAACTACTAGTCACCACTGGTTCGCTTGTTCGAACTTCTTCAATCAAGCGCTGTAGGGCGACGCTGTCTATCTCCAGCGATGGGACGGCAGGCGCTGAAACCGCCCTGCTGTCGCCCGATTCTACCGAATTCATAAGGGATTTCCCTTCGAGTGGCGGCGTTGATCAAGGGTCCGTGACCCCTCGGCCGCGAGCCAGGGCGCGCAAAATACTAGGGACTACGATCCGTATCTCCGATGATAGACCGTTCGTCAGCACTTGTGTTGTGTCGCGGAGTTCTGCTCGCTGGCTCTTGTCTACGACCGAGAGAGCCACAGGCCCTAGCTTGATCTTTAACCTGTGCGGTGTGGACGTGGGGTCGTTGACTTCTCCGTGCGTCGCTTCGCGGAGCCTGGTCTGCCAACTGTGTGCACGTCATAGCGGGCAGTGGGTTGGTTGTTCTTGCGGCGGGGTGGGCGTCCTGGGCCGGGCCGGGAGGTTTTCGGTGCTTCGGCTGGACAGGCGGCCTTTGTGCGGAGGTGCCGGAAGTCGCGGCGGACTCGTGCGGGGGTGAGCCTGTCGGGCGGGGCCGGCTTCTCCCACGGCCGTCGGAGTTGTCCGGGCCTCTTCGCCGCCCTGCGGCACTCGACCTTCAGGCAAACCGCCCGCGGTGTAGGACGAACCGATCGCCTCGCCCAGCAGGCATCGCCGCTGAACGATCGAGGCCAGTGATTTGGCTGGGTTACAGCCAACTTTCGCGGAATGCGGCTTGTTCACGTCGTTACTCGTCGGTCCTTGTTGATGACACCGCTTCTCTCCCACATCCTGGAAAGCTTTCCGTCGAGCCATGACCTGGGGGATAGGTGTCTCTTTACTCCGCACTTCGTGCGAACAATCCAGACGCGGTTTACCGCGCGCGCCAACTTATTGAATACATGCGCGAAATAGTTCGCGGGTCATACAAGCCGGTGCGGGATTGCCAGACGTATCCGGAGGTCCTCTGGCTCTCCGGCCTGCCGGACGACAAGCTACGGCGGCACCCGGACGGCGACCGGCTGTTGCTCAAGGTGCCGCACCGCCCGCCGAGGCCGGCTCCTGTCCTGCCCGAGATGCTGGCAGGGTGGGTCGATCCCGAGGCCGCCGCCACCGCGACGCCAGAAGTACCGCCGCTGGCCGAGTCGGGTCCGGGGCAGGGCTGGCAGGAGGACGAGAACGGAGACCTGTTCGAGGTCTCCGAGATCCGGCGGGAAGAAGCACACGATGTGCTGCGCACCTACTCGCGATGGCTCGACACGTGGCGTAAGTGGTCGGAAAAGGAACGCGTCGAGCTGCCGTACCGTGTACTTCACCAGCAGCTGTACCGAATGGTGACCAGGATTCAGCAGGACGGCGAGGAATACGAGGCTGTACTGGGTGCCGGATTCCTGAATATCGGAGCCGCGCGTCCGTCGGCGCGTATAGCCCGGCACATTCTGACGGCCCCGCTGATACTCACCATGAATTCCACCGATATGACCATCACCGTCGCACTCTCGCCCGGCGACCCCGCGCGGCTGGAGGACAGCGAGTTCCTCGGCGCGGACGAGGGATACAGCACACGGCTGCTGAGCCCGCTGCGGGAACGTATCGACGCGGATGGATTCCATCCGCTGTCCCGTGACTCCCAGGACGTGCTTGGTGACTGGTCGGAGAGGGCGTTCGGTACCGATCGCGCGGTGGCGTTCCACCGTGGCTGGGGCCACCCGCCCGCCGACCCGGCGCTGCCGGTGCCCACACTCGGGTTCGCGCCGGCGATCATTCTCCGTCAGCGGGGCCAGGGCGCCCTCGTGAACTTTTACGACGGCATCGCGAACCGCCTTGCCCAGCCTGGTGCCATTGCTCCTCTGGGGCTAGCTCAGTTGTTGTACAAGCTGGAAGCCGAGGACCGCAGGGTGTGGGGCACTGCGGGTGGCCGCGACGTGCCCCCCGCTCTCGGCCCCGACCCGCTGTTCCCGCTGTTGTCGAACGAAGCCCAGCGGGAGGTGCTGAGGCGCCTTCAGACCGATACCGGCGTTGTTGTTCAAGGACCGCCCGGCACGGGAAAGACGCATACCATCGCTAATCTTGTGTGTGCTTTGCTGGCGGACGGCAAGCGTGTGCTCGTGACAAGTGAGAAGAGCCAGGCGCTGAAGGTCCTGCGGCAGCAATTGCCTGCCGAGCTACGAAGCCTATGCGTCTTCCAGGGCGGCCGGCGCGAGGAGGGCAGCGGAGATCTGGAACAGTCCGTGCGCGCGCTTTCCCAGCTCAGTGCCACTCAGTCGACGGAGCGTCTCGACGTAAGAATCAAGAGTCATGAAGCGCTCCGCTCGGCGCTGTCGGGTACCCGCGCGCGGCTCCGTGACGAAGTCCGCACTGTTCGTGAGGCGGAGTGGTACGAACACCTCGATGTGGCTCCCGGTTACGAGGGGCGGCTCGCGGAGATCGTGGAGACCGTCGCTGCTGGTGCAACGAAGTACGACTGGATGCCCGCACTTCCCGCATCGGCGCCGCGAGAACCTTCGCTGAGCTTGGACGAGGCCCAGCGCCTGCTGGGTCTGGTGTCCCGGCATGGGGCGGGAGTGCTGGAAGAGCATGCCGCCCGCTGCCCGGACCCTGCGGACTTCGTTGCGCCTGTGCTGTTCGAAGAGGCGATCAATGCCCTGGATACTGCGGTGCGCTCCTGCGCCGAAGCTTCGTCCGACACGCTTTCTCTTGAACTAGCTGATCAGGGGAGCGATTTGATCGAGACCTTGGTAGAACTCTTGGACGCGGCGGAACACGCCCTTCAGAGCGAGGGGCTGCCAGGGGAGCCGGCCGCGTGGCTGCCGGACGAATGGACCACTCGCGCCCTGCAGGACGGAATGGCCGGTCAGCGGCAGCAGTTGTGGGACGGAGTGCGCCGTTCGGCCGCCCGCGCCGAGGAAGTGCAGAGCGTGCTTCAGAGCATTCCCTTCACTGTGCTCGACGTACCTGACGTGGCGCTTGCCGAGGAATCACGTCTTATCGCCGCTGGAAGGGACCTCGAACAGTTCCTGCGAGGCGGCGGCAAGTTGCGCAAGCTGGCTCCGAAGGCGGTACAGAAGGAAGCCCAAGCCCTCCTTCAGAGTTGCCGGGTGGACGGGCGGCTGCCCAGTACACCGGACGAGATCTCGGCGCTGGTGGCTCACCTGGCGGCCCGCCAGTGCGTCCGGCAACTGAACGAGCGCTGGCAGAGCGTCGGCGCGCTTGCGGCCGAGGGCTCCACGGAGATTGCTCTGTCGGAGCTGTTGGACCGGGCGCCGACGCTCCGTGCGGTGGACGGGTTCACACTGTCCGTGCGTACGCTGCACGACGTTCTGCTCAAGGCCCGGATCAAGGCCACGGTGCGGACGGCGCAGCAGTGGGACGACATCCGCATGTCGGCGAATGGCGCAGGACGATTGCTGCGCGCCCGTGAGGCGGAGGAGAGACTCCGGTCCATCGCCCAGCAACTGCCGAGGCCCGATGTCCAAGGGGTGGCTGAACTGGCGGACGTCCACCGAGCCGTCACCACCCGTGATCCGCAGGCGTACATGTCCGCGATCGAGTCACTAACAGAGGCGTTTCATCGTGAGGCCGATCGCCGGGAGGCCCGCAAACTCCTGGACCGACTCTCCGAGGACCACCCCGAACTGTCTCGGCGTTTTGCCCAATCCCCGACCGAGGCGGCTTGGGAGAGCCGCCTCGTGAACCTGGACGCTGCCTGGGCTTGGAGGCGTGCGCGTACCTTCCAGGACACGATGCTGACACCTGGCAGGGAAGCCAGGTTGGAGGGGGAGCTGGAAGCAGTCGAGGCGCAGTTGAGGAACACAGTTACCCAACTGGCGGCTGATAGAGCGCTGTACCACTGCCTGGACCGGATGACGGCCGGCCAGAAGCAGGCGCTGAGTGCCTACGCGTCGGCCACGGCGAATGCCGGCAGGGGAATGACGGCACTCGGCAAGCGGCACCTGAAGGCCGCCCGTTCCGCGATGCGTGACGCGCGTGAAGCGGTTCCGGCTTGGGTCATGCCGATCAAGCAAGTGGCCGAGATGATTGATCCCGAGCCGGATGCTTTCGATGTCGTCATCGTGGACGAGGCGAGCCAGGTCGGTCTGGACGGCCTGATGCTGCTGTGGCTCGCTCCGAGGATCATCGTCGTGGGTGACGACAAGCAGTGTGTTCCGTTCTACACGGGAGGCAAGCACGAGCGGTTCAACGAACTCCTCGACTCACTCCTGCCCCATCTCACCGACTGGCAGCGGGACGGGCTCAGCCCCAAGTCCAACCTCTATGACCTGCTGTCCGCGCGCTTCAGCGAGACGATCCGGCTCACCGAGCACTTCCGGTGCATGCCCGAGATCATCAAGTGGTCCTCCGCCCAGTTCTATCCCGACAACGAACTCGTGCCTCTGCGGCAGTACGGAGCGGACCGACTGCGACCTCTCGAGGTCGTTCACGTCCATGAAGGTCACTGCGAAGGCAGGCGAGAGACGCTGATCAACAGGCCCGAGGCTGAGCGGATCGTCGCCAAGTTGCAGGAACTCGCGGAGGACGAGGCGTACGCGAAACGAAGTTTCGGAGTCATTGTGCTCCGTTCCGGACACCAGACAAGGCTGTTGGAGAATCTCATCGACACACGGATCGACTCCGCGATCCAGGAGCGGCACAACATGCGTGTGGGCACGGCCGAACAGTTTCAGGGAGACGAACGGGACGTCATCCTGCTTTCGCTGGTCGTCGATGCCGACAACACTCGGGCCCTTACGGGCCAGGGCGACGGAAGGCGCTTCAACGTGGCCGCCAGCCGGGCCCGCGACCAGATGTGGTTGTTCACTTCCGTCACGCCGGACCAGCTGCGCAGCAAGGACCTGCGCCACTCTCTGCTCACCTATATGCAGGCGCCGCCGGAACTCCAGGGCACCTCGCCCGGCCTTTCCACCGTTTCCGCTGACGATCGATGCGAGCCGTTCGACTCCCTGTTCGAGCAGCGGGTCTTTCGCAGGATCAAGGAAAGCGGGTACCACGTCGTTCCCCAGTGGAAAGCCAGCGGCAAACGCATCGACCTCGTCGTCGTCGGAGAGACGGGCCGGCTCGCCGTGGAGTGCGACGGCAGCCCGTATCACTCCACCCCTGACCAGATCCGTGACGATTACGAGCGAGAGCGGGAACTGCGCCGGGCGGGCTGGCAGTTCTGGCGCGTACGGAGTAGCGAGTTCGCCCTGTCTCCGGAGGATTCGCTAGCTCCTCTGTGGAAGCGTCTTGACGCTCTGGGTATCCGGCCCGGGGTCACCGAGCGGCCCCAGGGCGAATCGGCGAGCACATGGGCCCCGGTCGAGATGGACGATGCCGACCTCACCAACGATGAACTCGACGCCATGCTCGATGAGGATGCGTCCGTCTCTCTCGAAGGAGTCTGATGTGAACAAGATTTTCGACGACAGCACGTTGACGGAGATCGCCCATCTGATCTGCGGAGACGAGACGTCCCTGCTCTACCGGAAGGGGTATGAGATTGCTGCATTCTTCCAGCGGGCAGGCTGGGACGACGTTCCGGAGTGCGATGCACCAAGGCACAAGTGGACCCTGGAACTCCTCAAGGAGCGGCAGGTGGACGGCACAGACGACGCTGAGCGCGCAATCCTGCGCCTGGCGAACCGTCTTGAGTACTACAACCAGCAGCAGGAGTACCGCGCCACGCTGAAGCGGCTCAACGAGGTACTCGTGCTCGGTGGATGCCGGATCGGCGAGGACGGAGGCCAGCCGGCCCTCGTCCCCTGCGAAGCCGGTTTCGAGGACGAGGTGCTGCAGCTGCCGCGTGTCGAGTTGAAGGTCTCGGTGAAGGATGTGGTGAGCGACCCGGATCTCGCCACAGCCGTACAACTTCGGCTGGACGAGGCACGCACGTGCTACGAGCACGGCGCCTACACGTCGGCGATCATCATGCTGGGCAGCCTTCTGGAGGGGGTACTCGCGCATGCGGCACAGGTGCGCGCCGCAGGCGAACGCATGCCGAAGCCGTTGCGGAACATGGGGCTGAATGACTTCGTGGACTTCGCATTCAAGAACAAATGGATCGAGCACGATGCCAAGCTGGCCTCCGAGCTTGTCCGGCACTACAGGAATCTCGTCCATCCCCTGGCGGAGAAGCGGACCGGACACAGTCCGAACCGTGACACGCTCGACATGTGCTGGCCGGTGGTGAACGCAACGCTGAACGATCTTGCGGCGACAGCGACATCATCCACTGTCCCGACTTCTGTGCCTGCGACTGCAGAGCCGGGCCATGGCAGGAAGCCCAATGCTCCCACACAACGCCCAACGCCGGCCTCTGTCGTTCGTCGCCGCCCGGGTGGGGGAAGAACGGCGGGCGCCTGAGGCGCGGATTCGAAGAATTCTTGTCCCAATCGCACCTACTTTCCATGCCTTGCTGGATAGCGTCCGCGTGCCGAAAGGGCGACGGCACCCCCCAACACGCTTTCCAAATGTCCGTACGCCTGTCCATCAAGGACCGCACCCGTCCTGGCCTGCGGCGGAGCGTTCGGGCCGGTCCTGTCCGGACTGGCCTGGACGGGGGCGAATGAGACCAGAACTGAGACCAATCAAAGCAGGGCCGCCGAGGTTGCTCCGCCGCACGACAGCCTCTCGGCCAGACCTGGTGCAGCTTTGCGTGCTCCGAGTAGGCGCTACCAGGAGCGATTTGCAGTTGCCGCTGGCTGCTGGGTCACCCGTCCCGGAGTCGGATCGCCATCACGGTTCCGTCGGGGCGGATGGACACCGCGTTCCACTGCTCCGATGTGCTGTGGTCCGGCCACTGCCCCCGCAGGGCGTGTACCTCACTTCGGTATTCGTTGACGCGCCCGTGGTGGAGATATGTGTAGAGACTCTTTCTGAGTCCGGAAAACGCCTCTATTCGATTGCCATTGAGGCGGTAGATGTGGTCGGTACCAACGAAGTCGATGTCGTGGATGCGGTGCTCCGCATCTCGCAGCCTGGCCGTGTTGGCATGGACGTCGTGCTGGAAGTGGCGTCGTCCTTGCTCCCTCGTTAGGTACTGAGCGGTGGGTTTGCCACCTCCGGTGAAGGCCGTGACGGTGGCTGCTTCCGTCCGTGCCAGCACGATGCTGAACCAGGCAAAGGATTCGGGCAGTACCTGGAACCCAGGGACGGTTGTCTCCCGGCGGTCCGTCGGCCGCACGACGTCGGCAGTACGGTTCTCCTGCGCCAGGGTGAGGTCCAGGTCGGCTTCTGATACCTCTCCGGACGGGCGGAGGACGGTCGTGCCCGGACCCTCCAAGATGTGCAAGGCGAGGCTCTCCTTCTTGGGGATCTCTGTCCCGATGAGCATGTACGGGACGGTGCCGTAGGGCCCGATGTGCACGGACTCCACGTGAGCACTGGCCGTGCTGAGCTGCTTGTGCACCTGGTGAACGCTGCTGTGGGTGCCCTTCGAGGAGACGAGGAGGACCTTGGACGGCTGCCCCGGTTGCCAGGCTACGACGAAGAAGTGGGGCCGTCGCTGCAGCGGCTCCGGGCGAGTGCCGGTACCGGTGCTGCGGAGGGTCCAGCCGGCCTTCAGAGCGATGTCCGCCGGGATCACGGAGACCGAGTGGTCGGGGTAGCGGGACCTGACCACGTTCTCGGCCAACAGCGAGGCGAAGCCGGTGCCGATTTCTCCGGACTGGGTGGCCTTGTAGAAGCGAAGGAGATCGCGCCCTTCGGACGACAGCTCCAGGTATCGGCCCCGATTGGCTTCCAGAGCCTGGCTGTAGCGCAGGCTGCCCCAGTGTTCGGCCAGTCCTCGCCCCGCGCCTTGGCGGGCCGACGCGGCTCCGAGGCCGATGGCGTGGATGACCTGCCAGGGTGTGAGTGTCAGTGATCGCGGCGCTGTCCGTACGGCTCGGTAGTCGGTGCGCCGGCGGAGGGGGCCCCGTCCGTCCTCTGTCCGCTTTTCGTCCTCGTCCTCCGCGGCCTGGGAGACCTGGGCGGCGAGTTCGGTGGATGAGCGGACCTGGACGTGGGAGGTGGTGCTCAGCTCGTGGAGGATCTCGGCGACGACTTTTGATTCGTCCTCGTTCACCGGGCAGCCCTTCCGTCGATGTGATGTGGCGTGAGCCGGAGAACTGTAGGACGCGTCAGGGGAGCACAAACAAGTGCGCACGAGGGGCGCAGGCCGCTATTCGGCCAGCCCTCTTCGAGGAATGTTCGAGCGGGGTGTGGATGGCGCGTGGTGAAGCTTGTTTCTGCGGGCGCTGGGCCGCGTATCGTCCCCCAGGTGACTGATGCGACCGTGACGAGCAGTCCCGCTATTCCAGACGTCGCTCTTGCCGAACTGGCGAGCATTTTCGGCCTTGGAGAGGTGAGGGAGCAGCGCTACCTCGCTGATGGGCTGATGAATGCCAACTGGCAGGTGGATGCCCAGGCAGGGGTGTTCGCTCTCAAGCGGGTTACTGATGTGTCGCTCGATCGGCTGGTCCGCAATCAGAGGGCCTTATCCTCGCTGGCTGCGGATGACCTCCCGGTCAGTGCCCCGGTGGTCACCGCCTCGGGTTCGTTGATCGCCGAGGTTGGTGGTGGGGTCTGGTGCCTGTTCCCCTGGGTTGCTGGCACGCATGTTCGCGGGGTTGACCTCTCCCTGTTTCAGGTGAGGTCTCTGGGTGCCGAGTTGGGGCGTCTGCACGAGGGTCTCGGTCGTGCTTGCGACCGGGGCTTGCTGCCTGCAACGTCCGAGACCCTGACGGCTGATGTGACAGCACCGGAACGGGCGGTGGAGATGTCGGAGCGACTCTCCATTGCTGTGAGAGAGAAGGGCAACCGCAGCCCGTTTGACGTGGCGGCCACGGTGGCCCTGGAGCAACGTCGGGCACTGCTCGATCAGCATGCCGACCGCCGGCCGCAAGATGCCGTGCCGTGGGGCCGCCACGGGTGGACACACGGTGACGTCCAGTACCGAAACCTGCTCTGGGCGGACGGGGAACTGTCGGCCGTTCTCGACTGGGACCGTGTCGGGTAGGCCGAAGAGGTTGTGCGGACGGCCCAGGTGCAGTTCGGGGTGGGCGGGGTGTTCGATCTTGCTCGCGTGACGGCTTTTGTGCGCGGCTACCGTTCCGTGGTTCCGCTGGAGACGTCCGCGTTGCTGGATGGAGTGCGGCGGTTGTGGTGGAAGCGAATGACGGACTTCTGGCAGCTGGAGTTCCACTACGACCGCGGTGACTTCTCGTTCGACGAACTCTTCACGGCGGACGAGGCGTTGCTGCACTGGTGGACGGAACGACTCGATCAGGTCGAGGACGCGTTCGCCGCAGGGTAGATCCCGAGTGCTTCGAGTTCGGGCAGCCTGGGGCGCGCGAGGTGGGCCGCGTGGCCTTGGGCCTGCTCACCGAGGGCGTGGTGATCGGCGGCGTTGATGGCGTTCGCCCAGGCCGGTGGACCCGCAGTGTGGGGCAGGACGTTTCCGTGTGGGCCGATGGCTTCGGGGATGCCGCCTCGGTCGCTGTGTTCGTACCCCGCGGGGGCTGCACGAACGGCGGGTGGAAGACAGCGAGACGCGTGTCGTGGGCTCTCATCTATCAGCACTCCAACCGGGAGCGCCAAACGGAAGTCGCGGAGGGGATCGACACTCGCGTAGCACGGAGCGGGAGAAGACCAAGAAGGCTGACACCGGCCCGGACGACTAGGCATCGGGCACGGAACAGGCACGAGACGCATAAAGAGGTCTAGACAACAAACAACCCCCGGGCCGCTGGCCTGGGGGTTCGTCGTGGAGCGGGTGACGAGAATCGAACTCGCGCTCTGAGCTCGGGAATCATGGGGTGCTGGAGGGATGTTAGCTTCCTGATCTGCTCGTATGTCGATCTGGTTGTCCTGTGTTCTAACCGGAAGCGACCGTGATTGACCCCTGGGGACTGCTCTGAAGGGCTAGCCAGGAGCTGAGAGGTTCAGCTGATGCTGGGCGTATCACCCTGGCTGGTCCCTGGGGCTCTTACGGCAGGCAGGCAGTCGGTGATGGCTTGTGCGTAGGCCGCGAGGAGAGCTGTCAACTGGTCCAGCATGTCGGAAAGCTTCTCGAATTCGGCAGACTCCGTGCTTGTCCAGGGTGTATCACCGTCGTCCAACTCAGAGATTCGTACTCCGGCCATCGCCGCTTTGAGCACCTCCCTGGCGGCAGCCCGCAGGCGCTTAGCAGCCCCTGTCGGGGTTCGGGCCAGTAGAGAGTCGAGTTCATCCGGCTGGGGCATCGCAGGGATCCGGTGCTCGACCCAGAATCCGCCCCAGAGGCGACGTCGCCGTGCTTCCGGGAACTCGTCGTCCACCACATACACCTCACCTGCCACGTCTCGACGCAGGAGTAGGCCAGAGCTAGCTGCGAGATCGGCTGTCGCAGCTGCATGGTCGTCGTCATGACCGTCTGTGGAGTCGGGCAACGGCGGGGCGAGGAATGCGCCGAACTCCACGAGTTGGCGTGTGTGGTCATCCGCCTTAGGCACGACGACCAGGTCTTCCTCGGTCATCAGGATGTCCGGCGCCGCTGCACCCACGCGAGCGTAGAGCAGCGGCGTCCCAAGGACCGCGGACTTCCACGCCATCGTGGCTACGTCGACCCACCAGGACACGTACTCACGTGCGGCAGTGCGATGGGCTTTCGCGTTGTTGTTGGCCAATCGCAGACGGACTGAGAGCAGGACGGGATCTGCTTCGTAGCGCGCGCCCTGTTGACCAGCACACTGCTCGATGCCGAGCTCGTTGAGCGCGTCCAACTCCTCCATGCGCCGCTGCTCGGCTTCGCATTCCTGGAGCAGCACTGTTGAACAGCGAGCCAACGCGGACAGCGCCTCGTCGATCTCGCGAGCAGTCATGCTCTGCGAGGCTTCGGCTGAGATGGACGTGGGGCCGGCGGAAGGTGCGGTACCGCTCATGCAAGTGCTCCTGAGAGGAGGTGGGGTGCTCTCGGATCCCTTCGTACTCCGTGCAGCAGGAGGACTTTGGCGAAAGCGTCAATTCTGAGACGTAGGTGCTGTTGCGCTGGTAATGCCAGGGCTGCCATCGGGACGATGGCGCACCGGTGTATTGGTCGTGTCAGTTTGCCCGCAGGGCGCCCAACTCTCGTACGGGCATTGCGCGGACTGGCTGCATGGGGCGGGTGTCCTTGGCGCGAGTGCTCGGAACGAGGCTTCTGGGCGGGCCTGGGCAGCACGGAGTCCCTGTGCCACTGAGGGGCGGGAGTCTGAGCTCGTGGGCTGAACGGTGCGGTCTGACCAGGCCGGTTTCTTGATTTTCGACCTCGAATGAGGGAGGATTTCCGGAAATCAACTCTCTGTGGTCAGGGGCTGGGGCATGGCAGTCGTGCACGTTGAGGATTCCCGCGCTCGTAACAGGCTCGCTGAACTCGGGCTGTCGATCGAGGAGATCGAGACCGTTCTGCGGCGTGCCGAAGCGGAGCGGAACTTCTGCACTCCGTTCGACCCACTCTCGCTGCCTGGCAACATCTTCTGGGGTCGCACTGTGCGCTTCCTGCGGGAGACCTATATCCCCAAAGGCTGGCGTAGCGCAAGCCCCAGCAACGTGTCGCTGCTCATCTCACCGACCGATGACTTCGCCGTCACTGCTTCGAGCGGAAGCAAGGAGGCCGGTTTCGCCGCCCTCAACCCCTCCACGCGATACCCCAAGGGCTCCGCCGTCATCCGGAGGGTGGAGACCAATCGTCAGCTGACGCTCCCCGGCTACGAAGTCGAGACCGAGCCTCAGGAGCTGGGCGACGGCATCCCGACCTGGTTCCTGCTCTACCAGCATGTGAACACGGAGACGGGCACGCGGGTGTACGCAGAACTGTCACTGCCGAACAACACGGGCAGCCGTGGCAAGATCGACAGTTGGCACGAGCGGATCATCCTGCCCTCGATCGACTTCGAGGGCGTCACTCCGTTCCCGAACGAAGACGACGGCGAGGGCGGCATCGACATCCCGATCGAGCGCCTGGGCTGACACGTCCACCCCAACTCATAGGCACACTCCCATGACCACCGCTTCCCGTCTCGTCCTCGCGCGCAAGCGACGAGGGCTGACCGTCACTCGGCTCGCCCAGTTGGCGGGCCTCACCGCCCGACGACTGTCGGACTTCGAAAATGGGAGAGCACACCCCAGCCCGCCCTCTTTGACGGCCATCGCCAAGGCGCTCGAATTCCCGGAAGCGTTCTTCAGCGCCGAGGAGGTAGCCGACCTCCCCTTGGAATCGGTGAGCTTCCGGGCACTGAGCAAGATGACAGCTTCGCAACGCGACATTGCCCTCAGTAACGGCCGTCTGGCCCGCGTCCTGCAGGATTGGGTCGGGGCTCGTTTTGGCCTACCGGCTGCGGCCCTGCCTTCCCTGACGTCCTTCAGCCGCCTGAGCGTGGGCGAACAAGCTCCGTTCCCGGGAGAGGCGGCGGGGCCCGACAGTCCGGCCGAGTCCGCGGCCGAACTCGTCCGAGCCCGTTGGGGGTTGGGCGTGGCTCCGATCCCCAACATGGTCCACCTCCTGGAGGCTCACGGGGTCCGGGTCTTCTCTCTCTCCCGTGACTGTCCGGAAGTCGATGCCTTCTCCTTCTGGGATCGAGGTGTTCCTTTCGTTCTGCTGAGCACTGAGAAGACCGCCGAGCGAGGGCGATTCGACGCGGCGCACGAGCTTGGTCATCTGGTCCTCCATGGGGAGGAACAGGTTCCACACGGTCCGCAGGCGGAGGGGGAAGCACACCGATTTGCGGCCTCCCTTCTCATGCCGGCTGCAGACGTGCTCGCGTACGCGCCACGCAACCCCAGCACTCACTGGATCCTTCAGGCCAAGCGGCGCTGGAAGGTGGCGGCAATGGCGCTCGCTCACCGTCTGCACGAACTGAACCTCACCACTGAGTGGCAGTATCGGACTCACTGCATCGAGCTTGGTCGGCTGGGTTTCCGCAAGGCGGAGCCACAAAGCCGTCTAGGCAGGGAGACCTCGCAAGTGCTGGGAAAGGTCTTTACCGCCCTCCGTGCCGAAGGCACCCCACCAGCCGATGTCGCCCGCGATCTTCAGCTTCGCCTCGCAGACCTCAATGACCTCGTCTTCGGGCTCGTCGTCACCGGCCAAGACGGCGGGCGCAGCAGTAACCGCACGGCACCCACGCAGCAGCGTCCGCAACTGTCGGTCGTGCGTTGATCTCATTGGTAGCCCGCAGCCCTGGCCTTCGGCCCTCTGCTCTTACGGCGTGCCCTTCAGGGCGAATTCGCCCTTGGCGATGTCGCAGTCGACAGCCAGCAGCCCGGACGACGTGCAGGCGATGGCCGGGTTGGCGGCGGGTGAGTGCGTCCCCGCCGCGATGACCCGGTCCATGTCGGTGGTTGCCCACCCTGTCACCGGATCTTGTGCGGCTTGTCAGGCCGCACGACGTGCGGCTGCTTGTCGATGACGGCGCAGGACTCGTGGCACATTGTGTCCATCAAGTTGCATCAGAAGGCGGTGAAGTCCTGATGAAGCGCGGTGACCGCGCAACCGATGAGGTTCACCGACGTGTCCAACTCGCTGATTTTGTGAATGCAGATGCTGTATTGGTAGAGGCATGAGTGAGTCATGGACGCACCCGCTCCACCTCCATAGACGCCATGACTGAGGCACCTGCGGGTGCCCTCGATGTCCCGGCAACGGCGCCTTAACGTCAGCCACCCTCACCAGCAACTCACCTGCCGTTCCTAGGGGGCGGGCGCAGGGGGCATATCAATCGACGATGATCCCCGGGTAGCAGTCGTCGTGGTCCCAGCCCGGTTCAATTGCGTATCCGCAATGACAGAGAACCGGGCGGACAGGCAGTCCCCGTGCCCGGCGGCGCAGTGCGGTCAGCAGCGGCTGGCGGGTCAACCAGGTCGAGGGGGTGTCGTCGGCTTGCCAGTCGTGAATCTGGATGGACTCGGCCTTGAGGAGCGTCCTTATGACGGCCTCTGGTTCTCTGCGGATGAAGCGCTCGACGTTTCGACAGTACGACGGGGGCATATCGGCGAGGCGGTGACGACGGTTTGCGAAGTCCTGCCACATCTCGTCCTGCGCAACAAGAGACACCCAATGCTCATCCGCTGCCCAAACTCTGGTGCTGGTACGGCGTGCTGCGGCGAGCCGGGAATAGGCGCTGGCTGCCGCCCGCAGTGTCTGTCGCGGGTCGGAGCCGTGCCTGCCGGAGCGTGTCCGTCGCCGGATCTCGTGTGCTTCTTCGTTTGCCCGTATGGCTTCCGGAAATCGCCCTTTGTCGGCGAGACGCCGACTCAGTTCAGTCAGCGCGTTGGCGAGATCGTGCTCGAAAACGCCGGGTATCGCTGTGGCCAGTCGCCGGGAGATTTCGACGGCCTCCTCCGCTGCCTGCAGGGCCTCGGTGTGGCGGTGAGCTTCGTCCAGATGCACCGAGAGGTTGGTCAGCGCTGCCGCGAAGGACGGCTCGAAGGAGGCGGGGCTCGTCGTCGCCAGTTGCCGGTGGACTGCTACGGCCTTCTCCGCGACGGCCAGGCCCTTTACTTTCTGATCCAACTCGTGCAGTCCCGCACCCAGGTTGGTCAGCGACAGGGCCAGTTCGGGCTCGTATACACCAGGGTGGGCCCGCGCCAGACGCTCGTACGTGCCTGCGGCTTCCTCTACCGCCGAAACCCCCTCCACCGCTCGCCCTACGGAATGCAGAAGCGTGCTCAGGCCGGTCAGTGCCCGCGCCAGGTCGGGGTCGTCGCCGACGACTCTCCCTGATACCGGCCGGCGGAGTGTCGCCACCGCTTCTTCATGCGCCGCAGTCGCCTCCTGCCAGCGCTCCTCCCCGACCAGCCCATCGCTCAGCAGACAAAGGGCACGGGCGAATACGGCGGCGTGCTTCGTAAGAACGGCGCTGGGCAGGCCCCGGTGGATCCGCACGGCCTCTTCCGCGGTGCGCAGACATTCCCGCCATCGCCCGAGCGCCTGCTGGGCGTCGGCGAGTTCGACCAGCGACAGGGCCAGCTCCGGCGCATGAGTGGCAGGACCGGTCTCCATCAGCCCTCGGTGGATCCCGGCGGCGGTCTCCGCGGCCTTCAGAGCGTCTTCGCGTCGTCCCGCCCTTGCCATGAGCACAGAGAGCCGACGGTGAACAAAGCCGTGCTCAGCCGGGTCATCGGTACGGGAGAGCCGGTGCTTGGCGAGGCGCGAGCCGAGTGCGGCGATGCCGGCGTCCAGGTCGATGCGACGGTGCCTAGGCATGCACTTCTCGACGGCCTCCAACACTTCCGGGTCGATGTCCAGCCCGGCGAGACCTGCGAGAACGTCGCCACCGGCAGCGACGGCCAGCGCGGGCCGCTCGCGCAGGAGATCTTCGAGATAGGAGGCGATGTGCGGCCATCGGCGGGGTGCGGCCGCTGAGGTCAGGAACGTGAGAGCGCGAGCCGTATATGGGGAGGGCGTGCCGTCGGAAGCCTCCTGGAGGACCGTCTCGGCGGTGTCGTCCGCCCACGGTGTGTTGGCGTATTCCGGATGGCCTGGGAAGCTGAGGGCCAGCAGTTCTTCGGCGAATCTGTCCGGGTAGGGCGGCTCCAGAACGGCACCGGCGACGGTCGCCGGATAACACGTGCCGTGGTCCGTCAGCAGCCGCCCAGGGTCGGCCAGCTGGAGACTACCTAGCACTCGCTTCCCGGTCCGGAACGAGGTGGCCCCGGTGAGAGTCGCCGTAAAAACAACTTGGTGCATCACGCTGCGAGGGGTGGTGTATTCCAGGGCCGGGGCGTCGCCGTCGGCAGCGCGGCCCGCGCCGTTCTCGAAAAGTTGCTGCCAGTGCCGCTGCTCACGGCTGATCAGGTAGGAGGACAGACCTGCCAGGTCCTCTGGCGGCCGGTCTCCGTGGACGTGGGCGTCGACCGCTACCAGCGCCGCCATGTGCAGTGCCAGCACGAGGCCGAAGTCCGGGTCGTGAAGACGGCTGGGCGGCGCGACAGCTGACGGGTCGGCGACGCCGTAGCGGGCCGCGAAGCAGTCTCGGGCTACGACGAACATCGCTTCACGCAAGCCGAGGGCATCGTCGGCGATCGGCTGGAGCGGATGGCTGCTGGTGTCTACGTCGAAAGCCCCGTGCAGCGTGCTGCGTACGGGACTCCAGGAGTTGGCGGAGCGCGCCAGCAGCAGCAACCGGGTGGGCACTCTTTCCCAGAACAGGCGGTTGCTGAACAGCCATGTCAGATGGGTCAGCGGCCAGCGATCGGCATAATCCACGATCAGCAACAACCCGGCGGCGTCGCCCGGGCTCATGTCCTGGCTTCCGGGCGACGGCGGAACAGCGCCGGGGCCGTGGGTGACCGTCACCACTTTCCAACCGGCCGCTGCGCTCTCGGAGGCGAACTGCGCCGCCAGCCGCGTCTTGCCCTGGCCGCCAGGACCGTGCAGCCAGCTGGCCGCCAGCCGCTTCCCGTCGTGGTCACGCCATGCGGAGAGCCGGGACAGCTCTTCCGCGCGCCCTGTGAAGGCAACGACTTGAGAGCGGGCGTCGAGCATGCTGCTCGGCTGAGCAGGCACCCCACTGCCGCGTGCGACGTCCGGCGACCGGTACTCGAAGAGCAAATAGACCGGGCCGCCGTGGGTGAAGACGTGCATATCACCGTTGACGACCCCGTAGGCGAACCCCCCGTTTTCCGCCGAGACTACTTGCCGGTCGCCGTACGAACCCAGCCAGGAGCCGGAGCTCCCCTCGCTCACCGCGTGTCTCCGCCACCTGTGGTCCCAGGCCCTCCCGGCTCCACGTCACTTGGCGGGGTCAAGGGCCCATGGTTCACGATGATCTTGCCGTTCTGGGCACCGTAGGAATGCCCGCCGTCCTTCGCGACGACGTGCTGCACGTAGTGTGTCGAGGCATGCGGCAACGCGCCGTTAATCTCGTCCAACAGTGCCTGAAGTTCGGCGGCGGCTTCTGGGTGATGACGCAGCAGAAGGCGCAGATGCAGCGTCCACTGAGGGGCCAGCGCCTGCCGGACTTCGTCGCCCTCGCCGTCCGACATCTCCGCGACCAACGCTGCGTGCTCGTCGAGCCGTGTCTCGATGCCAGCCTGCTGCTCCGTCCCGCTGCGGCGAAACAGCCGGGCAACGCGGCTGCGGGCCGCAGGCCATACATCGGTCGCCATCGCACTCACCAGAGCCGAGCCGCCGGACACCGCAAGCTCTTCGAGCATGTGCCTCCACCGTTCCTTCCATGACCACGAACCGTGTACTTGAGGCAAAGGGCCGTGTGCTGTTGGGACGAATAGCCCGTCCCCGATTCTTACTGATGACAGCGAAGGCCGACAGTCCTTTCTCCTCAGCACCCCTACATGGCAAAGCAGTTGACTTGAAGTCGTACATGCGGCGCGGGATGAGCGGAGTGCAACCAGAAGGGCCAACCCGCCTCGGCCCCCGCACCGGCGCGCCGGTCCTCCCCGCGTGACAGGGGTCCGCAACCGACGCTTGTGCGTTTCTTGGGAGTCGGGCAGCTGATCGCCCAACTTAGGAGTGCTGGGGGGGTTTGACCACATGCTGTGCGAGGCAGCTGAAACCATGACCGCATGGCATCGAAGAAATGTGACCGCTGTGACCTCCTCATCGGGGAAGGCTGCGACTGCCCGTCGGACGGATCCGTTCCGCGTGCGTACCGGCCAACCGTCCATGCCCGGGCGGCGCGAAATCTTGTGGTTCGTCCCGAGCGAATTCTGATCTCCCCGCACGGCGTTGCGCACCTACCGGACGAATGCAACCACCAGCCGGAGCAGAGTCACCGGGAGGCGGGTTGGGGATGGATCTTGCAACCGCCTGTCGGTCTATGGGAGCGCATTGGCCCAACGCGTCAAGTGCAGGCCACGGAGGGGGACACAGCACTGGTCGCTGATCGCCGGTGTCGAGACTGCTTGTCATAGCGGTGAGGGTGTCAGGTTCAGCGTCTCTGCGGCGGGCTCGCGGCGGCGAAGAGCGTGGTGTCGGTGAGCGGTGTGGCGGTGGTCTTCACGCAGACCGCGAACAACTGCGCGCCGGTGGACCGGGTGGTGCCCCTGCGGTCGACGGTTCATGGCGTGGTCTGGTTGAGGCAGAGCTGGAGTGCCAGTTCGACGGCGTGGGCTTGGCTGTCGGGGTCGCCGGTGACGCGTTGGTGTGGGATTTCGTGTTCGGTGAGGAGGGTGTGGGTGTGGTGGTCGACCAGCGTCCGGTAGCGAGGGTCGTAGTCGTGCTTGTTCTCGACGGGTAGGGCCTCGTCGAGGACCTTGGCCAGGAGCAAGTTGTACTTCGGGGCCTGTGTGGAGGCCAGGAGCCGTAGCCGTTCGCGCTCCAGCGGGTCTTGGGTCTCCTGTCGCCATTCCTCGGCGGCGTGGAAGTAGGCGAGGGCGTCCCAGGCGGCGCGGTCGGCGAGGATGACTTGGATCGGTTCGGGATCGGGCCGGATGGCGGCGATTTCGTCGGCGATGCCTTGGGTGATGATCCATTCGGTGGAGGTGGCGGTGTGGTGCTGCATTTTCGGCAGGCCGGTGAGTGCGGCTCGTTTTCCGAGGCGGCCGGTGCGGGCTACGGGGATTCCGTGGGCGCGTAGTTCCATTTCGATGCGTTTGAGGAGTGTGGTCTTGCCGGTGGAGTGGGTGCCCATGATGCCGATGCGGATGGGCTGAGGGGTGGTCACCACAGGGTGGGGTCCTTGTCTGGTTCGGGGGCTCCGGGCAGGCCGGGCGGTACGGCCGCGGCGACGAGCTGGTCCCAGGTGTCGTAGTGGTCGGCCATGAGGATCAGGAGCTGGGCGGTGGCGTAGGCGTCGTAGGTGGCGCGGTGGCGGTGTGCGGGGGCCGTGGTCAGGTCCGGGCGGAGGTGTTCGATCAGGGCGTCGAGGGTGTACTTGGGCAGGCCGGGGTGGGTGGCTTTGGCGAGGCGGAGGGTGTCGAGGATTCCGGCCGGCTGCCACGTCGGGAGGTGCGCGGAGAGCACCCGGTGGTCGACGTGGGCGTTTTGGGCGCAGATCCATGAGGTGCCGAGGAGTGTGCGGACCTGGTCGGCGATCTCCTCCCAGACCGGCTCGTTTTCCAGGCGGTCGTTGGTCAGGCCGTGGACGCGGGTGGCGAACGGGGTCACGGGGTGCCGGGGTTTGGTCAGCCACGCACCGGCTGTGCTGGTGTCCGGCTGTCCCTCGCGTACGGGGAGGGCGGCGACTTCGACGAGGTCGGGCGGGTTGGCGCCGTTGCCCTCGACGTCGACCGCGAGCAGCGGGGGCCAGGAGGAGAAGTTCATGCGGGGGTGGGTCCGTTCTCCGCCGTCCAGCCGATGGGGGCCCGGCCGTGTTGGCGGTGTTGGTGGGGTTTGGTGCGGTCGTGGCACTGGTAGCCGAAGCCGTGCTGGAGGTAGTAGCGCGGTGGCTCGTCCAGTCCCTCCACGACGATGGCACGCTCGTTGACCTCCACCACGCCCGTCGCACCGAGTGCTCGGGCTTCGGCCGTGACGGCCGCCGGATCCGGCTTGACCCACGCGGCCCGGCACCGTGCGATCTGGTCCTCGGGGCAGATGTCGCACAGTTCCCGGATGCCGAAGTGGCCGTTGTAGTCGGCCTCTCCGTGCGCGTAGGCGACCCCGCAGCTCGTCTTTCGGAACAACGCCCCCCAAGTGCCGTCCTGTTGGAAGGCGTCGAGGATCCGCTGCTCGGAGACTTCGGGCATGATCTTCCGCCGTGCCGTCTCGTCGTAGGGCATCGGCAGCCCGTGCGCCTGGTAGTAGGAGGCGATCTCCTCGCGGAAGAACAGTCCGGTGAAGACGGTCGCGTGCGCGTGCCGGGACAGTTCACGTGCCCGTTCGATGTCGGCGGCGGAGTCGTTGAGGCCGGGCACGATCGGGCGCCAGTACAGGACGGTGCGGTAGCGCTCGGCGTGCTCGTACAGGGTGCGCAGGCTGCGTGCGGCGATGCCCGAGTCGACGGGTTCGATCGCGGGGTTGGCGATGTTGGAGTGGGTGACGAGGACGGTCAGGCGCAGGTGGGTGAAGCTGTTGAGGATCGCGCAGTCTTCGGGCGTCACCCGCCACCGCGTGATGATCAGTACGTGGTTGGTCAGGCCCTGCTCGTCCAGTGCCCGCAGCACGTTGAACACGTGCGGTTTGACGATGGGGAGCATGGGGTCCGTGGCCCGGTTCAGGAGCTGGATGGGTGTCTTGTGCGGCTGGAAGTACGGGTGCCCGACGAGGTGGGTGACGGCCTCCTCGTCGCTCATGAGGCGGCGGGGGGTCTTCATTTCGAAGTTGTCGAAGAGGTGCCGGACGCAGTATCCGCATTCCAGCGGGCAGCCGACGATCCAGTTCAGCGACAGCCCCGACTTGCGGTACTCGATCACGTCGGCGAGTTCCGGCTTGAGCCCACCGATCTGGTCCGAGGACAAGATGGGCGGGACGGGGCAACGGGCGTAGTCATGTGGACCTCCAGTCAGGGGTGTGCCGGAGCGGGTGCTCGGCTGCCGCACGCTGGTGCGGTGGGTGCTGCGGCGGTGGGGTGAGTAACTTGCGGCGGCGGGCGCCGTACCAGGTGCCGAAGTCCCGGCGCGCGGCGTCGGGGTCGTCCGAGGTGTGCACGAGGTTGTTCACCAGTCGGGCGCCGGCGAGCGCCTCTTCCAGGCTGTCGCGGCCGAGGTCCCCGCGGATGGTGCCCTTGGCGGCCTGCGTGGGGTCGAAGTGACCGAGCAGGTCCCGCACTCTGCCGTGGATACCGGCATCGCCGTGGGCGAGGGCGACGGTGACCGGCTTGTCGGCGTACAGGGCATCGAGCGCGGCGGGGATGTCGCGGCCGGTGAACCAGTCGGCGTCCACCAGCAGGTCCCAGTAGTGCACGTGGGCCTGCCACGCCCTCGCCGTAAGGTCGAGCCGGCCGAGGACGGTGACACCGCAGGCGGCGATCCGCTCAAGGACCCGGTCGGTGAGGCCGGTCTCGGCGCAGTCCGGCTTGCAGAGGATCACCGTCCACCGGTCCCAGTCGACGCCGTCGACCACACCGCCGCTCCAGGACGGCTTCCCGGGCATCGTCATGACCGCGCTCCCGTATCGGGCATGCGCGTGGGCCATCGGTGACCCACCAGCCAGCGAAGCCCGGGGTCGAGGGCGGCGAGCACGCTCTCGTCGACCGGGTCCGCCGGGCAGTGGCGGATCTGCCGGTGGACCTCGAACAGCAGCAGCACCTGCTGCCAGTACGGGTCGAAGCCGAGCGACGCGATCTCCCGCGGCTGCTGGCGGCCCCGGCCGGAGCGCAGCGTTTCCTCGTGCATGAGCAGGTCGGAGATGGTTGAGAAGGATGTGCCGGCAGGCATCTTCGGGAACGGGAACCGCCGCTTTGACGTGGCCAGTTCGGCCTCGGCCAGGACTCGCCTGATGCGCGGGACGTCGCGCTCGCCGACGTGCGCCGAGCCGATGTGATGGGTGTACGTGCCCAGTTCGAGACCGAGCTGTACGGCGGCGAACTCCTGGATCATCGTGAAGGAGAACGTGTCGGACAGCAGCCCGCGGTCGCAGTCGTTGGCCCGCATGTAGCAGACCATGTGGACCCGGCCCTCCCGGACCAGGAGGTGCAGGGCGACCACGCAGGACATGTCGGGGTTGTCGGCCACGGCCAGTTCATCGGCGGTGAAGATCGGCAGCAGGCCGCGCTTGCTGTCCTGCTCCGTACGCAGCAGCTCCAGGACCCGGTCGAACGGTGATGTGCCACCAACCGTGGCCGGGTTGAACATGCGCGCCCCGTACGCGGACCCGCCCATCGTCCGCCCGTCACGCGAGAACTGCCGCACATGCGGCGCGTAGTACGCCAGCATCTCCACATCATTGCGACCGGCCAGGTACCAGAGCGCCTCGGCGAAGTGCCAGACAGGATTGACCTTCCGCTCGGCCAGATACGGAAGACGCGCACGCGGATCGGCAATCTGAAAACTGATACCGATACGCTCACGCGCGGCATTCCCACGCGGCGCGTTCCGGTACTCGAACCGATCCGCCAGATGACCGAGCACATCCAGATACGCCCGCTCAAAGTTCGGATAGACAGGTGGAGTTAACAGGGGTTCCTCCTTCAGCAGGTACAGCGGCCGGGGTGGTCATGCTCGCGATCGGAGAGCGGCCAGGAGACCTCGCGCGGCCTGTGCGTCGATGGGGCTGACTGCCAGGGCGGCGTCGCTGTCGCAGCGGACGCAGTCGTGGTGGAAGTACAGATCGAGGAAGCCGCCGCCGGTCACTGCTGTGAAGGCCGCGCCGAGACGGCGCATGACCTGCCGCACCTCGGGCCATTCCTCCAGGTTCCGCTCGACCCTCCGCACCGGCGCGCCCAGGAGACAGGCGAGCCGGTCGGCGGTGGCGACGGTGACCTCACCCAGCTCCACCTTGCCCCCGACTACAGACAGACCGGGGACGTCGAGTCCGTGCTGACGGAATGCGGCGCGGAGAGTGTCGGTGGTCTCCTGGACGGGGGTCGTGCTGTCTGCGTCAGCGATCGTGGTGCGCATGGTGGAGTCTCCGGGAAGTACGTGAGCGGGCGTCGAATGCCCTGGGCGGCG
>NZ_JBITEV010000016.1:0-89154 GCF_044455465.1 Streptomyces sp. NPDC051217
GGTATTTACGGGGTGCTGGCATGGTGCTGGTGGATCTCCTTCGCCAGGACCGTAACCCTGGCATCAGGGACTCCACAAATCTCAGTACAGCTCAAGTTGACACTTGTCGATGTCTTGCCGGGTGCGGAGGAATTCAATGATGGGGTCACCCCGGATTCCTGGCTGCCCTATTGCGAGCGGTCTGATTTCCATAGCCAAATTTGTACCTCGCGTTCGCCGGTTTGGTGAACCGGCGTTCTGCGGCTAT
This sequence comes from Streptomyces sp. NPDC051217, assembly GCF_044455465.1. Lineage (NCBI taxonomy): Bacteria > Bacillati > Actinomycetota > Actinomycetes > Kitasatosporales > Streptomycetaceae > Streptomyces > Streptomyces sp. NPDC051217. The sequence continues at coordinate 248 of NZ_JBITEV010000016.1, forward strand.
GTTGCGCCCCGTTTCACCGTCACAGGGAAGTTGAGCGGGGCGCCCGGGGGCGAAGCACGGGTGTCGGCGGCGGGCGTCGAGGTGTGGTCTGACGTGGGGTTATGTGTTGTAGCTCGGGTCGCGGCGGCTGTGCAAGGTTTCCGCGGTGTGATGCTTCTGGCTTTGCCGGTGCGCGGGCTTTTTCGTCAACCGGCGTTTCGGGTCTACCGTTATTGAAAGGCCCTGCGGCAGGTGTTCGCCGACAGCTGTCTGCTTTCTCCGGTGAATGCTGGACTTGTGCGGCGTGGGTGTGGCTTCTTGGGTTCGGCCGCCCGGAAATGAGGCCGGCTCCCGGCGCGCTGAGCGCCGGGAGCCGCCAAGTCCCCTGCCGATTCGCCCTTCCGCGACGAACACGACGGTGTGCCATGGGTGCCAGCCCATTGGCCACCGGGTGAGGAACCTCCATGCCCGACCCTACGGTCCAGCCTGCCGTAGGCGTCTCCCATGCCCCGAGGCCGAGCCAGCCGCCTGGTCCCACCGCAGTCGGCCGCCGGGGCGGCCGATGAGCAAGGACGCCCGTGAGTGGGTGTGGGAGCACAGCTCCAGCCGGGGAACCGCGCGTCTGGTCCTGCTGTCGATCGCCGACCGGGTGCCGGACGAGCAGTGCGTCGCCTGGGCCTCGATCGCTTCTCTCATGCAGCGGACGAACGCGAGCCGCAACGCCGTGCGCGGCGCTCTGACCACCCTGGTGAACAGTGGCGAGCTGGAGACGCTGGAAATGTTCGTCGGTCCGCAGCGCAGCACGGTGTACCGGCTGCCGCGCACCGCCGCACAGCTCGCCAACCTCGCCGCGGCCACGAAGGACGACCCCGAGGCGATTGTCGAGCCGCCGACCGCCTCCGATCCAGTGCCTGAGCTGGACGGAAAGCGGCTGCGGAGGCACGGGATCTGGCCCAGGGGCGGGTCACAATCCGACCCCCATCGCCAGAATCCGACCGGGCCGGAATCTGACCCCTCACGTCAGAATCCGACCCCCCGACGGGTCGGAAACCGACCCCCAGAAGGGTCAGAATCCGACCCCCAGAACCGTAGTGAACCGAAGGTGAACCGTAGTAGGTACAGCAGCAGTGGTGCTGCCCCGGTCACTTCGGCCGACCAGTGGCAGGCCGGCCCGGACACCCACGCCTGGGCCCGGCAGCAGGGCCACCTCGACCGCCTCGGCGAACAGGGTCTCGCCGCCGCCGACGCGAAGTGGCGTGCCCACCGCGCGGACTTCGAGCCCCGTACGGCGGCGGCATGGGCGGCGGACTGGCGGTCCTGGATCGTCCGGGAGCACAGCCCCACCGCCAGCCGCCCGAACCTCTACGCAATGCCCGGCCAAGGCCCGTCCCCCGCTGGCGGGATGACCCGGACCCAGGCCCACATCGCCGCCCTGTGTGCCGCGCTCGACGAGCCGAACGGAACGGAGTAGCACATGATTCCCAACGAAGTCGGCGCTCTGCTGGCCTACCTCGGCCGACTCGACCCGCGCCTCATCCGCACCGACACCGGCGAAGCCCGCGACCAGATAGCCCAGTGGCACCACCTGCTCGGCGACGTGCCCCTGGACACCGGGCACGGATGGGACACCCGCCTCGTCGCCCGGGAGCACATCCTCAACTCGCCGTACCCGATCCTCCCCGCCGACATCGCCCGCCGGTGGAACGCCTACCGCCGCGACCGCCTCCACCGGCACACCGACCCCACCCCGACCGCCGATCCGGACGACCAGGCCGCCTGGACCGCCGAACTCGCCCGCACACGAAGGGCCGTGGCCACCGGCAGCGTCGAGCCCGCCCAGCACCGCGCCCTCACCGGCGGACGGGCACGCCCCGACCTGGAGGCGCGGCTGAGGGAGATCGGCTCGTGCATCCCCCCGCCCGTCCGCACGCAGCTGGCCACCTACCGGCCCACCCGCTCTGCCCGTGAGACGGCCATCACACGGGGCGAGCCTGATGCGCTTGGTGTCCGCTGCGACTGGTGCCATGCCCCCGAGGGGCAGCCCTGCCGCAGCAGGCGCGTCGGCCCCGACGGCGGAGCCAGGGGCAACGCCCCCCGGACCACACCCCACCCGAGCCGCCACGAATCCGCCGCCGCGCAGCACACCCAGCAGCCCGCAACGACCTCCGAGCGTCCAAGGCCAAGCTCGACGAGCAGCCGACCCGCGCCCAACGGCCCCGATGCGGACAAGCAGGTGACCCGCCAGCCGTCGGCCGACTCGGCGAACCCCCCTATCGGAAAGGCCGCATGAGTAACCTCCTGTCCCCTGGTTCTCTCACCGGCCTGCCTGCGCTGCTCGCGGTCGGGATCGCGGTCACCGGCGTGGTCGCCCTCGCGGCGGCGGGATGGGCGCGTCGACGGCGTGCCGCACGGAGCGAGCGTCGGCCGGGCAGCCCGGCGGTGAAGGTCGCCGCGCTCGCGGCGGTCGGCTGCACCGCCTACAGCGCCGACACCAGCTGGCGGTTCGCCGCCGACTACCTCGACATGGCCGGCACCCTGGAGCGCGCCACGATGTTCGGCGCCGCGGAACTCGCCCTGTTCGCGACCGCGCTGATGGCACGGCAGAACCTCAACAGCCAGGGCGTCCCCGGGCTGCCCGGCACCCTGGTGTGGGTCATCACCGGGGTGCAGATCATCCCCGCCTACGCCGAGTCCGGACCGGTCGGCGGCACGGTCCGCGCCTTCGTCGGTCCCGTCATGGCCGCGACGCTCTGGCACCTCGCCATGGGCATCGAACTGCGCCTGCACAAACCGGACGCCGCCTCCCGCAGCCTGCTCGCCACCCTCAGCCGGGAAGTGCGCGAGCGCCTCCTGTCACGTCTGGGCATCGCCGCCCGCGACCGCGACGCCGCACAGATCACCCGCGACCGCGCCACCACCCGCGCCGTCACCCTCGCCACCCGCCTCGCCGACCACACCCCCACCCAACGACAAAAGTGGCGCGGGCGACGCCTCACACGGAAGTTGTCGAAGGCACTCGGCAGAGCCGCCGTCGGCACCGACACCAAGCAACGCGCTCAACTCCTCGACCAGCTCGCCGCCCGCCGGCACGCACACACCCTCGCCACCGTCCCCCTCCCCTCCCCCTGGACCACCAGGCACGACGACCCCGTTGAACCGGCGTCAGTCACGGTCCCCTCACCACAGGCCCAGACCCCCTCGGCCCCCGGCAACGGTCCCCAGACCGGGGCCGAACCCACCGGGGACCGCACAGCCGGGACCGAACGGGGACCGGTCCCCAGGAGCCGGCACCAAGACACGGGGACCGAGCGTTTCGCGGGAGAAATGCCTGCTCACACCCCCCAACCGCACCGGGGACCAAAGGGGACCAAGTCGGGGACCGACCCCACCGGAGACCGGGGACCGACCGGGACCGACACGGGGACCGGGACCGGGACCGGAACGGGGACGGGGACGGGGACGGGGACGGGGACCGGGGCCGTGTTGGCTCGGTCCCCGCACGGCGGAAGCCGAAGGGAAAGGGCACGCGGAAGCGGACCCGTGCACACCAGGCGAAGGGCGCGTCGAGGGGATCGGCGCTGCCGGTGGAGCAGCTCGTCACGAGGGTCAGACCCCATGTTCCGGCCCTCCTGGAGCGGGACGGCAACGAGACCGTCAGCCGGGTCCAACTGCGGGAAATCCTCAGCCAGGAGGGTCTGACAGGCGGCCGGAACGACCGCCTGGGCCTCGTCCTGAGGGAACTACGCACCGAAACCACCACCTGACATCCGACAACCAGGCACGACAAGGAACCGCACCCGATGACAGACACGCAGAAGACCCCCGCCCACGAGCCAGGTCAGGAGGACCCCAACTCAATCTCAGGCGGAGCAAGTTATCGCGTGAGCATTGCTGCCGATGGCAGCAATGCTCACGCATCTCCCGCCCCGGGGGTGGCGGGAGCCGGTCGGCGCCAGGGGGCGCCGGCCGATCCGGATGCGGCCGAGGGCGGCCTCCACCCGGAACAGCAGGAGCAGCAGCACGACTGCCGTCGTTCGTCGTGTCAGCACGCTTGCGCCGCACCGTTGAAGCCGCGTGTGAAGCAGCGTGAGCGTCTGCGTGACGACGACAAGCGCATGCACCAGCCGAGCTGCCGCATGAACGACACCGAGTACCGTCTCCTCGCCGACGGTGCCACCGCCTGCGGTATGAGCATCGCCGCGTTCCTCGCCCGCGCCGGCCTCAACGCCGCCCGAGACCTCGACCGCACCGCCGCCGAGGTGGCCGGTGAACGCGAAGTGGTGAGTGAGCTGTTCGCGCTGCGCCGGCATCTCGGCCAGATCGGCAACAACCTCAACCAGGTCGCCAAGGCTGCCAACTCCGGCGCCGACGCACTCCAAGCGTCCGCCGTTCTCGACGCCGTCGAACGCGCGGCGCGACGGGTGGACGCCTTCACTCAGCTCTACCTCAGCAACGAGAACCGGTCCGGATGATTCCTCGTGTTCACAAGCGGGGCAGCCGCACGGTCGGCCTGATCTTCTACCTGTACGAGCCCGGCAGGTGCGAGGAGCACACAGACCCGCACCTCGTCGCCGCCTGGGACGCCTTCGCCCCCGACCCCGGCCGCCACCCCGACGCCACCTACGCCGACCTCGCACAGCTCCTCGACCAGCCCGTCGACGCCCTGTCCCCCTCACGCCGCCTAGACCAGCACGTATGGCACCTGTCCGTCCGCGCGGCTCCCGACGACCCGTACCTCACCGACGAGCAGTGGGCCGACATCGCCCGCCGTATGGTCGCCGGCACCGGCATCGCCCCCGACGGTGATGATGCCGCGTGCCGTTGGGCAGCGGTGCGTCACGCGGACGACCACATCCACATCATCGCCACCCTCGTCCGCGAAGACGGCCGCAGACCACGCCTCAACAACGACGTCGCCCGCGCCCAGGCCGAAGCCCGCCTCCTCGAAGCCGAGTACGGCCTGCGGAAGCTCAACCCCGGCGACGGCACCGCCGCCAAACGCCCAACCAGCGCCGAACGCCACAAAGCCCAACGGGCAGGGCGGGAGCGCACAGCGCGAGAGGAGCTGCGAGAGGCCGTGCGCGGCGCCTCGGCCGGCGCCGCCTCCACGGATGAGTTCTTCGACCGTCTGGCCGCCGACGGCCTGCTGATCCGCAAGCGGATCGCACCGTCGGGCGACCTGCTCGGCTACAAGGTCGCGCTGCCTGGCGACCGCAACAAGGACGACGAGCCGGTTTTCTATGCCGGTTCCACACTCGCTCCCGACCTGTCCCTGCCCCGCATACGCGAACGCTGGTCCCTCCAAGCAACGGCGGCCTCCGAGGGCGGCTCCGAGACAGCCCAGCCCACCCTGCCGCCAGTGACCCATCCCGCGTTCGCTCGGCGCCGGGCCGCTGCCGCCACCTGGCAGGCCCTACTGATCATCGATCACGGCGACGACGGCACGGCAGCAGCACAGATCGCCGCAGCAGGGGAGGTCCTGGACGCACTTGCCAGGACCTCCGCCGCCCACACCCGCGCGGAACTCCGGCAGGCAGCCCTCGTGTTCGAGCGGGCCAGCCGCTCTCACGTGCGCGCCGTACGCGGACATGACCACGCCCTGCGACAGGCCGCCCACGATCTCGTCCACAGCGGCCCCGCCCTCAGCCGCGGCGAGGACGGAGCCACCACGGCGATGGTCATCGACATGGCCGTCTTCCTCGCCATCACCGCCGCGAACTGGCACGCCAAAAGGCACCACAGCCAGCAGGCCGCCGCAGCCCAGCAAGCTGCGGAGCATCTGCGCACCGCCTACCAGGCCGCCGCAGCCCACCCCATCGCCGCCCTCTGCCGGCGAGGCCAGCGTCTGGCACCGCGTATGCGGCAACGGCAAGCCGATCTCCTGCACCAGGCACTGCCAGAGCTCGCCGAACGAATCCAGGCCGAGCCCGGCTGGCTCGCCTTGGCCGCCACCCTCGCGGACGCCCGGCAGGCGGGCCATGACCCGGCTGCACTGCTCGCGGAAGCCAGCCGACGTCGCGAGCTCGACACCGCCACCTCCATCAGCGATGTCCTCGTCTGGCGCCTTCGCCGCAGCGCCCACCTGCCCGCCGCACCCGAAAACCCCCAGGCCACATCCGCCCGAGACGGCCGGCGCACCCCGACCCCAACACCCACCACACCACCAGCGGCCAAGGCAGCGAACCACCCCGGCCGTCCGCACTGACCCGGGGAAGCGGGCGCAACATAGCCGACGATCGCCGGTTAGCCCAACCGGCGATTCTCCAGACCATTGAAGCTCCCAATTCCACGAGGAGCATCCGTATGCCCAAGACCGACTTCCGATCCGACATCGTCGCCCTGCTCTGCGACGCGGACTTCAAGTACCGGCCCGACACCCACACGTGGACCCACCGCGACGGACGCCCGTTCAGTAAGGAGGAACAGGCTCACGTCTTCATGGCAACCCACGCCGAGCTCGCAGAAGTACGTGCGCAGACCGCGCGGTACCGGCAGTACGTGCAGGCAAGGACAGAAGCCCCGGAAACCATGCAGCGCTTCCTCGCCCCGTTCATGCAGCAGCTCACCCATAAAACCCTCGGCAACGCCACCCAGCTGATGAGCAAGGACGAACGGAACGAGTTCGATCGACTGCTCGCACTCATGGTGGAGCCAGTACGTTCCTTCGCTCCCAACGCCTTCTGATGAGGGGCCGCTTCACTCAGTGACCATGGCGTGAAGATCGCCGGGCCGGGCTGCCTCTCAGTAGTGGCAACGAGCTGCCAGAGCAAGGCGAAGCCGGGCCTCCCGTTCGGGAGGCCCGGCTTCACAGCGTGGGAACGATGGTCAGCTGGCGGGGGCACGCAGGAGCTGGTCCCGCGTGCTCTCCGGCAGCACCCTGCGCAACACCGGCGCGGTGGAACTGAGCGAGCAGGCGAACGCGGCGACAAGACCGTGCGGCACACTGGCGCCAAATGACGCAGCCCACAGGTACGGGGCGCCCATAGCCGGCTCAGCCCACGCCTGCCAGCCCATCGCCCCCGGCCCCTCCGCCTCGGCGGTCAGAGCCCGGGAGTCGGCATCCTGGATCAGGGGCGGCACCTCACCGAGACTGAGGCGGGCGGTGAAAGTCGGGTGTATCGCCGCCGCGTGGGGTTGGTCAGCGTCGAGGAGCCAACCGTGCGCGGTGGCCGCATCGAGGACCGCCTCCGGGCCGACTGGCAAGGTCGTGGGCTGGCCGCATTCGTCGAGCGCGAAGAGGAAGTCGGTGATGACCTCACCTGGGACATCGAGCGTGAAGTAGGCGGACCAGTCCGCGAGCGGACTGCTCGCGTCCGAACAGGCAGAAACCTGCCACGCGATCGGCAGCCCACCGAGGTGAAACGGCTCGTCCGGCAGCACCCACTGAGCCCACCGAAGGGCGTCGCGACTTATGTGCAGGACCGTGCTGCGTAGCACCTGATGGTCCTCCAGCGGCTCGTCGAGCTCACGCCGCCCTCGAACGACAGTCAGGCTTGTCCAGCCGAAGCCGGTGAGGCTGTCCGCGACGGCGTCGTAGAGACGACCGTCGTCGCCGGCCAAGTGCCGGGGACCGACCCAGTACGCGGGATGAGCGCCGCTCACAAGGGACGGATCGAACGGCAAATGCGGATTCAGGAGCGCCTCCAAGGACACGGGGGTAGATCTTCGGTACGTGCACGAAGCGGGCGGAGCGCCGGGGGCGACACGGCAGAGCCATCGTCAGTGGGAATTCAGGGATTACCTGAGCCATTACCGGGCTCCGAACCACGTGACCTGAAGATCCGGGAAGGTCGTTTACGTTGACATGGCTTGCCCCTCGACGCCAGTCCTTCTACGGGCTTTCCTGTCTGCCCCCGGCGAACTGGCTCAAATCGGGAGAGAGTCGCCCCGCTAAGAGCGGCCACCTGCCGAGGCTGGAGCCGATACATGAGCGCTTGGTCTGCCCGGCTTGCGGCACCAGGGGCTGGGCTGAGGCTGGCGAATCCGGGAGGGTGCGGCCAGGGCAACTCGCTCCGACGGGTTCCTGGCGCGCAAGCGGGAGACATGAACGGCGGCGCCGACTACGAGTCGGCGCCGCCGTTCTATGTCCTCAGCTGTCGACGCGGGCGACCTTCCGACCCACCTTGAGATACAGGTCAGCGCGTTCGCTGCTGTCGACCTCGGCGAGTACGGCGGCGAGGGTCCGCTGCACCGCGGTTTCGGTGAGCGTCGTGGTGTGCTGGTCACCGTCGCCGGTCTCGCTGATCAGGCGGAGGCCGTTCTGCTTGGCGATGCGGCGGACAGCGGACGAGCTGGGGGCGAAGTCCAGGGTCTGACTGATCAGTTGACCCAAGGTGGTCTCAGCGTGTTCCTTCAGGGAGACGGCCGGGAGGTTCTGGGCATCGCCGAAGGAGCGCTTGGAGAAGCGGGCGGTGAACTCCGTACGAGCTGCCTCAGCGGCCTCCAAGCCGTGCAGGGCTGCCACGACCTCGCCGGCGAGGATGCGCTTGACGGCCATGGGGTGCGCGGTGCCGTCAGCCAGCCGCTTGGTGACCAGTTGGATCTCGTCGTCCGTCCACTCCGTGAGCAGCTTGAGGTAGGGCTCGGTGACGTGGTCAGGGATGGACATCAGACGGCCGTAGATCTCGTCCGGGGCGGCGGAGAGGCCCACGTAGTTGCCCTTGGACTTGCTCATTTTGGAACCGGTGCCATCGGTGCCCTCGATGAGAGGGGTGGTGATGACGACCTCGGGGGTCTGCTCCCTGATTTCCATGACCTTGCGGCACATCTGGAGGTTGAGGAGCTGGTCGACGCCTCCCAGTTCGACATCGGCGGTGATGGCGACCGAATCCAGTGCCATGACCACGGAGTACACGAACTCGGCGACCGACAGGCCGTCGCCGGCGGCGAGCCGGCTGCGAAAGTCCTCGCGTTGAAGGGACATGGAGACCGGTACGCGGGCGAGGATCTCGACCAGCTCGGGGAGATTGACCTTGTTGAGCCACTCCCCGTTGAAGCGGAGGTCGGCGCGTTCGAAGTCGATGAACGGGGTGACCTGAGCCTGGTAGCCGGAGAGGTTGGCCGCGATGTCGGAGTCAGTGAGCGGCGGGCGGTCAGAAGAGCGTCCGGACGGATCGCCGATCTTCGCCGTGACGTCGCCAATGATGAACACGACGTGGTGGCCCATGCGCTGGAACCGGCTTGCGATAATGATCGGTACCGAGTGGCCGAGGTGCACGTCGGGCGAGGTCGGGTCGATGCCGTATTTCACGATGAACGGCCGGCCCGCAGCCTGCGCGGCGGTGATCTTGTCGGCGAGCGTGGAGGCCGAGGGGATCACGTTGATGGCGCGGCCTTCGACCAGAGCGGCCTGCTCCTGGGGGGCGAGGTCCGACAGCTCCAGGGAGCGCCGCGTATATGTCTCTTCCAGGAGCCGGGCGACCGTATAGTCCGCGGCCAGGTCCGATCCGGTGAGGATCTGCATGGCGCGGGTTACGGATTCGCTGAGGCGGCTCATGATGCCTGTTCGCTCCTGGGTTGAATCACTGGCGGGGCCAGTAGAGATAGGAAGCGGCAATTTTATCACCGCTGGTCACGCCCTTGTATTTGAGTGATCACTTTCGGTATCTCCGGCTCCGCCGTTGTCGAGCTCCCTGAGCGGTGCTTGCGGGTGGCCGGTCACCGCACTGGCGAACGCCCTGAGCCAGGGGCCGGGCGGTGCGCAAGATCGGATTGTGCCGACCAGCATGGCGGCGAGCGGGCGCGGACAGGCGGGGCGGTCTCCGGTTTGTACGTGGGCCTCCACGCGGTGTCCCGCGGCTTGGGCATAGAAGCGGTGGGACATCCGGCGCAGGACGGTGGCGGTTGCCCAGGACGGGGGCGCCGCAGCCATGGTGCGCAGTCGGTGGGCGAGTGCGGTGCAGACGTTGGCCCGGTAGTGCTGAGAGACACCGGGAGTACGGCGGTCTGTCATGTTGTGCGCGTGGACGCGGTAGTGGACCAGCGGTACGGGGAGAACGTGGCCGTGACCCGCCTCGCGCAGGGCGTGGAAGAAGATCTCGTTGGTGACGGGCAGGAGCGTGAGGGCGGCGTCGCGTTGTACGAGCAGAGTGCTGGTGTTTCCACCGGGATGAGGATCGGCGATGAAGGGGCAGCCGTCCGCGTCGACAACGTACTCCCAGTGCTCGATGAAGAGACGATCTTCGATGATCGCCTCGGCGCAGATGCGGAGCTTGGCGGGGTGGAACCAGTCGTCGGCGTCGAGCGGGGCCACCCAGTCGCCGCCGGTGAGCAGGAAGGCGTCTGTCAGCGTGGGGCCGAATCCCTGGCAGTCGCGGCGGACGATCCGGACGCGATCCCGGTAGCGACGGCATACCTCCTCCGTCTCGTCGGTAGAACCATCGTCGATGACGACGATCTCGTGCAGGACGTAACCGCCAGGTTCCTGGTCGAGGCAGCTCGTAATGGCGCGGTCGAGATAGCGGCCGTAGTTGTGGCCCAGGATGACGCACGAGATGCGGGGCGGAGTCGTCATCGGCCACCTCCATAGACCTCGGTGTAGGCGACGAGGATCGCCTTGTGCTCCTGGGCTCGGTGGTCCAGGAAGGTGCGGTCGAGTCGCCGACAGACAAAGCCCGCGCGGGAACCGGCGTTCTCGACGGCCGCGAGGAAGCGCTCGCCAAAGAGGTTCGGGTGACCGGTCGACCAGTCGAACCACTCTGGTTCGGCGACGAGTTGTTCGTGCTGCCGGTACTGCTCCGGCAAGTGGCCGGTATGTGAGCACACTGGGAGCAGGTTCAGATCGAAGGCGAGTTCCAACTGTCCGGAGTGGCTGCCCCAGAGGTAAGGGAGCAGGAGTATGTCCGAGGCAAGGCCCGCGTTGGTGATTTCGTTGTCCGTGGGGTACGGACGCATGGACAGTCGAATGCGCGGGTCATGGCGGGCCGTCTCCAGCAGGAGAGGAACGGGGCTGCCTGGGGTGAAGTCGGCCGGGCTGAAGGCTCGCAGGAGAAGCTGGAGGGTGCTGGAGGGGTCGGTGACGCCCAGGCTCCAGTTGATGACGGGGGAGAGCTGGTCGCGGCTGGGGCGCGAGGCACCGAACATAAGAAATCGGGCTGACGCGGTGGCCTGTTCGCGCTCCCGCCGACGGAGCGCTTCCGGAGGTACGACGTAGCCGTGCGGAATGACGGTCGCCGACGGGGTCGCGCCGAGGAGAGCGGTCAGCTCAGTGCGGGAGCTCTCTGTGAGGAAAACCCAGCGGACGTCCGCGCTGAGGAGCAGCCGCAGGCGTTCGGTGAATGCGGATACGTCGCCGTGCATGGAGTGGGTGTCGTGGGCGGTGAAGACGACGCGGACACCGGAGTCCGCGCAGGCGTCAAGGAGTCGCTCCAGAACTGCCGGTTCCTCGATGTCGATGTGGTGCAGGTGGAGTACGTCGAGCCAGGTGAGCGGGGCGTGGGCGAGGAGCCAGGTGGCGGTCACCGCCGCAGGAACGGTGGCACCGGAGCTGATCTCGGTCCCGTTGAGGATGTGGAAATCGGGTCCATGCAGCTTGCGCGCGTACGGAGTGCGGGCTGGGAGATGAACGACGCGCAGCCCCCGACTCCGTGAAGCGACCATGGTCACGGGTTCTCCTTCCCGAGGCCGACGAGGACCAGCTGGGTGGACAGCCCGTTGGATACGTCGTCGCTGCGAGTGAGCCCCGCGTAGTGGATCTCGAAGCCAGAAGCACGCAGCAGGGCCTGGAACTCGTCGCTGGCCCACTCCCGGACATGGCTGGGGTTCCGGGGTGGGCCGGCGGTTTCATAGCCGCTGCGGAACTCGCGGGCCGGGGTGGAGAAGGCCGCGCCGGGGCTTCCGGCCGCAAGCAGTCCGCGTACCAAGGCCAGGAGCGGGCGCGGGTCGAGTACGTGCTCCACCACGTCGGAGCAGACCACGAGGGATCGCTTTACGAAGGCAGGGGCGAGGGAGAGGTCGCGGGTGGTCTCCAGGTCTGCCTCAATCCACTCGCCGAAGCGGTGGTTGGCACGGCACCAGTGGAGGTTCTCGCCGAAGTCGACGCCAACGAAGGACCACGCGGGGTGGACAGAGGTCAGGGCCGCGAGTTTCCCGGCTCGGCCGCAGCCGATGTCGATCAGTGCGTCGCAGCCCAGTTGTTCAGCGCGGGCGGCGGCGTAGGGATAGACGTCGGGCTGCCAGACCGTGGCGTCGTCGGTCTCGTCGGCGAAGTACTCCACACTGTCGCGGCTGCGGTATCCGGCCCGGATGAAGTACGAGGCGGCGTCGCCGAGCGGGCGCGTGGAGGGCATGGGTGCGGATGGCATATCAGTGCTCCGTCCGTCACTTCGGCCAGTGGGAGAAGATGGTGATCAGGCGTTCGACGAGTTCCTCCCGCAGCACCTGCCACTCGGGCGAGCCGGTTCTCCGGGCCGCGGCGGCATGGTCGTAAGAGGCGCCGTCAACCTCGGGCAGACATGCGTATATCTGAAGCAGAGCCGAGCCCTCGTCCTCGCGGGGCATGTCACTGTCGGCAGTGATCAGGGCCCGGATGTCGTCGGCGGGCATGGATGCGTCGAGCCCGGAGCCGGGGATGCTCTTGCTCATCTTCGGCAGTCCCCCGAGGCCGGGAATCATCTTGGTGTAGATGCCGGACAGTTGGTGTGCGGGCAAGCCCCAGCGTTCGGCACCGCAGCGGGCGAGTGCCACGTACTTGTGCTCATCGACGCCGAGGGAAACAAGGACGTGCCGGCCCTCGGTCAGCAACTGGACGAAGTCCGCGGCCATAAGGAGCGTGGCCTGCTTCATGCCGTAGGTGAGGCTGTCGAAGACACCGTGATTGCGGTAGAGACCGGAGAGGTCTTCCTCGGCCCATTGGAAGTCCTCGTCGTCCAGGTGACGGGAGAGGAGGAAAGCGGTGGCCAGGACATCGGTGTGCCCTTCCTGGCGACGCAGTACGCCGCGCCGCTCGTCGAAGCCGAGACGGCGGACGAAATCCTCATACTGGTCGGCGATGCGGCGCACCTTGTCCAGCGGGGTACGGCGGGCGTTGTACGAGTCCAGGTCGCCGAGCACGATCTGCACGTCGAGGCCCTGCTGCTGAAGTTTGATGGCGCGCAGGAGCTGGAAGACGGTGCCGGCGTGCGGCGGTCCACCGAGGCCGATGCCCGTGGTGACGGTGGCGGGCTTACCGGCCGCCACAGCCTCGGCGAAGTCGAGGGCGCCGGTGTGACACATCCACTTGGTGCGGAGGTCGTCCGGGCTCATCCCGGCCAGGGCGAAGTCGATGGCGCCCAGACCAAGGCGCGCGTACTGGTGCTGGTCAATGACGTTGTCGTAGTAGGCCGTGTCGAACTTCATGCGGACGTCTCCTGGGGTGTGGTCGGCGCGGTACAGGAGGGATCGGCCTCGCGAAGGGCGAACGCGCGGCGGACGAGCGGCTCGAAGCCGTCGGCCAGGAGGTTGCCGAGATCGGTGTTGCGGGGAGCGGCGACGCTGCCGAGGTCGGCGGTGACCGTGCCGTCGCCCAGGACCCAGACGCGGAACGGATAGGCGTCGTCCGGCTCGCGGGTGGGCTGTGCGTAGACCGGCAGGTCGGGAACGAGGTCGCTGACGTCGTTCACCGCCTGGGCGAAGTCCTCGCGGCTGAAACCGTAGATCCCGGCCTTGCGCGAATTGGCCCGGCCGATCGGCCGGTACTGGGAGATCAGCCAATACTCAACCGGGGTGGCCTGGGCATAGTCAGCGATCTGCTGGGCGAGCCGCGGGAGTTCGGCGAGAGAAGCGGCCGTGGTGAAGGTGTTGAAGGCCAGGCGCCGGCGGTCGGCGGTGAGCATGGTCACGTTGGCCTGGAAGCGGTCGAAATAGCCCTGACCACGGAACCAGTCGGCGGTCTCCGCGTCGGGGCCGTCGATGGCCAGGGAGTACACGGTGACGTTCTCACGCAGGTCGGGGTAGCGGTCCTTGAGGAGCAGGCCGTTGGTGTGCAGGTTCGTCTCGAAGCCGCTGCTGTGCGCGTGCTGGAGGGCGGGCTCAAGGTGGTTGTCGTACGGCATCACCGGATCCCCGCCGGTAAAGACGATGCGGTACGCCGAGGATTCGCTTCGGATGCGGTCGACGACCCGGGCGATGACTGTGGGGGTGGTGGCGACCCGGTTTCGCTCGCGGTAGCAGAAGCGGCAGACGCCGGGGGACGCGGTTGTCGGGGCCAAGTCCCAGGCATTGCAGTCGGTGTTGAGGACCAGATGGACGATGCCCAGTTCATCGCGGGTCAGCATGAGATCTCCTCCTTGCGTGATATCCGGGCGGACGCGCCCACGTGCTGGGGCGTCGGCCGGAGTTCCTCAAGCGCGTGCGGGGAGCCACCGGTGAGCCGGACGAAGCGCCGCAGAGTGTCAAGGGCCGCGTCGGTGCGCAGGATGGCCTGCGCTGTGTCGAGCCCGGCCTGCAGGGTGGGGACGGCCTGGCCGGTCACCATGAGCAGCGCCGCGTTGAGCGCTACAGCGTTGCGGGCCGACGAACTGCCGTGGCCGGCCAGAACACTGACAGCGGCGGCGACGTTCGCGTGGGGATCGGGTTGCTGAGCGATGGAGCCCAAGTCACCAGGCATGGCCGCCGCGGCAAGGCGTAGGTCCTGGGACAGAGACGAATCATCGAGCCCGTCACGGATGCGGCTGGTGCGCACCGTGGCGCCGGGCAGCAGTTCGTCTACGTGCAGGGCAGCCCCGGCGGACGAGTTGATGACGGTCACGTCCGCCAGCCCGAGCCGGGCAAGGAGCTGAGCGGAGACGTCGACGGCGGAGTGCGAGAGCCCGTACACGTAGGAAGGGCAGACGACTGGGCTGAGCAGAGCGGGAAAGGCCAGGCTAAGCGCGTGAACGGCTTGGAACCGTCCGCCGTAGCGACTGTCGAACTCGGGCACCCGGTCCTCGATGGAGAAGAATCCGAACCCACACTCGGCCGCGATGCCGACCATCTCGTCGTGCGGCACGGCGCCGGGTTCCGCGCCAACCAGGTCGATGAAGTCGCGGGACCCTGTCTTGGACGAGGCGCTGCGCGAGCCGATCTTGGCGATGTGTGCGCCGCCGGTGGCTGCGACGAGAGCGGCAGCGGAGCTGAGGTTGAGGGTCTTGAAGGTCTTCTTTCCACTGCCGGTGTAGCCGACGAGCTGCATACCTGAAGGTGGCTGGCAATAGTCCCATTGATCCCGGTCCAGGACGGTGGCAGCGCGTACGGCAGCTTCGACCTCGGGGATTCGCGGGCCGCGTAAGAGCAGGCCGGTCAGGACGCTCCCCAGCATCACGTCGCGCGTGTGACCATCAGGGAGTTCGAGGATGCCAAGGATGCCTTCGTAGACGTCACAGGGATCGATATCGTCGGGTGAATTGATCTTGTGGACGAGGGATGGAATCTCCATAACCGGTGAGCACTCCATTCGGATCGGTCAGACGCCAGCGGTGAGCAGGGCCTTCAGCGGCCGGCGACTATCCGTGCCACGGAGATCGGACAGCGCCCGCGGCAGGTCGAGCAGTGGATAGCGGTCCTTGGTGAGCAAGTCGGCCCATGAGCCGCCATGAGTCAGGAGGGTCAGGGCATCGCGGAAGTCGTCGCGACCGTGCGCACGGCAGTACGAATAGGAGCCGCGGACGGTGATCGAACGGCGGAACAGGTTGCGCAGCGGCAGGGACAACACGACCTGCGGCGCGTAGGCGTTCTGGACGACAACGGTGCCGCCGTCCCGTACGCAAGCCACGGCAAGACGCAACGGGGCATCGCTCTGCCCGGAAGCCGCGTCCACCACGACTTCGCACGGCGGCAGCGTGCGTTGGTGCACGGTGACTGGTACGTCGCCGAGGGCCTGGTGCAGTTGATCGCGACGTTCGGCGGAACGAGCGGCAATGTGCACCTCCCATCCCGCCTGAACGGCGCAGACGGCGGTGCACACGGCTACGGCGCCAGTCCCGATGACACCCAGGCGGCCCGGGCGGATTGGCAGGCCACAGCGCACCCCGTGCAAGGCCACCGCCATGACGTCGGTCAGTACCCCGTGCGCCGGGTCGCGCAGGGCGGGGAGCCGCACGACGCTGGAGGACGGCACGCGGACTGCCTCGGCGAGCCCACCAGGAAGATCCCAACCGACGCGCCGCAGACCGTGGCAGAGATGCACATGGCCATCGGCGCACGCGGGGCACGATCGGCATCCGATCAGCGGATCCACGCAGACCCAGTCGATAGTGCGGGCAACGGTGCCGACGATCTCGTGCCCTGGGAACCACGGACTTGGTAGCGGGCCGCGCCATGACGTGCGGAGCTTGGGAATGTCGCTGCCGCAGATCCCTGAGTACCGGACGTGGATCAACGTGGTGTCGTCGGTATCGCTGGGCCTCGGAGCAGCCGCGAGGCGCAGTGAGCCGCCGCCTACGGTCCAGGCGCGTACCGGGCTCATCGTTCCCGCCTCGCGGTCAACGCGGCCGGCACGACCTCCACGGATGGCACACATCCTCCGTGCCAGGGCGTTTCCCCAAAAGCAAGCCCCTCCTGGCCGCCCCGACGCGTCACACGCAGCGCACGAAGTCCGGCCCGCTGCGCGCCCATCAGCTCGTCGCCGCCCCCGTCCCCGCAGTAGACGCTGTTATGGGCCGGGACGCCGAGCTGCTCCAGCGCTCGCGTGAAGAGCCGAGGGTCCGGCTTGATCGCGCATTCCTCGCAACTGAACACCGCTGTGGGGAAGTAGGACGCCAACGGCGTCCTCCCCCAACATTCGGCGATCTCCGGAGAGGCGTCGCTAAGCAGCGCCAGCCGGATTCCGGAACGTCGCAGCGTGTCCAACGCCAGGTATACGGAGCGGTCAGCCCGTAGCCGGGCGAAGGCCAGGCGTCGCAGCGTCGTTTCCACGTCGTTCGCGCGAGCATTCGCCGCGCCACACCGGGCTACCAGATACGCGGCCACCTCTCCGACCGATCGGAGTCGGCCGTCGTGGCGTGCACGCCAGCTGGTGCCCAAGACCGCGTCCACGATTTCGGTGCCGACTTCCATCGCGGCGGCGAACTCCCGTACAGCCGAATCACGTTCGGTATCACTGGGGGCTACCACGAGCGTGCCAAACAAATCGAAGATCACGGCCTCGCACTCGTACTCGGCGGCATGAGTGCGGTCGACGTATTCGTTCCTCGCACGAGGTGCGGTGGGCACCATGCCTCCCGGTCATCACGTTGATCAGTCCGTCAATTCCGCAAAAGCGAAGGCGGGTTGACTTGGGTGATGTGACCGTAGGGGCGTTCTGAGTGCGCACCCTGGAAAATCCTTCCGGGGTCGTCCGGGCGAGGACGGGGAGGATCTGGCCATGCGCGGAATCAGTGACACCTTGACCATCGGCGAACGGGTCGCGTGGTACCGGCGGCGGCGCGGGCTGTCCCAGGACGTACTGGCAGGGCTTGTGGGCAGGACCACGGACTGGCTGAGCAAGGCGGAGAACAACCGCATCGAACTCGACCGGCTCTCCGTGATCCAGACTCTGGCCGACGCCCTCGGACTAACGGTCGGGGACTTGCTGGGTGAGCCGACGCTCATGGACTGGGGCCACGACACAGGACGGCACGCCCTGCCCGCCCTACGGGCCGCCCTCATGGACTACCGCATGCTCACCCCTCTGTTCGCCCTCGGCCGGCAGGAGGGCGAACCGATCGGGCTCGTGGGGCTTCGCCAAGACATATCCGCGTCCATGGACGGCTACCAGTCAGCCCGGTACGCGTGGGTGGCCGACCGGCTCCCCGAGCTGCTGGCAAGCGCACTCGCCGCCACCCGCTCCCATCGAGGCGCGGAGCGTGACGAGGCCCAACGCCTCCTGGCGCTTGCGTACCAAGCAACTGCTCAGGTACTCGGCAAAGCAGGAGAGACCGAACTCGCCTGGATGGCCGCGGACCGGGGGCTCTCCGCCGCCCAGCACAGTGGCGATCTCGCGGTGACCGGGTCGCTGCTGAGGTCGGTGATGCACTGCCTCACCTCGACCGGCCGGTTCGATGCCGCCCTGAACCTGCTGAAGGACGCCGAGAAGCTGCTCCGGCCAACGGCCTCGGAGTCCTCCCGGGAGCGGGTGTCCGCGTACGGCGCGCTCCACCTGGCCGGCGCGATGGCGGCAGCCCGCCTCGGAGACCGAAACACCGTACGCGACATCCTGAGCCGGGCCGATCAGGCCGCTCAGCGTCTCGGCACGGACAGCAATGAACTCTGGACCGCGTTCGGCCCCACCAATGTCGCCATCCACACGGTGGCCACCGCCGGCGAGCTTGGTGACCACCAGATCGCTGCCGACCTCGGCCGGCGCGTGGACACCAGCGGCCTCCCCGTCGAACGGCAGGTACGGCACAGTCTTGAAGTCGCCCGAGCCCTCGCGGCACGCAACCGAGGCGACGAGGCTCTGGAGATCCTGCTCCAGGCGGAGTCCATCGCACCCGAGCAGATCCGGCAGCACACCATGAGCCGGGAACTGGTTCTCCGCTGGATACGCAACTCCCGAGGAAGGCCGCCCAGCAATCTCACCGCACTCGCCCGCCGGCTCCACGTCGTGGCCTGAAGGGCACCGGCTGAGGTCGAGGACGTAATCGATAGGCTGCCCCGCATGGACCGCAGCGAATTCCTGGCCGGCAAGGCCACGCCGCTCATGGCGGCCGGAGCCCTGTTCTTCGACGAGGCCGGACACTTGCTGTTGGTCGAGCCAACCTACAAGGACTATCGCGACATCCCCGGCGGATACGTCGAGCAAGGCGAATCGCCGCTCCAGACGTGCGTCCGTGAAGTGCGCGAAGAACTCGGCATCACCCCGCCGGTAGGCCGACTCCTCGCGGCGGACTGGGCCCCCTCGGACGCGGAGGGCGACAAGATCCTCTACCTGTTCGACGGCGGAGTGCTGGACCAAGTCCTCTTGGACCGAATCGTCTTCAAGGACGGCGAGATCCGCGCAGTCGCCTTCCACCCGGTCTCCGAGATCTCAAGACTGACCATCCCGCGCTTGGCCCGCCGCATCGAGCAGGCCGTCCAGGCCCGACGCCGCGGCGTGACTGTCTACTTGGAGCACGGCGGCATCCCAGGACAGTGGTAGAGAGACCCTGGATGTCTGGCATCCGTAAAGGGTTTCTCGTCAACCCAGGCTCCCTCACTCTCTACTGGAGCAGCCAGGCCGCGCATAGTCCGCCTGAGAGAGGAGTCGCGTCACTTCGGACGACGCGGGGTCCACTTCCACGGGACGGCTCGCCCCAGAGAGAACAGGATTCGCCTGAACCGTCATAGCGGCCACTCAGTCACTTCCATCCGCGTCCTCCACCAAGTGCACGCCCGATCAGCTAGGATCCCGCTCCCCCGATCCCCTACAGATGGGATTCGTCACAGCGGATTCCGATGGCCGCCAGACTGCAAACACGACAATGCGCGCAAACATGCCGATTAGCCAATATTTACGCAAACTGCTTCCGATCTGCCTGGCGTTCAGGCCGGACCACTGGCAGCGCCGGAGTCTTTAGAGCTGAGCATCTCGCCGCACCCTTTCATGAAGGCGTGGCAGCCTTCGCATGCGGCTGGGCCTCTCAGCTTGCCGAATCGGTCACCCTTCACCACCTGATCGGGAAAGATGCTGCGTAGCGCGCCGTTGGTCCGAAGTGGCGTGCGGTCGGCAGGCGTTGTCGGTATGAGGCGGTACGTTCGAAGCAACGGAGAGCAGAGGAATACAGTGAGAATCGTCGGCAACCGTGGGGATGACCGGCTCATCGACCTGATACGCCCTGCTCTCCTACCAGGGGGCCGTCTTGATCTGGCCACGCAAGAACTCTCCCTTTTCGCTTTCGCCGAGCTTCGGGACCATCTGTCCAAACTCGCTGGTGCGCGGGTGCTCCTGCCGAGCGAAGAGGCTGACCTCAGCTTGCTCGGAGGTGTGGGCGATCGGGCCACTCGCAATCAGCTGCGTACCCGCTGGCTGGCTGGGCGCTGCGCGGAATGGCTGCAGGCCAGGGCCGAGGTCCGTTGGGCGGGCGGTGCGGTCCCGCAGGGCGCCATGGTGGTCCGTGATGTCGACGGTGAGCCGCAGCAGGCAGCTGCTGGCACGTTGTCCTTCAGTACGGCAGGTCTCGGGATCACCCCCGGCAACAGGATGAGCCTCGTCCATGCGTCCGAGGGCAGGACCGAGAGCGCGGATCTCGCTACCTGGTTCGAGGCTGCGTGGTCTCAGTCGTCGGGGGAGTCGGGTGTACCGTCCGAGCTCGGCGAACGGCTGCGCGTGCTGGCCGCCTACCGGGACCCCGCGCGGATCTACCACCTCGTGCTGCATCATCTCTTCAGCGCGACGGGGGGAGAACTCGACGAGGACAAGATCGTGGATGCCAGCACGGGCATCCGGGACACCGTGGTGTGGAACAAGCTCTACAAGTTCCAGCGCGACGGCGTGGTTGGAGCGATCGACAAGCTCAACCGGTACGGCGGGTGCGTCATCGCCGACAGCGTTGGCCTTGGCAAGACGTTCGAAGCGCTGGCTGTGATCAAGTACCACGAGTTGCGCAATGACCGTGTCCTGGTGCTCTGTCCCAAGCGTCTGCGTGACAACTGGACCGTCTACGCAGCCAACGACCGCCGTAACATCCTTGCAGCCGATCGCTTTCATTACGACGTTCTCAACCACACCGACCTCTCCCGGGAGCGGGGCCAGTCCGGCGACATCGACCTCGCTCACCTCAACTGGGGAAACTACGACCTCGTCGTTATCGACGAGTCGCACAACTTCCGTAACGCCAACTCCCCCAAGCAGGGCGGGGAGACCCGATACGACCGACTGATGCGCCAGGTTTTCCAGGAGGGCGTCAAGACCCGGGTGTTGATGCTTTCGGCGACACCGGTGAACAACCGGCTTGCTGATCTGCGGAACCAAATTGCCTTCGCAACCGAGGGCGACGATGCCGCGCTTGCAGGCAGTGGCATCGCGAGCATCGCCGCCACGACACGCCGCGCCCAACGCCAGTTCAACACGTGGCAGAACCTCGATCCGCAAGAGCGCAGCCCCGCGCGACTGATCGACATGCTTGGTTTCGACTACTTCGCACTGCTCGACCTGGTCACCATCGCTCGGTCGCGCAGGCACGTGGAGAAGTACTACGGCACCAGCGAGACGGGTCGTTTCCCGGAACGGCTCAAGCCCGTCAACGTCAAGGCGGACGTCGACATACTCGGGGAGTTCCAGTCGATCAAGGAACTTAACGACGAGATCCGTCGGCTGCGGCTGGCTGCCTACGCACCGATGCAGTATGTCCTGCCCGCAAAGCGCGCGGAGTACGAAGAGCGCTACAGCACCAAACTGTCCAGCGGCAAGGGAAGCTTCAACCAGGCAGACCGGGAGAACAGCCTGGTCAATCTGCTGCGCGTCAACGTGCTTAAGCGCCTTGAGAGTTCGATCGAGTCGTTTCGACTGACAGTCGGGCGCCAACTGCGTGACGTCGAGTCCCTCCTGGCCGCCATCGCACACCAGGACGGCTCCCTGGGCTCGCCCGAGATCGCGGACATTGACATCGATGACCCGGCCTATGAGGGCCTCCTCATAGGCAAGAAGGTCAAGGTGCTGCTCACGGACGTGGACCTGCGCCGCTGGAGTCAGGACCTCGCGGAGGACCGCAACCGGCTCGCACGCCTTCTCGAAGACGCGGAGAAGGTTGGCGCGGACCGGGACGCGAAGCTCGCCAAGCTAAAGACCATGCTCGTCAACAAGACCCGGAACCCGATCAACGAAGGCAACCAGAAGATCATCGTCTTCACCGCCTTCGCGGACACGGCCAAGTACCTCTATCAGCAGCTGGCCGGCTGGGCTCAGGACGAGCTGGGCATCGAGACCGGACTTGTTACCGGAGCGGGCGGCAACCAGGTGACCCTGCCCAAGCTCCCCGGGGACCTGTCCGCGATCCTGTCCGCGTTCTCCCCGCGCTCGAAGGAACGGCCAACGGCCCTTGAAAGTGAGGGCGAACTGGATCTGCTGATCGCCACGGACTGCATCTCTGAGGGGCAGAACCTTCAGGACTGCGACTGGCTGGTCAACTACGACATCCACTGGAACCCGGTCCGGATCATCCAGCGTTTCGGCCGCATCGACCGCCTCGGCTCGTCCAACGAGAGCATTCAGCTCGTCAACTTCTGGCCACAGCTGGAGCTGGAGGAGTACATCAACCTGGAACAGCGAGTCAGCGGGCGCATGGTTCTGCTCGACATCTCTGCCACAGGCGAGGAGAACATGATTACCGCCGAGGGCGGTAATGCGATGAACGACCTCGAGTACCGGCGTACCCAGCTGCTCAAGCTCCAGGACTCAGTGCTGGATCTGGAGGACCTGTCCACCGGCGTCTCCATCGCGGACCTCACACTGACCGACTTTCGGGTCGACCTGTCGGACTACAGCAAGGCGCATCCGCAGGTACTGGAGCAGGAACCATTCGGCGTGCATGCCGTGACCACCGCTGACGTCGCCGGCGACGTACCGCCGGGGATCATCTTCTGTCTGCGTGCGGAGGGTAGGGCCGCAGAGCGGGCTAGCCAGTCCAGGGACCCGCTCGCGCCCCACCATCTGGTCCATGTGGGGGAGGACGGTGCGTTGCTGCTGACGCACAGCCAGGCGAAGCATGTCCTGGACCGCCTGCGCAAGGCCGGGACCGGGCAGGACGTGTCTGACGCGGATGCTTGTGGGCGATACGACGCTGTCACCCGAAAGGGGGCGGAGATGCGCGTAGCGCGCAGGGCGCTCGCAGCGGCCGTGAGTTCCATCACTGGGAAGGCTGAGGAGCGGGCGATTGACAGCCTGTTCAGCATGGAGGGGACGCACGCGCTGGCGGGTGGGTTCGCCGGAGTCGACGACTTCGAGGTGATGGCGTTTCTGGTCGTACTGCCGGGTGCTGCCGAAGCAAGCGAGGGGGAATCGGCGTGAGAACTGATGAAGTGGTCGAGGCTCTGCGGCTTCCTCAAGACTGCTTGCGCGATGTGCACGTACCCAAGGGCAAGCTGGTGGAGCAGGGAGGCTTCACGGCGGCGGACCAGCGCCGACTCAGGGACGGTATCAAGGATTTGCGGTGGGTCGCGGTCGTCAAGCCCACGGTGGTGGGTATTCGCGGACATGACGACGGCGTGCGGTGTGTGCCGGAGCTCCAGGTCATGACTCTGGAGCTGCGCGCGGGGGCTGCGGCAGCCCGGGTGAACGAGCTGGTCCACCGGGTCTTCCCGCTCCCGCTGATGCTGGTGACCGCAACGGGCTCGGAGGAAGGGTCAGGTCCGATCGTCTCCATGGCGCTCAAACGGCTGTCGCAGGGGCAGACGGAGCGAGCCGTGCTCGACGGCGAGGTGCTGTCCGCGCAGCTCGCGGCATCCGGGCCGGAGACCTCGGAGCTGGAGCAGATGTTCCTGCTTGAACTCGCGATGGGCAAGCAGCCGCAGATGGATCTCTTGGCCCTCTACCAAGGGTGGATGGACCGCGTACTGGCGCTCCTCGCCGCGCGGATAACCGGTGTCTTCAAGGCATCCGGCACCGTTGAGCAGGCGAAGGAACGGCGGGGCGCGCTCGAGGAGATGAGCAAGCTGGAACTGGACCTCGCCAGGTTGCGCAGCGGGGCTCGGAAGGAGAGACAGACCTCCAGACAGGTCGACCTGAACTTGGAGATCAAGCGCCTACAGGCCAGGCTGGTCGAGGCGAAGAGCAAGTTGTAGTCGGATGAGCGGGACAGCAGAGAGCGGGATGACGATGGAGCGGGTTCAGCCGGGCGACGCGGAGACGCATTCGATGGACGTCGTGGCGGGCAACGTCGAGCAGCTGAAGGCGCTCTTTCCTGATGCGTTCGTCGAGGGGAAGATCGACTTCGAGGTGCTCAAGCAGCTGCTCGGCGGCGAGATCGAGGAGCGGGAGGAGAAGTACGGCCTCAGCTGGCACGGCAAGCGCCGTGCCCGCCAGATCGCCCTGACCCCGAGCGCCGGGACGCTGCGGCCCTGCCCGCAGGAAAGCGTGGACTGGGACACCACACAGAACCTGATGATCGAGGGAGACAACCTCGAGGTGCTGAAGCTCCTGCAGAAGAGCTACGCCGGCAAGGTGAAGCTGATTTACATTGACCCGCCGTATAACACCGGCAAGGACTTTGTTTATGCGGATGATTTCCAGGACAATATTCGCAACTATCTTGCCCTGACCGGTGTGGCCGACTCTGACGGCACACGCCTTTCGAGCAACACCGAGACTTCTGGCCGGTTTCATACAAACTGGCTCAATATGATGTACCCGCGCCTCAGGCTCGCCAAGAACCTCATGCGGAATGATGGCGTAATTCTCATCTCCATCGACGACCACGAGATTGAGAACGCCCGTATCATGTGCAACGAAATTTTCGGCGAGGAGAATTTCATTGCCTGTATGATCTGGGAGAAAGGCCGAAAGAACGATGCCAAGCTAATCTCGGTCGGCCATGAGTACCTGCTCGTCTTTGCGAGGTCGCAGGCCACTTTGCGGGATTCCGGGGTCACCTGGCGCGAAGAGAAGCCCGGGGCGCGGGATATCTGGGACAAGTATGTCGAGCTCCGCAGTGCTCATGGAACTGACGACGCCTCAGTGGAGGCGGACCTGCAGGCGTGGTTCAAGTCGTTGGACAAGGCCAACCCTGCGAAGAAGTGGAGCAGGTACAAGCGGGTGGATGCCAATGGGCCGTGGCGTGACCGCGACATTTCCTGGCCTGGGGGCGGGGGCGCTCGCTATGACGTCCTGCACCCGGCGACAGGGCTGCCCTGCAAGGTGCCGGAGAGCGGATGGAGGTACGCAAAATCCGAGGAGATGCAGAGGCAAATCAAGATCGGACTGGTCGCGTTCCGCGAGGACCACACCGAGCCGCCGTTCCGGAAAGCCCACATCCGTCCGATTTCCGGAGAGTCTGACACGAATGGCCAGGATGGCTACTTCGGCGACGCGGAGGAGCCCGAGGAGGAACTCGCCGTACAGGTGCGGGGAAGCTACTTTTACAAGCAATCCCAGGTGGCGGTTCGCCAGTTGCGTGAGCTCCTCGGAGAAAAAGCATTCAATAACCCCAAGGATCACATGGAGCTGAGTCGGCTCTTCGACTACGTCACGGCTGGCGATCCTGAGGCGGTGATCCTTGACTTCTTCGGTGGCAGCGGCAGCTCGGCGCATGCCGCAATGGAAGTCAATGTTGCCACTTCGGGAAAGCGGCGGTTCATTCTCGTCCAGCTTCCCGAGCCCCTGGATCCAGCGGTTGGAGACCAGAGGGTTGCCGCTCGCTACTGTGAAGCTCTCGGCAAGCCGGGCAATATTGCCGAGATCACCAAGGAGCGGATCCGTCGCGCTGGCGCGCAGATCGCCGGAACGCACCCCTCAACTGAAGTCGACCTCGGGTTCCGTAGCTTCAAGCTTGACGCCTCCAACATCCGCCCTTGGAACGCCACCCCGGAGAACCTCGAGCAGGAAACCCTCGACAGTGTCGACAACATCCTCGCCAGCCGCAGTGAGCAGGACGTGCTCTACGAGCTGCTGCTGCACCTTGGCTTGGACCTGTGCGTGCCGATCGAGGCGCGTGTGATTGGCGGCAAGGATGTCCATGCCATCGGCGGCGGAGTGCTCTTCGCCTGCCTGCCGGAGAAGATCACCCCGAATAACGTTGAAGCCATTGCGCACGGGATCATCGACTGGCACAAGGAACTCGACCCGATCGGCGAGACGAAGGTCTACTTCCGCGACAGCGCTTTCACTAGCGACGAGGCGAAGACCAATATCGTCGCCATTCTGGAGCAGTACAGCGAGCCGGAGTCGCAGGTCAAGATGATCGTGCGCAGTCTCTAGTGGGAGGGCGGGACATGAAGCTGCATTTCAGTGCCGAGCTCGAACACCAGCGGCAGGCGTGGGAGGCCGTCTGCGGCCTCTTCCGTGGCCAGGAGACCTGCCGCAGCGAGTTCACGGTCAGCACCGCCGCAGCCGTCGACACACTCTTCATCGCAGAGAGTGACCTCGGCATCGGCAATCGTCTGGCCCTGCTCCCGGACGAGTTGCTCAAGAACCTGCGTGCCGTGCAGCTAGAGAACCAGCTGCCTCAGTCCACCGCTGTGGATCCGCATGACCTCAACTTCACCGTGGAGATGGAGACCGGCACCGGGAAGACCTACGTCTACCTGCGGACCATCTACGAGCTGCACCGACGGTACGGATTCACCAAGTTCGTCATCGTGGTCCCCTCCGTCGCGATCAAGGAGGGTGTCTACAAGTCCCTCCAGATCATGGAGGACCACTTCAAGAACCTGTATGACGGCACCCATGTCAATTACTTCCTCTACGACTCCACCCGGCTCGGCGACGTCCGTAACTACGCCACGAGTGCAGACGTCCAAGTGATGATCGCGACGGTCGGCGCAATCAACAAGAAGGACACCGCTCGCATCTACAAGGACAGCGAGCAGATCGGCGGCGAGCGGCCGATCGATCTGATCAGGGCAACGAACCCGATCCTGATCGTCGACGAGCCGCAGAGCGTCGACGGTGGCCTACAGGGCGCCGGCAAGCAGGCGCTCGCGGAGATGAACCCGCTATGCACGCTGCGCTACTCGGCCACTCACGTGGATAAGCACCACATGGTGCACCGGCTTGACGCGATCGACGCCTTCGAGCAGAAGTTGGTCAAGCAGATCGAGATCGCTGGCGGGACTGTCGAGGGCGCGCACAGCCGCCCTTACGTCCGCCTACTGTCCGTCAAGAGTCCGCGCAACGTATTCAGCGCGCAGATCGAGGTCGACGCGCTGACCCCCGGTGGCATCCGCCGGGTGAAGAAGACAGTGCAGCCCAATGACTTGCTCCGCGACATCACTGAGCGCGATATCTACGAGGGCCTCCAGGTCGGAGAGATCCGCACCGCCACCGGCTCGAAGTTCATGCAGCTCCATGGCGGCGGCGTGGACAAGTACCTGAAGGAGGGCGAGACCCATGGCGATGTGGACCCTCGAGAGATGGTGCGCCAGCTCATCAACCGCACCATCCGCGAGCACCTGAACAAGGAGCTGGTCCTTCGCCCCAAGGGCCTCAAGGTGCTCAGCCTCTTCTTCATCGACAAGGTGGACCACTACCGTCCGTACGACGCGCAGGGGAACCCGGTTAAGGGCGACTATGCCGTGATCTTCGAGGACGAGTACCGGCGGCTCGCCGCGCACCCCGACTACCAGACCCTTTTCGAAGGGGTCGACCTGCGGTCCACAGCTGAACAGGTCCACAACGGCTACTTCTCCGTCGACAAGAAGGGCGTCTGGAAGGACACCAGCGAGCGCGGCCGGGACGGTTCCGACGCCGAGAGCGCCTACAACCTGATCATGAGGGAGAAGGAGCGGCTGCTCAGCCTCGACGAGCCCCTCAAATTCCTCTTCACCCACTCTGCACTCCGTGAGGGCTGGGACAACCCGAACGTGTTCCAGATCTGCAGCCTGCGCGAGATGAGCACCGAGCGTCAGCGCCGCCAGACCATTGGACGCGGTCTGCGCCTAGCGGTGAACCAGTCAGGCGAGCGCGTACAGGGCTTCGACGTCAACACGCTCACCGTCGTGGCCACCGAGAGCTTCGAACAGTTCGCAGCTGAACTGCAGTCAGAGATCGAGCAGGAGACCGACATCCGCTTCGGCCGGGTCGAGCCTCACCTGTTCGCCGGCATCGCCGTTGCTGCCCCTGACGGCAGTCTGTCGAGCCTTGGATCCGGGCAGTCACAGAAGATCTACGACCATCTCTTGGCCCAGGGCTACCTCAGTCCCGCCGGAAAGATCCAGGATGCACTGCGTGCCGCGCTCGCGGAGGAGACATTCGAGCTGCCTTTTGAATTCGCTGCACTGACCGCTCAGGTCGCGGAGTTGCTGCACAAGCGCGCCAGCGGGCTGCCGATCAAGAACGCGGACAAGAAGAAAGCCGTCAAGACACGGAAGGCCGTACTGGACAGCCCGGAGTTCAAGGAACTTTGGGAGCGCATCAAGTACCGGACCACGTACCGGGTGAGCTTCTCCACGGAGAGCCTCATTGAGGATTGCGCCGAAGCTTTGAAGGAGGCGCCGCCCATTCCGCCAGCCCGCCTCCAATGGGTCAAGGCCAAACTGGTGATAAGCGATGTCGGGATCACCGCAACCGAAGCGTCCGCGTCGGCCCCCGTCGTGCTGAACGACACAGATATTCCGCTGCCCGACATCCTGAGCGAGCTGCACAACCGTACGCAGCTGACGCGCCGGACCATCCAGCGGATCCTCGTCGAGAGTGGGCGGCTGGCCGACTTCCGTAGGAACCCGCAGCAGTTCATCGATGAGGCAGCCACCGCCATCAACCACTGCAAGCAGCAGTTGCTGGTGAAGGGCGTCAAGTACGAGCGGACCAGCGATGGTGCCTACTACGCGCAAGAGCGTTTCGAACTGAAGGAGCTGATGGGGTACCTCGACAAGAACCTGCGGGAGAACACGCTCAAGAGTGTGTACGAGGATGTCGTGTACGACTCCGAGAACGAGAGGAGGTTCATCGACCGACTCGAAGAGCCGCACAACGACGTCAAGGTCTATGCCAAGCTTCCCGACTGGTTTAAGGTCCCTACTCCGCTCGGTACCTACAACCCCGACTGGGCAATCGTGCGCAACTCCTCCGAGGGCGAGCGCCTGTACTTCGTGATAGAGACAAAGAGCACCCAGCAGGCTGGCCTGCTCCGTCCTGCGGAGAAGGGGAAGACTAAGTGCGGGGCGAAGCATTTCCAAGCTCTTAAGAGCGGGGTGAGTTACCTGGTCGTCGATGACTTCGACCAGGTCTTTGGATAGTTGATCTCAAAGCGCGCTTGGGGCCGCCTGTCAAACCTTCCGAGGGCAGGCCCGTAGATGGGGACCATGATCACTTCCGTTGACGGTCCGTACGCTCCTTGAACAGCGGCCTGTGGATCGTGGGGGCAAAGAATCGGCCCTGGGAAGAATCTCGCCGCCCTCGATAGCGATTGGGGGCGGGGAGATCAATCGCGGCGGCGACAACAAGGCTACGAGCAAACGTGCTGCTGCAATGCAGTCAGCGCCTCGCCCCGCCTCGCGGAGTCGCCACGAGGCTCGGCCCTGGGAGAAAACTGGGAGATGATCTTGCCAAAGAGGCCCGTCAAGGCCACGCGAGACCACCCCATTCCAAGCCTCTGACCAGAACAGACACCAATCCACCCCGGTAGCAATCTTGCCCGACCCTCATTCGGGACGAAGAGGTCGTGGGTTCAAATCCCGCCACCCCGACAGCCAAAGCAGCAGCTCAGGGGCCTGATCCGCATCGCGGGTGGGCCCCTGAGTGATTTCCGGCGGCCAATTGGGAGCCGACCTCGGAATCTAGCTCCCCGCATCGGCAACCAGCCCTGGTCCACGCCTCAGTAACACGCCCGGGCAGCATGCTGGGTCTGTGAGCAGGTACGCCGCAGCCAGGATCTACGCGCCGCCCGAGAACAACCGCGGTTTCCCGTCGCATGCGGAAGCCCCGCGTACCGCCGCTGTAGGGCAGGACAGGCGCTCAAGCCCGGACATGATGTCCTGGCCGTCCGAGATGCGCCATGACGATCTGGTGTGCCCGCCAGCCGTCCGGGAATTTGGGCGGGACGTCGAGGTGGACGGGCTGAGTGGACGGGTGGCGGTCAAGGAGTTCGGGGATGCCGGCGCGGGCGAAGACCAGGCAGGCGTGACGGTGGCGGGAGAGAAGTACACACAAGCGACCGGTTTCCAAGTGGAAGGCGCTGGCGTCGACCCGGCCGGACAGCGGGTGCCAGACCAGGGTGACGTCGAATTCCCGGCCTTGGAGACGATTGGCGGTGTCCACGGTGACGCCGGCCAGGCGCGGGTTCAGGGCGATACGGCTGCGTACGGCCTCGGCTTGGTCATTGTGAGAGACGCCTACCGCGATACGGGCAGGGGCCAGAGGACGTCCGTCTGGCGCCTGCTCGCAACGTGTGGTGGTTCCGCGCGTCAGCAGCCGGAGGACAGTCGCCACGAGCGCGTCGGCAAGCTCGCGATCGGTTCGGAGGGTCTGCCGGAAGGGCAGTTCCAGGCAGCCCCAGCCTGTATCAGCGGCGAGGTCAAGCACACGATCGACGGCATCGCGCCCAAGTGCGGGCAAGAGCGTCATGCGCCGGTCGTCCGGTCGGGTGCCTGCGACGAAGCGGGTGAATGGGTAGAAGGCCCGTTCGGTCAGTTCAGCCGCGGAGGCGGGCAGCCGCCACGAGACGGGCAGAGAGTGGAGAGCCATTGTCGGATTGTGGGCGAGCGTCACGTCCACCGCGTTGTTCAAGGGGTTCCAGCTCAGCCCGTGCCAACGCTCGGTCGCGACGCTGCTGAAAGGGTCGAGCTGGCCTGGGTCGCCGACGAACAGGGCTTTGTCGAAAAGGCCCGCGCAAGCGAGGAGGGCGTCGGAGCGCATTTGGTACGCCTCGTCGACGATGGCCAATGGCCAGTGGCCCTGCTCGTTCGAAACCCGAGCCCACTTGGCGGCGGTCGCGACGATGACGGGCGGCCGAGGCTGCAAGTCCGTGATCCGCTGCGCACCGGTCACCCTGTCCAACGCCTCCAACCGTGGAGCCAGCACACCGCCGCTCCTGAGGAGGCGGCCAACAGTCAGCTCGGGATGCCGTTCGACCAGCCGTTCAGCCAGATCGTCGACCTGCTCATTCGTCTGAGCGACGATCATCACCTCCCTGCCCTGCGCCACCAGGTGACCGGCTGCCCGGACCACGAGCGTCGACTTGCCCGCGCCGGGAGGCGAATCCACCACAAGACCGCGTGACGAGTCGGTACCGAGCTGATCGAGGCCGGCCAAAATCGCGTCGACGGCGGCGTCTGCCCGTTCGCCTGGTGTCGGGCTGGAGGGGGCGGTCGTGGTCATTCCCAAGCCTCGTTGGCGTCGTCGTCGGTGGGTTGGTGCTGCGATGGCGGGCCGCCGTGGGTCCAGGGGGTGTCCTCGTCGTCCGGGAGAGCCGCCGGCATGCTGAAGAAGGACATGGACGTGTAGCAGACCTCCTCCCCCAGCACGGGTACGGTTCCCGGCGGTGCGGGAGGGCGCTGCGAGCGTCCCATCCCGCGACTGAGCTCCAGGTCGATCTCATAGGGTCCGTTGCCGGTGCCGCGAACGGCCGTGATGCGGGCTTCCTGGGTCGGCCGTGCGGGGCTTCGGATTTCGTCGCCCACACGGAACCGTCCAAGCCCCGGCACGGTCAACGTGATCATCGGTCGCAGCGATGCCCTGTTGGCCGCGCTGCGGACGGTCCGGTCCGGCTCGCCGCCGGTCACCGTGCCCACCACCGCCTCTCCGGTCAATTCGTACTCGGCCATCACCAAGGGGTCGTCGAGCGCCCGCTCAGCCTCGTACCGGGCGGCAGCGTCCTCCAGTCTGGCGAGCCGTCGGGCCGCGCCGGAGGCGTGTTCGCGGCGCGCCTGGGGAAGACCGCCCGACGAGAGGTAGTCGGCGAAGCCGGTGAACCGGTCGCGATCGCCCTGCCAGCGCGATGCGACCTTGCCGCCCGGCGGCAGATCCCGGAGGAGGTCAATGGCCCGCCACATCACGTCCCAGGTGGGGCGGAGTTGCGGAAGTAGTTGGGCTTCGAGCTGCCGGATCGCGGCAGCACGGTGGCGTGCGTCGGGAGCCGTGTCGACGGCCCGGTAGAGATCGACCAGCGTGTGATCGAACACCGGGTCGGTGGCCGGTCCGGCGGGGGGAACGTTGGCCGGATCCTCAGCCCATCGGGCCGAAGTAACGCCGTCGGAGCCTGGCCGCGGGTCGATCCAGGCCATGAGCACGTGCAGGTGGGCGTCCTCGACGGAGCTCTGCCCGGTGGCCCAGTGTGCGGAAAGCACTTGGGTGAGAGCGAGCTCCAGGCTGGAGGTGGGGAATTCGCTCTGGTCGGCGAACCAGGTCAGCCACTGGCCCAGCCGGGGAACACCAGGGTCGACCGCGAAGGCGCCTTCGGTTCGGCGGAATCGGGTGGACCGGCCGAGCAGACGCAGGAAGGATGCGGCTCCGTTGCCGGGCACGATGAGCTGCGGGGCGTCGACGTAGCGCACTCGCTGCTCCTTCTTGGCGCCGCGGCCGACTTCGTAGATCTCGGTGGCCGCCGTGAAGCTCTCCAGGTAAGGGAGGAGCAGTCCGGCGAAGCGGGCGGTGAGCTGGAAGCGATCCGTGCGGTTCTTGGGTTGGGGTGCGACGAGCAGTTCGGGAGCGTCGCGATCCGAACCGACAAGGGCGGCGAGCGGAGCGCATGCCTCCCCCGCCAACCCAAGTGGGATGACGACAAAGGGCCGGTCCGCGATGTGGGTGTGCCGCACGGACGTGACGGGAACAGCTCTGCCCACTTCGGCGGCCTGTAATGTGGCGACGACCCGGAGAGCGCTCATGCGGCGCCTCCGCCGAGTCGACGAACCCGCAGCTCCGCGGCGGTCCTGAGCAGGGCCACTACTTCCTCTTGTGTTTCGGCGACGTCGTCCCTCTCACCCCGGGCGAGGGCAAGAGCGGTGCCGGTGTTCTCCAACCCGGGCAGGCTGTCGCGTACGGTGCTGCCCAGGTGCGCGGGGTCACGTTCGTTCACTGCCGAATCCCGGCAGTAGCGGGAGAGTTCGCACATGTCGAGGCATCGTGGGCCGTAGAGGTGAGGAAGCTCCTCCACGGTCCGGAGCAGTTGGTCCGCTGATGCGGCAGGCTGACCCTCGGCGTTGTGGGACAGGTCGAGAGTGGCGTCGGGGCTGAGCGATGCGGCCCGGGATTCGACCGTGGCCAGACGATCCAACTGGTGCTGTACAGCGTCCAATTGCTGCCGAAGATCGACCAGCCGCCCGTACGGGCGGTTCGTAAAGTCCTTCGGCAGGACCAGCAGGAAGCGTTCCGACACCAGGCCGGTCGGCAACCCCGACGCCTGGAGCATCTGCCGGATGGCGAGGACGTACACCGCCGCCTGCTTCGCGGCCTCCGCGACCTTGCCAGCGTCTGCCTGCCCGTCCACGGCGGCGAATGACCTGACGAGTACGACGTGAAGTTGATCCCCGATGCGGTGACTGACGGCATCGGGTTCCAGGTATGCGGTTATGCCGGCGACATCAAGTGTGAGTATGGGGTGGTCGAGGATCAGCCGGTACTCCCGGTCCTCGCCGATCGCGCGCAGCAGGTTCCTCGTTTCCGCCGCCCGCGGTGCCAAGTCCGAATTCTCACCCACGGTGTTGAGGTCGGCCACTGCTGCCTCGGCGACGGGGACGCCCAGTTCGGCCCGCAATAAAGTGATCAACTCCGCGTAGCCGTACGCCTTGAGCTGGTCGTCGAATGCCCGCTGCCGGGTGATGGCCAGTGGGGACTGGCCGAACGGCATCGGTTGCCCGAGCCGAAGGGCAAGTTTCCGTTTGTCGACGCCGGCGGCGTCGAGCACGGCACGCCGTTCACACCCGGGGTTAACGGTCAGGGCGGTGATCTTACGGGCGGTGTAGGGCTGTCGACGCTCGTTGCCACGGAGCCGGTCAAGTAATCCGCCACCGGCCGGGGGCGGAGTGCGTGTCGCCATGGACCTCTCTCAGACAGTGCGCGGAAGGGCCCACACGAGGGGTGAAGGCTCATACCCATGATCGGGATCGGGCACAGGAGAGGCGGCGGCACACATTCTCACCTGCCGCTCCGAAGCGGTTATCGATTCTCGGCGTCCGCCTCGACCTTGTCGACACCGCCGACCCGGGTGGCGCCAAAAAGTAGGCGGGCGGGGTCGGTCAGTTGCTCGCGAGCCCGAGCGGCGGCGGCTCTCCTGGTGGCGTTGTCCGCGTCGGCGTGGACCGAAGCCTCGGCCTCGGCCGCCTCCACCACCCGAGCGGCGTCCGGACGACCGTACCCCTCGTACGCACCCGGGATGTTCAGAGCGAACCTTCTCAGCAATGCCCACGCGGGCAGCGTCGGTTGGTGGTCTGCGTCCTGGATGCGTGACACCTGCCGACCGATGCGTCGGGCGTGCGTCAGAAAGTCGACTCGGGGGCCAAGGGGTCCGATGACCCGCTGCTCCAACGGCCAGGTCGACACCGCGAGTAATCCCCGCACCGGGGTCAGCCGGTCGTAGGTGAGCGCGGGGCAGATGTAGTACGGACGCGCGAACGGCTGAGCCGCGAAGGAGCGTTCCTCGTCTCGCCGCAGCGACCCCAGCCTCGTGGTGACCACGGTCTCCGACAGGAACGCCTCGTGCGTGGCTGCGATCAGTTTGGGGCCGGCCGGCGCGCCGAGGATGGTGAGGGCCTGGTGAGCCTGCTCGCGGACCGGGGCGGACGCACGCGCCGAAGGGGAGCTTCCGGTCGGCGGTGAACCCGACCCAGCCACATGTAGTTCATCCGGCGTGCCGAGTTCCTCGGCTTCGTCCACCAATCGACCGTACTCATCGCCCACGGCGCGGAGTTGGCCGCGCAGACGTCTGACTTGGTCCTTCTCGCCACGGCGGGACGCTTCGCGGATGGCGGTGCGGTACTCCACCATCCGCGCTTCAAGCTCTTCCAGCGATGCGGCCATGGAGCCAGACTACCTCCATCCCAGCAGATGCTTCAATATTCCTGGACCTCCAACAATTTGCGTTAAATTGCGGGAAGTGCTTTCCTGGTGGTGCTGGCTGCTCCGGCAGGCCCCGCAGGGGTCCGAGCACCCGCCACAGCTCTTCACCGGTCTCAGTGCGATCGGCCCAACGGCCGCCGCCCCAGCGCCGTGATCTCGGCGCACGATCCGTACCACCGGCCCCGCCTTCCCGCTGGAGCAGCACAGCCATGTCGCGACCCACCCCTGACCCCACCGCCACGTTCAATCGGACCTTCTACCGGCTGATCGGTGTCGAGCCCACAGTGGAGGCCATGTTGGACTGCATTCCTGCGGAGAAGCTGGACGAGATCGACGCCGATCTCCGCGTGCTCGACCACTTCGAAGTCCCCGCCATCGCTGTGCACGGCCGCTTCAGCAAGCACGAGTCCGGTTGGTGCGCGGGCTTCTCACATCTCACCGACTGGGAGGTGCGCGAGCCGTCGTTGCGCGGGGCGGCGCTCGTCATGCTCGCGGTGGACGACCAGGTGTACGTCCTCACCTTCGGCGACGGCTTCAGGCTGGTGCCGGCGGCCTTCAAGGACCAGCGATTCGGACTGCGTTTCGTGATCCGCGGCATCGACCCCGACGACATCCGCGCAGCCGTCGCCCGTACACCTGGCCAAGGCCGTACTGACATCGCGATGCTCCCGGGCGGCGCGCCGATCGGCCAACTCGGACTGGACACTTACACCAAGTTCGTGGACCGGCTCACCGGCCGCCTGAGGCGGCCCGAACTGACGGCCGAACAGGGCGGAAACGGGCGGGTGCGCAGCGTCGAGGGCGGCAGCGGCCTGCGACTTCCCTACGGCGCCGACCCAGCCGCGCTGATCAACGACATTCGCACCATCGCGAGGGTCTCCACAGAAGAACTCCCGCACCCGGAACTGGAGTTCGTCGAGTCCGTCGCGACGGTCGAGGACCCGGAGACCGTCGCCTCGCTCAATCTCGCGCTCGACCAGGCGTTCGGCACCCTCGACGGGGCGCGCGCCACCGCGACCGTACCGACCGACTGCCTGGAGGACATCGGGCGGGTTCGGGCCGTCGGAATCCACTTCGGCCCCGGGCAGGAACACCACATCGGCGACACCTTCGATCTCGACTACGTCCTGGGCCGCCTTCGCTTTCACCGCCCCGGCCGTCGATTCCCGGCACTGCAGCAGGGCAAGGTGACGCTTTACCGGGACAGCCGTGCCCGTCCATCCGACGTCATCCGTACCGACCCGCTGGCACTCTGGGTCGAGGCTGACCTCTTGCTGGGCAACGGTCGCCGCTACGTCCTCCTGGACGCGCGGTGGCACGAGTTCGACCAGGCGTACCTGGATGGGCTGGCCACCACGACGAGTCGCCTCATCACAGCGGCGCCTTCGGTGAACCTGCCGCCCTGGCGAAACAGCGACACGGAGCAGGCGTACAACATGAACGTCCAGCGCGACTGCCCCGGGTTCGTCTGCCTGGACAGAAAGACCGTCCGGACGCCGCTGCACCGCAAGAACGGCGTGGAGGTCTGCGACCTCCTCGCACCCGACGACACCCTGGTGATGGTCAAGCGGGCCAGTGGCTCGGACGCACTCAGCCACCTGTTCAGCCAGGGCGTGGTCGCCGTGGACGCCCTGCAGAACCAGCCCGAAGCGCGGGCCGGGTTCGCCGCAAAGGTTGAGGAAGTGAGTGGCGGACGGCGCCTGCCCGAGGGTTTCCTCCCCCGCCGGGTGGTCTACGCGATCCTCCTCAAGGGGCACGACCGCCTGACCATCGACACGCTCTACCCGTTCTCCCAGGTCGCGCTCGCGCACGCGGCGCGCACACTCCGGTCCTGCGGTGTGGAGGTCGAGGTGGTCGGTATTCCGTCGGAGGAGAACACCAAGACGGGCAGGCAGGCAGCATGACGTTGCGGGGTGTGTCCGGCGCAGACCGGATACACCCCGCCTGTTCTTACCGGAGGCGGAGTTCGTCCGGACACAGCTGTGCGCCTCGGCCTGAAGGTGGCACCGTCCGAAGCGAGCGGGAAGTCAAGGCGTCAGCCTGTCTCGGCCGGCCCGGAGAGTTGGGGTCGGCAAAACGGTCACGACAGATCCCACTCCTCAACCAGCAGGTCGACAAGGTTCTTGTGCTGTGCCGCCAGCACGTCCGGAGTCCAGTCCTCGTGCTGGAGCACTTGACTGGTGAGAGCGAATGGGACGGCGCCGTTGCGACCGGTGAAGTACTTGGCCTTCTTCTCGGCGAAGTCGTAGTTCTGAGCAGAAGAGTTCTTCGCCCGATTGAGCAGGACCAGGTTACCGAGCCTGTGGGTCCAGTATTCGCGGCGGCTGTCATCGAAGAGTTCCGTCCACCGAGAGCCGGCGCTCGGGTTCTGCGGCAGCACGTGTTCGACAGTGATGAGCGGCAGGTCGTACTTGACACCATGCGCCGCGGATAGCAACTCATCGACGCGGAGCAGCACATACTTGCGGATCTTGCCCACAAGGTACACCTCACCTTCCAGTCGGACGCGGGTCTCGGCCTTCTCCGCATCCGTCAGCTCGAACGCGGCGGAGTCCAGGCCTTGTCCCTGGTCGAGCTGACGGAGAAGTTCCGCATAGCGCGTCACGCGCGGTGTGGTGTAGACACGGCGGACGAACATGCTGGCGGAAAGGCGCTCCAATAACCTGAGAAAGCGGTCGAGCCAGTCCGGGTTGTGTTCGTGGTTGCGCAGAGCCCACAGCGCGGCAGGCCGCCAGTCGTTATTGTCGACCTGTTGGAGGCGTTTGAACCAAGCGTTGACCTTCTCCGCCCCGGACGAAGCTTCATAGCGCGCGTCGCGAATCTGAGCGTACGCCTCGGCATACGGAACAACGACGTTGTTGACGAAGGCCTCCGCCTTGCCGGGCAGGTACCGGTTGAGTACCTGCACGGGAAACTCCTTCAGCAGCTCTCGCTCCGCCCGCTTCTTCTCATAGATCATGCGCAAGTGGAGAAAGAGATCGGCGAAGTCGTCGCGGCCCAGAGTCTCTTCGGCGTCCTCCCACTTGCGCGCGCAGTCTTCCGACTCCGGGTCCTCCAGTGCTCCGATGATCTGCGACTTGAAGATGTCGGTAGGCGACAGATCCAGCCCGCGGGAGTTCATCACACTGAAGATCCGGTGTGCGCTCTCCAGGTCGGGCGTGGCGACCACGACCAAAAAGGTCCGCTCACCGAGCATCCGGACCAGTTCGAGGCGCCGCTCTTCGGACCAGTCGACCAGCTCGGCATGCAGGGCTGCAGCGTTGCCACGTATTGCCTTCTGCGCATCTGTCGGCAAGGTGCTCTTGTCGAAGGCGAGCAGCGTCTCGATGGCTCCACTGGTCTGGACGTGCTTGCGGAAAAAGTCGGCGTCGCGCTTGCGGGGTGTGAGTCTCGGCTGGGACTTGAGACCGAGGATCAGGTCACCCGGTTGGTTGACCAGCCTGTGCAGGGCATCGCGCAGCTCGACGGTCGTCGTCAGGTCGCGAAGAACGGACAGCAGGATGGTCAGGGTGGTGAGTCGTTGCTGGCCGTCGATGACATCGGCCTGCGGTTCACCGTTCGTCTTGACGAGAACCAGCGAACCGAGGAAGTACGGCTCGCCGTTGCCCCGCTCCAACGCCTCTGTCAGGTCGGTGAGCAGTTGGACTGCTTGCTCTTCCTGCCAGGCATACGGGCGCTGGTAGTCCGGTATCCGGAAGTCGTAGTCGCTGCTGAAGATCTTGTGCAAGGGCATCTCGTGGGCTTCGAGCTTTTGCATGAGCCCATGATGGCGGCGCTCGCTGACGCTTGCTGCCGATAAGTCCGATCTGCCGCAGCCATCGAAGGGGGAGAGGAGGCTGGAGCCCCTGGCCACGTTCCTTCCGCGGAGTGCTTTACCCCGCGGGATACAGCCGGCAGGCTCTGGTCGAATGGCTGAGTCGGGCTCTACCCGGGATCCAACAGGCCGCGCCAAGAACCGTTCGGCGCCGACGGGCCCCTCGCTCAAACCCGGTGTAGCGGAAATGCGCGCGTCCTCTCTGAGGGATCCTTGGCGTCATGACCTCTGAGCCTCCTGTGCGGCCTGGTCCGATCCTGGCCCCTCCGCACGCTCCCATGTCCGGTCACGAGTCGTTCTCAGGTCTGGAGGCAACGCTGTTGGACTTCTGGCGGTTCGCCATGTCTGACCTTCGGACCAATACCGTGCGCGGATACCTCGCGGAATTCCTTGTCGCGCGCGCGATGGGAGCGGAGGCGACCCGGGTGGAGTGGGACTCCTACGACGTGCTGAGCCCGGAGAACATCAGGATCGAGGTGAAGGCGACCGGGTACGTCCAGGCGTGGACGCAGACACGGCCGAGCCGGAATCCGTCCTGGGAGATCCGGCAGACCATCCCCATCGACCCCGCGACCGGCGAGTACCTCCCGGAGGAACACCGCGGTTTCCAGGCGGACGTCTACGTGTTCGCGGTCCACGGGGCCCGTACACACGCCGACTACGACCCGCTGGACCTGGCGCAGTGGTCGTTCCACGTCTTGCCGCGGGCCCGGATCGAGGCTCTGCCGCGTGGAGCCAAGAAACAGGCACTGGGCACGCTTCAGCGCGTCCGCGAGGCTGCCGACGGGGTCGGCTACGAGGCACTGGCCGACGAAGTGCGAGAATCCGCCGCGACCCGCGACCGCGTGAGAACAAACTCGGCTGCCACTGCCTCGCCACCATCGTTGTTTGTCCGGCCAGTTGGCTGATCCGTCGATGCTCAAGCCTTCGCCTACGGTGCCCAGAGACCACGTCGGCCTCTTACCTCCAGGTCAGAGATCCGGGGTTCCTCGCCACCTGAACCCCGTTCGAGAACACGATTGCGTAGCCTGCGGCTCCTTGGCGCGTCAGTAATACGCCGCCCCATCCGCCGCCAGGTCGTCGAGCAGTGAGTCGGCCGCCCTCTCCTCGACCACGGCTGCCCCGTGCTCCGCCATGACGGAGGTCAGCGCCGGATCCCAGGGGGCGTCCGTGAGCCTTCCGAGAGGCGGACCGTGTGGGGCGCGGGCAAGTGCCGTGCGATAGTCGTCGGCCGACATGCGCCAGGGGACGGCAGGCGTCTTGTCCATGACGTAAGCCGCGATGCGTACGCCCTCGCCGTCGAAGTCGCCGTGGTAGCGGAGTGCGGCTCCGTGGTCGGCGAGCAGGCGCAGCAGGTGAATGACCGCGCTGTTGGGCCACCCCGAGGTGCAGACCAGAGGTGGGCAACCAGGGCCGAAACGGCGTAGGGCAAGGGCCATCACGCTCGGGTTCTCCGTGATGTGCACCGGTCCCGCGGGGACTTCGAACTCACCCGGAGCGCGGAGCTGGGCGAGAGTGAATGAGGCTGCGTGCCCTTCTTCGGAGCAGAGACGGGCGATTCGGCTCAGCATGCCGTCGCCGAGGGGGCGGAGGCCGGCGGCGAGGACCGTTGAGGACAGTGCGTCGTCGGCGACGCCGGCTCGGGTCCAAACCGCGCGTCGTTGCTGTGCGCTGTCCGGTGCGTCGATTCCGTAGATGCCCGACAGCGCCCGCAGCACGAGGGCGGACAGGCGGGTGCCGTCGTCGAGTGCGTGGGAGTCACCTCGTACGAGGCGTGCCGCGAACACGGGGAGGGGTTCGGCTGCGGCGGGCAGAGCGGCCAGGACCGTGAGCGCCGACGAGAGCAGTTCCCGGGTCCGCCCCACCGAGCCGTCGACGAGGCCGGTAACTCGGCAGTGGACGACCCAGTCGGCGAGTGCGGGCTGGGACAGGACTGTCTCGTGTGTCTCCAACCAGACCCACAGCCCGGCGCGTTCGTCGTCGTGGCGCTGTCGCTGAGCCGCTCGGTTGCCGAGTGGGCCGACGATGTCGGTGAGGAGCTCTCGTACGCTACGGCCGCAGGCTTCGGTGACGGCTT
The DNA here is from genome assembly GCF_044455465.1 of Streptomyces sp. NPDC051217. NCBI lineage: Bacteria > Bacillati > Actinomycetota > Actinomycetes > Kitasatosporales > Streptomycetaceae > Streptomyces > Streptomyces sp. NPDC051217. Next base: position 40,673 of record NZ_JBITEV010000016.1, read on the forward strand.
TCTCCAGTCGGGCGAGCGGGACGAAGGGCCGCGTGTCCGGCAGACGGTCCAGTCCCAGCAGATCGGCGAGAGCCTCGCGCTCGTCGTCGTCCAGTGGTCCTATACGCACCCGGCTGACGGGGCGTCCGGATGACAGGCGATCGTGGAACGCCAGCCACACAGGACGCAGTTCGGGGCGCCGCAGAGAGGGGTCGATCACGCTGAGAATTCCTCCGGCTCCTCGGCCTCCAGAGCGGCACCGTTCCAGACGAAACGCGCACTCGTGACGGCGTCGTCGCCATCTGCACCGGTGATCAACTGGTGAACCGCGATACCGGGAAGTTCGCGGTAGGTGGCCCACTCATGGTCCGAGGTGAGCATGAGGTCGAGATCAAGCGCGGTGAGCAGGGCGAAGACCTGTCCGCGGTTGACGGTGTCGACACCGACGAAGACCTCGTCCAGCAGGATCGGCCGAGGCGCGCCCGGTACGGCCTCGTAGTGGGCGGCCACAGCAGCGAAGAGCGGCAGGTGCAAGGCGATCGCCTTCTCCCCTCCAGACAGCGCTCCGTGCAGCTTCTTGGTCAACAACTGCCAGCCTGTGCCGTTGGCTCGGTCGAGCTTGACCACGAACTGGTGCCAGGCCGTGTAGTCGAGGACCTCGGCGAGTTGCTCCTCCCACGTGGTCGCCGTGTTCTTGGCTTTGGCCTCCTCGATACGGCCTCGGAAGAACGCGTGCAATGCCTCCCGGTCGGTTTCGGTGACCCGTCCGGGGTCCTTGAGGAGCAGTTCGCGGGCTGTGCGCGTACCCGGTGGGAGGTCCGGGTGAATCTGCCACACGAGTTGTACGGCGACCTTGGACGCGGTACGAACGCGCTCCAGGTGACCGTTCATCCGGTCGACGAGTTCGCCGGCCTGGCGGATCCGGCCCGCTAGGTGCCTCCGGGTGTCTCCGGTGAGGGTCTGGTCGAAGAGGCGCCGCTCGGCGGCGGTGATGTCGTCGCGGCTGTTGTCGCGCTCCGCCGTGAGAGCCTGGAGCAGTCCTGACGCCCCGATGCGTATGCCGTCCATTGTGGCGGTGAAGATCTGGACGTCGTCGTCGGCCTCCAGGTCCAGATCGGCACGGCGGCCGAGATGCTGACGGGCCTGGTGGACGGCTTCGGAGAGCCGGTTGACGGCGTCACCGAGATTGCGTGGCCCGTAGGGGACGGTCGGCCACTCCGCGGCCACCAGGCGGGCGGCTTCCAGGGCGGCGCGTGTGCCGTCCTGGGCGGTGACCTCCAGGGCGATCCCGGCGTCCTCCGGAAGTGCGAGGAGGCACAGGTGCCGGAGTCTGTGCGCTGCCGAGTCCCGGGCGGCGCTGGCCGCGTCCCGCTTCTCGGCGTCCTGCGCGGTTGTGGCGTTCAGTTCGCCGATACGTCGTTCGAGCCTCGGGAGTTCGTCGGTCTTCGCCTTTACCTTGTCGCGGGTCCGGCGTAGTTCCGCCCTCAATTCGCCGAGTCGGTTCGCCACTTGGCGGAAGTCCTCGCCAACGGTGCTCTCCACGGCCTTCAGCGGCGCAGTGAGTCCTCGCGCCTCGGAGTCGGCGGTCTCGGCCTCCGCAGCACGTTCCCGGGCGGTGTCGAGAGAACGCCTGGCCTGGGTGCCGGCCGACGCGGCCCGTTCCATGGCCGCGGACCATTGCAGGTGGGCGTCCGCCCAGGTGTCCGCCGTATCGCGAAACACGTCAACAGCGGAGGACAGATCCTCCAAGAGGTCACGGCCGGTGGGCAGTGTGTGCTCCGCGGACAGTCGGCTGAGCTCCCGCAGGGACTTCGAGACAGCGGCCTCACGGTCGTCGAGGAGCTTGGCGGCGGTACGTACGGCGTCGTCGCGGACGCCGATTCCCTCCTCCGCCCGGTCCCAGGCCCGGTGCTTCGCGTCGAGATCGCGGTACGGGGGGCGGGCCGCGAGGTCGGCGTCCAGACGCTTTCTCCGCTCGCCCAGTTCACGTGCCTCTCTGTCCAGCACGGTGATGGAATCGTTCACTTCGGTGAGGCGTTCGTTGAGTTCCGCGACGCGACGCCGCCTTGCCCGCTCCCGGGCGACGGCACCGATGTGGGCGGGCTCGTTCTTGCTCCATGTACCCGTGGCGGAGGCCAGCCGCCAGCCGCCGTCGGCGCCGATGGCGGCCGTGTGGGCGCTCGGCGGTCGCGAGCCGTAAGCGATGCCGCCGAGGATTCGGGAGACCAGGTCCGCGGGAACGGGGATACCGGTTTCGGGACCCAGGACATCCAGGAGCGACGGTCCTTGAGCGGGAACGGCCCAGGCAGCCTCCGCCAGGGTGTCGTGTCCGGGAACCGCGATGCCGTCGTACGGGCTAACCCAGGCGTCCAGCAGGCCGGATGCCTCCAACGCCGCTTCCACACCTGCCTGGACGGAGTCCGGGACGCCCTCGTGGAAGGCCAGTAGTCGCCAGAGCGGTGCGCCGATCATGGTCGAACGATCCGTTGTACGCGTAAGCGGAGCCACCGGGAGCACGTCGGCTTCCCTGCGGAGCGTGTCGATGTCGGCGGCGAGGGCGGCTCGCTCGAAGAAGGCTGCCTGGCCGGCCGCCTCGACACGCGTCTCACGCCCGGCGATGTCCCGTTCCACGGTGCGAACAACGGACTCCACGAGGGACATGACGTCGGCCTCGGCCGCCGCCCGGGAGACCAACTCCTCAACGTCTTCGACTTGGAGCTTCACAGAGCCCACAGCCCACTCGCGCAGCAGCTCCGCCTGTGCCGCCAGCGTCTCCTCGTACGCGCGCACCGCCTCGTCCCGCCGTACGACCGCCTCCGCGAACCTGCCACGGGCGTCGTCCAGCGAGGTCTCGGCGGCGGCCCGGTCGCTCACAGCCCGATCGTGACCGTCGATCGCGGTCCGGACTTCCGTGATCTGCTCCCGGCGGGCCCGGACCGCACCACGGAGCAGCTGCCGGGGTTGAGGCACCCGGGTCTCCCCCGCGGCATCGGCGACCGTGGGTACGCCGAACATCGTCTTCGCTTCCACGTAGACGGACTCCAGACCAGCCGTGCGCGCGGCCCGCCGGGCGTCCTCCGATGCGGCCTGTACGTGATCGGCGGACGCCCGAGCACGTACCTCGGCCTGGTCCGCGCGGTCCTGGTCCTTGTCCGCCTGCCGCCGCTCGCCGTCCGCGGTGGCGCGAAACCGCCGCGCGGTCTCGTGCGCGCGCTCGGTATCGCGTCGGAGCCGGTCCAGTTCCTTGCCCTGCTTGTAGGCATCGCTGTCCACCAGGCCCTCGATGCCCGCTTCCAGCTCCCTGCCCCGCTGCTCGTACTCCTCCTTCTGCCGCGCTGTCGACTCCTGGTCCCGCAGGGCCTTCTCGTGCTGCTCGGCGCTCTCCTTGGCGACCCTTGTGAGGTTGTCCATGTCGGTCGTCGCAGAGATGAGCGCCGCCGCACTCGCACGTAACACCCGCTGGGCGTAGCCACGTTGCTGAGCGGCGATGCCGCCGGCCGCGGTGACCTCCTGGTCCAGTTGCCTCAACCGCTCGCGCTGCCGGTCCAACCGCTCGAAGCCCTCGGCGAGTTCGCCGATCTCGCCGTCCCCGAGCGGGGGCAGGGCCCGGGACAGCAAGGAGGAGAGCAGGGACGGGTCGAGGCGCTCGGACAGCTTGGGCTGGCGCAGTTGCAGCAGAGCGGTGATCAACGCTTCGTACCGCTGCTCCCCCATTCCCTCGAAGAGCGTGCGGCGAACCGTGGTCCGGTAGTCGTCGGGGGATGCGTGAACCTCCCCATGTCCCCGCAGGGCATCTGCGAGCGCGGCCCTCGTCAGTGGCTGCCCAGCCTCGTTGGTCAGCGACACGCCTCCAGGCCGGGCGATCCGCCGAGAGGTCGTGAAGTAGTCGGCGTGCGCACTGCGGGTGTGGACGCTCGCGTGCAACCGGGCTCCGCAGGAGAACCACCGGGCCTCGCCCTGCTCCTGCTCCTGCTCCTGCTCCTGCTCCGAGCCGATGCGGAACTCCATCCACACGTAGCCCACCCGTGTCTTGCCCGAAGCCCCTTCACCCATGAGGTTCCAGTGCATGGTGCGTTCGGAGCCGCCGAAGGTGGAGAGCCTGTTGGGCCGCAGACTCGCGTCGAAGAGGAATGGCAGGAGCAGTTCCAGGGCCTTGGACTTGCCCGTGCCGTTCTGCCCGCGCAGGAGGAGGCGTCCTTGGTGGAAGGAGAAGGTTTCGTCGTAGTAGCGCCAGACGTTGAGGATTCCGGCGCGGTGCGGCTGCCAGCGGCGCCGGGCCGGAGGGACCGGAGGGGTACGGCTGTCGGCCGGTGTGTCCACACGTCGTACCGGCAGGTCTGTCACGCTCATCACAAGCCCCCTTCGGTGAAGCTGCCTTCGGTGCCCGCGCTGTCGTCCGTGGCCGTCGTCATGGCTTCGACGACCCGGTAGCGGAACGCGGCCGGACGTACGACCGTGCGCTCGCCGAGGCGGCGCGCGAGCCCGAAGTCGCACAGAACCGCCACCGCGTCATCGGCCAGTCGTCGCGCTCCGTCCGAGGACTGGTACGCCTTCGCCCACCGGGGAAATCTGCGTAGCAACTCGGAACCGAGCGAGCCGAGTTGCTCAGGAGTCGCACCGCCGGGAATGTCGTGGATACGTTCCAGCAGAAGCAGCGCGGCGACTCTGGCGGTGGAGGCATCGTCGGGAAATCTGGCGTCGGTGGCGAGGGCGTCCGGGTCGATGAGCAGAAATCCCTCCGCCCGCTCCTCCAGGAGGAATCCCGCCTGATCGACCGAGCGCCGCAGAATCTGCCGTCCTGTGGGGGAGGACGTATAGGCGAGCTCGTCCTCGGTGAGGTCTTCGCGGTAGAGCACCGGATCGTCGAAGAGGCGGCGCAGTACGGAGTGACGCAGCCATAGATTCCGCTGCGTCTCGGAAACGGCGACGGGCTCGCCGCCGTCGGTGTCGGTGGCAGGTACCCCGCCGTAGCGCCGTTCCCGTGCCAGCCCGGCAAGCAGTCGCTCAAAGCGGACGGGCACCTCCTCGGCTGGCACAGAGAGTCTCGATGCCCCGATGGGCGCCGCCGGCAGCCGCATCAACAACGTGGCGTCCACCCGGTAGAGCACCTTTGCGTCCGCCGAGTCGACGAAGGACTCCGTCACCCCGTCCACCGCCAGCAGAGCACCATATGACTCCAGCAGCCTGACTACGTCGGCGAACGCCGTCCGCTCCAGCTTGCTGACCGTGTCGAACGACGGCAGCGCCGAGTCGGCGGCGGTGGCCTGCACGACACGATCGGCGAGCAAGCCGATAGTCGTCACCGGCACCGACAGCAACTCGGCAGCCACAACGCAGAGCAAGACGTATCGCCTACGGTCGAAGGGCGCCTTTCCCGCGCGCTGCCTCCGGGCCGGCCGGGAGACGTCAGCGGACCGGACCTTCACCAGACGGGCGTATCCGCGCCTCGACTCGACCACCAGGCTCCAGCCGCAGGCGTAGTCGAACCACTTGGCCAACGGCTCCTTGCGTCGCCGGACGATGTCGAAGGAAGGTCCGTCGGCACGTTCGGTGATCAGCGGCTTGGCCAGAAGGAGTCGGATTCCCCGGGCGAGCTCCTCTCGTTCCGCGACGACCAACTGGTTGGCAAGGGTGCTCATCCTGCGGCCTCCTGGCGTCCGATGCGCGTGGACGAGGGCCCCGCCACGGCCACGGTGTCGATGCGCACCACGTAATCCGGGCCTCTCAGAACGCCCTTCGGTGTGCGCAGCACTGCGACGTGGCCGTCGGCGGGGGGCGTCAGGACGATCTCCACCCGCCCGTCTCCCGTAATGGCGCGTCGGGCTCCAGAACTGTCCGGACGGGTGGAGAGCGCTCTGCCGAGCAAATCGAGTAGCCGCTCGAAGGAGGCGTCGTCCAACTCACCGAAGCGCGACAAGCGTAGCGGGCCATGGGTCTTCAGAACACGCCACGCCTCCTGAAGGTCGATACGTTCCTGACGAGCTCGCAGCGTCCGCGCGGCTTTGACGGCAGCAATGTCCCGGACCTTGCCCGTACGAGAGAAGCGCTCCGTGCGACCGCTTGTACGGAGCAGGGCCGACACTTCGACCGGCGGAGCCTCCGCCCACTTCGCGGAGGACGGAACCGTCTCCGGGTCGGGGTGAGCGAGGTGGGCATGGCGAGCCGGGCCAAGGCCGAAGGCCACTGTCCACAGACGGTGAAGATCTTCTTCGGCGGGAGCGGCGGCGAACCAGCGGGCGAGCTCCCGGAAGTCCTGTACGGCGCTCGACGACCGGCGACGTGACTCGCTGATCCGGTCGAGCACCTGAAGCAGCGAGACGATGGCCCGCCGAGCGACATCATGCAACTGATCCATTCTCGGCCGAGCCCCGTCCGGGGGAAGGAACCATGCGCGCAGCCCCGCCCAACGTGCCCGCCGCCGCTCCAGCCATACGGGCCCAGGGTCGTCACCCGCCGAGGGCGGCAACTCGGCTCCGCGCAGAGCCCGTTCGTGCAGCGTCGCGATTCCTCTCTCCTCCACCCGGGCGACGGCGGAGGCCACGCCGTATCCGCGCTGGTCGAGATTGACCAGGAATTCTTGGAGGTACGCCACCGTGGCGGCTTTCACCTCGCGGAAGACGCTGAGGTCGGCACCCTCGGCTCGCAGCAACCGCTGAAGTTCGCCGTTGAACGCCTTGGTGTTGTCCAGCAGGGCCTCCAGATGGCCCTCCAGCTCCTGCAAGGTGCTGAAGATCCTGCGATCCGAGGACGTCGGCTCACCTGCGAGGACGTACAACTCGTCGAGCCGATCGGTGATCGCCTCCAGCACAGCGGTCTGAAGCGCTCCGGTCGAGGCGAGGACCGACAGAGCGTGCTGTACGCCGGCAAAGGCGGCTTCACCGGGCCGGGTCAGGGAGTACTGGAGGTTACGTCGCTCGTAGTCCTCCGCAGTGCGATAGTTCTCCGCGTGGTTCTGAACGACGTCCAGCAGACCCCAGCTCCGAAGCTGTTTCAGCGCCTCGTGCAAATCCGTGTCCGCGATGGCGTCCAGCCATCCCACCGTGCGCAGTCGTCCGCGTAAGTCATCCAGCCCGAGCGCGGTCTCCAAGCGCTCGTTGGCCGCACCGAACGCTTGCAGGATCGCCCCGTAGAGCTCGGCCCGGTCGCCTGTGGTGAACCGGAACATGTCTGGCGGCACCCTGCGCATGTGCATCCCCCCTCAGGCAACAACAAGGCGCTCGGCCCTCGCTCAACCGTAGGGGCAGCCGCTGACAACGGAGTCCGAAAGGACGGATTCGGGCGGCTTGGCAGTTGGACCGACAACCGGGACCGGCGGTCTACGACTTCGGCCCTGCATTCACTGGCGCAGTTCGGCCGCTCCAGGGGGTCGAGGTGAGTTCGGGCGACGCGCTGGTGGTACGGCTCGGATGGCCGAGCACGCCGACCCCTGGCACGCCGTCACCGGGAATCAGCATCGACGCGCGTCCGCCGCCCGGCCGGCGTCCCGGTCAACCCCATCGCCACGCTCTGACCGCGTCACTTCGCGGCGTGGGTCGCGAGGTCCTTGCGGAGGTTCGCGAGGATTTCTGTCGCCTGCGCAAGGCCCGCCTTCTCGCAGCGGCTGATCGCCGCGTCGAGGCGGGTCACCGCCGCCTGGGGGGAGTTCAGGCCGTTCGCCTCGATCAGCGCCGCGACGCGGACCGCCTCGGCGCGGGGTGTCTCGCCCTGCGGGCCGCCTTCGCCGTACGCGGCGACGGCGCGCTCCATCTCGGCCAGCGCCTCGGTGAAGCGCTCGGCCACCGCGAGCGCGCGGGCGCGCCGGTAGGCGGTGGCTCCGGCCTCGTACCAGTGGACGAAGTCCTCGGCGTCCTCGGCGACCGCGGCGCGGGTCTCGTCGGCCTCGGTGAGATGGCCGAGGGCCGTCCCGATGCCGTCGGGTCCTTCGGACGCCATGGTGAGGCCCGCGAACTCCCGTGCCATCTCGGCGATCAGGCCCGCCTGGCTCGGGAGGGCGGCGTCGCGGTGTGCGAGCAGGGCGCGTTCGTACGCGGTGCGGGCGGGGTCCCAGCGGTCGGCCGTTGCCAGGGCGACCGCGGCTTCGGAGAAGATCAGCGTCTGTGTGACCTTGTCGTCCCAGGCCGCGACGGTCTCGGTCAGCAGCTGGAACTGCTCGGCGGCAGCCTGGAGTTCCTCCAACTCCCGCAGCCCACGCGCCAGGTTGAGCCGGATCTGCGCCTGGAGCCGTTCGTCGAGCGCCGCCGAGGACTCGTCCAGGACGAGGGATTCGAGGATCGCGACGGCGTCCGCCGCCTGTCCCGACCGGCCCAGGACGTCGGCGAGTTGGAGCCGGACCTCCGCCGCCCCGCCGTCGTCGCCGTCCCTGTCGAAGCGGGACGCCGCCTCCGACAGATGGCGGACCGCGCCCGGCAGATCGCCGGTGTGCGTGGAAGCGTGGCCCAGCAGCATGCAGCTGTACGCGACGGGGAACGACGAGTCGTCGAACCGTGCCGCGCCCGCCAGCGCCTGCCGCAGGGACGCCACCGCCTCCTCGGCCTTGTCCTGCTGGAGCAGGAACTGCCCCAGCTGGGCCTCCAGCCGCGGTTTCCGCCACGGTCTGCCGTTCGCCTCCAGGATGTCCAGGCAGGTGCGCAGCTCCGCGACCGCCTCGTCCGTGCTGCCGCCGCGCGCCGCGATGTCGGCGGAGTACATACGTACGCCGACAGCCAGATGAGGCATCCCGAACCGGGCGGCCTCGGACATCACCGCTTCCGTCGCGGTCTCGAACCGCCTACGCGTCGGCTCGGGGACGTCGGGCAGTGCCGCCGCCATCTCCGCGTGGGCGGCGAAGGCCCGGCACTGGAGCACCGTGAGGTATTTTTCGGGAAGACCGGCCGCGCCCGCCGTATCGGCCGCCGCGTCCGCCGTCGAAAGCAGGAGTTCTTCCGCTTCGCGCAGCAGCTCGTCGAGGTCCGACCACGACGGGAAGTCGCCCGACTCCTGCGCGGCACGCCAGGCGAACGAGCCCAGGCGGGCCCGCGCCGCCAGGGCGTACCACCGCAGGCCGGGCTCCTTCCCGTACAACTCCGCCGCCTCCGCCATGGCGGCGTCACCCTCCGCCCAGCGCTCGTCCTCGTACGCGGCATAGCCACGCTGCTCGGCGAGTTCGGCCCGCAGCCGGGCCTCCCCGCCCAGCTCCGGATCGTGTACGTGGTCGTCCGCCGCCACCCGCTCCGCGATCCGCTCCCACAGCGCGGTGTCGCCCGGATGCGCCTGCGCCGCCATCTCGCGGGCGCGGGTCACCAGCGCCACGAAGTCGTCCGGTATCTCCCGCGAGGAGACCGGCGCGGCAGTCGGCACGCCAGGCACCGCGGCAGCGGCAGCCGTCCGCAGCCCCAGCGGCAACGGCTCCGCCAGCAGCGCCGGCCGGCCCACCCGCAGACGGCGGTGGTCGCCGATCGCGGTGGTGCCGTTGCGCGCGTCGAAGGCCGCCGCCAGGGCGTCCGCCTCGCCGGCGACATGGGCCAGGAGGCTCTCCGCCGTCCAGCTCCGCCCGAGCGGCCCCGCGACGACCGTGGTGCCGTACCCGTCCGCGACCAGGCGGTTCAGCAGCACCTCGACCCCGGTGAGGAAACCGATCAGCGAGAGCGGGGCGCCGGTGGTATCGAAGAGTGCCCGGTTCTCGGCGAGGATCTCCAGCCCCCGGCCCTCGTTGCGGGACAGCGCGCTGAACTCGATGTGCAGGCCGACCTCTTCGGCCAGTCCGGTCTTGCCGCGGGCGAACCGGTAGCCGACCAGATGGTGCGAGCGCGCTTCGTCGAGGCGGCCGAGGCGCAGCAGCGGCAGCAGTGCGTGTGCCTGGCTGACGTACGGCTCCTCCGCACACGTCTGCCCGCCGTCGAAGACCGGCTGCCAGATCTCCAGCGCGCGCTGGTCGTCCCCGTCGCGTACGTGGTGCAGCGCCCGGTGCCGGGTCTCGCACGCCACGCAGTCGCTGAGCGCTTCGCGGGGGCGGGTCACCCACAGGTCGTACGCCGACGCGGCTTCCGTTCCGGTGTGTGTGGCGACCCGGTGGCGCATGGCGGCCACCGGCTGCATCCCGTGTCCGGCCGCGCGGTAGCGGTCCCGCATCTGGTCCGTCCAGCCCCGGATCGCGGCGAGCGGGACATCGGGCACCTGGAGCAGCGAGGTCGTCACCCACTTGAAGCGCCAGAGGACCTGGTTGGCCTCCCCCTCGCTGAACGCCTCGGGCTCGCTGTCCTGGAGCTTCAGAACGCGGGCGAAGACGACCGGCGCCTTGCGGTGCTCGCCGCTGTACTCGTACGCGGACATCAGCTCCAGCAGCGCCGTCGCCAGAAGACCGGGTTCGTCGAACTGCTCGGCGGCTTCGAGCAGTTCCTCGGCCGTCACGTTGCGCCCCAGTCCGTATGGGCGTCCGTTGTTCTCTCGCAGCCCGTCGAGAACGGCCTCCGGGGTCTCCAGCATTACTGCTCCTTCCGGGGCTCGGGCGCGGTGCCCTGTTCGTGCATGGCGTGGGTGAGCAGGCCGATGAAGGCCCGGTTGAGCAGGGCGCTCTCGGCGGCCCGGAGCGGGCGGCGGGTCATCAGGAGTGCCTGCCCGTAAAGCGCCTCGACGGCGGTGACGGCCAGTCCTCGCTCGGCGATCGTCGCGGCGCGGCGCACGAGCGGGTTGAGGTGGTTGAGGACGAGCTGCGCCCGGGGGGTTTCGGCCCGCAGCGAGCCGAGGATCTCGGCCCACAGCCCGTCGCTCCCCTCGGCCAGGTCTGCCCGGGTCCGCTCGTGGCGGGCCTCGCGGTTGTCCAGGAGCAGCGCGGGCGCCGTTACGGGGTGGAAGCTGCGCAGCACGACGTCGCAGTCGTACGCGCCGATCACCTCACGGGCGACGGTGAGGAACGCCGCCGCGGCCAGTTCGGCGGACGGGTCGACCGAGTCCAGGTGCGCGGTGACCGTCGCGGGGTCCAGGTCCGTGACGGTGGTGCCCGGCCGGATCTCGGGCAGCCGGTGCACCAGGTCCCGGTCGTAGGTGTAACCGCCGTTGACGACGCCCAGGCCCGCGGCCGCGGCGATCGGCGCCACCTGCCGGAACTCCTCGACGCTGCGCGTGACCAGGATCGTGGGGTGGGCGCGCGCGAACTCCTCCAGCGTGACGTTGCCGTCGGTCGTCTCGAACGGCAGCCAGGGCAGCAGCATCCGCAGCAGTTCGTCGTCGTAGCGGGCCAGCGCTTTGACGGCGAGATGGTGGGTGTCGATGAACCGGTGCAGGAGCGTGGGGTCACTGGCCGCCAGAGCGGTGAGCCAGTCGCGGATACGGACGCCGAGCGCGTCACGGATCGCGGCCAGCGTCTCGTCCTCGTACAACGCCTCGCGGGAGGCCGTCGGCCGCAGGCTGGTGGCGTCCACGACGCAGCGGACGAAGAACGCCCACTCCGGCAGCAGCTCCGCCGCGTGGTCGGACAGCAGCATGCCCTTGAGGTGTACGCGATGTCCCGCGCGCTCCGACGGGCTGACGGCGGTGGGCAGTACGTAGGCGACACCGCGCAGTCCGGCCGCCGGCAGGTCGAGGTCGATGGTGTCGAGCGGCGTGAAGCCGAAGGTCGTACGGCAGTGCTCGGCCAGCGCGTCCCGGCGGGCGAGCGGGGAGCCGTGCCGGCGTTCCCAGGGCGGTGTGCCGTTGATCCGGTCGGTGCCGCCGCGGGGGTCGACGACGGTGACCTCGTACGGGAGCAAGCCGCCGTAGTGCCGTGCCAGGGCGGTCACTTGGTCGGGACGGGTCCACTCGGCGCCGTCCGCGCGGGGCGTCAGCCGTACGGTGGTGCCGGGCTCCGGGTGCTCGCGCGAGGGCAGGGTACGGATGGTGTACCGGCCGTCCGAGTGGCCGCGCCACTCCACGACCGGCGCGTCGGGGTGGGTGGCGGACCGGCTGACGACGGTGATCTCGTCGGCGACGACGAAGCAGGCCAGCAGCCCGATCCCGAACTGGCCGATGAAGTCCCCGCGCGCGGCTTCGAGTTCGCCCTCGGCGGCCCGCTTGGAGCTCCGTCCGATGGTGGCGAGGAAGGTGTGCACGTCGGCCTCGGTCAGACCGATACCGGTGTCGGTCACCGTGAGCGTGTCCCCGGTGTGGACCGTGATGGTCGCGGGGGCACCGGGGAAGCGGGCCCCCCGGGCCGTGATCGCGTCGGTGGCGTTCTGGAGCAGCTCACGCAGATAGACACGGGGGCTGGAGTAGAGGTGGTGGGACAACAGGTCCACCAGGCCGCGCAGATCGACCTGGAAGGTGTGGGACGTCTCGGAGTTGGGCACTTGAGGGGCTTCCTTGGCAAGGGGTGAACGTCGGGAGTAGGTGGGAGACCGGGGCGGTTCAGCCGCCGGCCTTGGCACGCCACTTGCTGAAAGCCTTCGTCGGGTCACCGCTGAGGTACTCCCAGGGGAACTCGGTGACACGCCCCTCAAGAGCGTTGAAGAGTTCCGCCGCCGCCTTCTTCTCCCCGGCCAGCGAGAAGGCCATGGCGAAGGTGTTGTACGTGGAGAGCCAGTCGCGCGGGCGCCCGTAGGCGGGGTGCCGTACGGAACGGTCGGCGGCCTCGTGCAGTTCCGCGACGACATCGGGACGGCGTATGTACGCCATGTCCTCGCCCCCGTCGAGTTCGAGCCAGTGCTCCAGGTGTGCGAGCGCGACGAGTTCACCCAGCGGACCGCCCTCGGAACCCTTCAGCATCGACGTACGCGCGAAGGCGTGCATCTCCTCGTGCGAGCCGCTCCACTTGGAGCACACCTGCTGCAACTGCTGCTCGTGCGACCCGAGGTGCTCGGGGCACCTTCTGACGGCCGCCTCGAAACGGAGCCGGGAGGTCTCCTGCCCGACCTGGAGTCCGCGCCCGGCCCGCTGGAGGAAGTACCACGGAGTGACCCAGTCCGGTTCGCGCTCCGCCGCCTCGTACAACTCCTCCTCGGCGACGCGCAACCGCTCGTGGAAGGTCCGGAACCGCTCCTGTGAGACATGCACCGCTCGGTACCCGGTCCGCGCCTCCCACGCCCAACTGACCCTGTGGGCGCCCGACACGAGCAGCGCGAGTGCCGAGTCCGGCTCCGCCGCGACGACCGCCGGGATCCACGTCTCGATCCCCTCGACATCGGCGACCCTCGCCAACAGCCAGGTGCGCTCCTGCCCGTCGGGTATGCCGGCCAACCGCTCCCGCAGCGCGGGCCAGTCCCGCCTGACGGCAGCGGCGCGCATCCGCGCCAGGTCCGGGTCCCAGCTGTCCGCGTCCACACGCGGCGCGGGTCTGGTGAAACGCCCCAAGAAACTCATGACGGCCCCCTCATGTCTGATGCGTCGTGTCTGATGCTTCGTGCCTGATCCGGCGCGCCCCCCGGCAACGACCGCAGATCAACTTCCCCTGGGAAGTGATTATCACGTCACACCGACAGAGCACCACGAACCGCCCGCACCGCTCATCCGAGGAGGTCGCCGCGTAATCACCTCGTCGCGCTGTCCACCGCCCGCAGGATCGCCGCCCACGGAAGTTCGCGGTCCGGCGGGGCTGCCTGGGGCTCGTGGAGGGGCCAGACGTCCGGACCCTCGATCAGATGAACGTCGGCCTGGCGGAGGCCGGCGACGTGGGTGGGCCAGGCCGGGTGGCGGGCGTGGGCCGCGTTGATGTGGGGGAAGACGATCACCGGGAGGCCGGGGGTGCCCAGGGCCTCCGTGAGATGGGTGAGGGCCTGGTTGTCGGCGATGCCCAGGGCGAGTTTGGCGACGGTGTTGGCCGTTGCCGGGGCGGCGACGAAGCAGTCCACCGGCGGGTGCGGGCGGGGGTCCGTGGGGAGGCGGGGCTGGTCACGGACCGGGAGGCCGGTCAAGGCTTCCAGGCGGGCCAGTTCGCCGCTCGCCCGGAGCCAGCGGCCGGCGGCCGGGGTGAGCGTCACCGCCACCTGCCAGCCGCGGGCCATCGCCGGTTCGACCAGGCCGGTGCGGAGCGACGCCACCCCGCCGGCCGCCGAAGCCACCACTCCCAGAACGCCGCGGGCCGTGCGTACTTCGCTCATCGCGACAGTCTCGCAGGACTGCGGGGATTTCTCCGGGGCACACGGTCGGCAACGACCCAACCACCGTCATTCCGGTCCTGGTTGGCCATACGCCGAAAGAGTCGGCAGAAACGGCAGGAGAGAACGAATGCTCGCGATAGCGGCGGCTGTGGTCTTTTTCATCGCCTTCATCATCAACGCCACCAAGACGTCGACCGAGGTCATTTTCGGTACGACGAGTCTCATGCTCGTCGGATTCACCCTCGTCGCCCTGCACGTGGCCGGCGTCGGAGCCGGGTGGCAGGCACGGGGACGGGGCCGTCGACGCTGACGGGAACGGGCGGGCGGGCGTGCCGGCGGGCGCGCGGAAGTCGACGCGCGGTCGGGCCGCGTACCGCCAGAAGTCGCGCAGCGGGGTCGACGGGACCGGGTCGTTCGCCTCCAACCGCGTGAGCAGGATGGTCACCGGCCCGTGGACGGCGTGATGTGGGCCGCCGTCCCGGTGCCGCCGCCCCAGCCGCGGGGGCCCGGCGGCCTCCGATAAAGAGCGTTCTCGCGTCGGTCAGCGCTTGCGCAGGCGCAGTGACGTCCAGCTCGCGTCCGCCGTCCAGCCGCCGTCGACCGGCAGCGCGGTGCCGTTCACGAAACCGCTGCGCGCCGGGTCCGCGAGGAACGCCACCGCCTGGGCGATGTCGTCCGGCGCCGCGAACCGTCCCATCGGCACCCGCTCCACGATGTCCCCGTCCGTGTACCCGCCGGACGCCTGGTCGGCGGCGTCCATCTCGGTCTTCACCCAGCCCGGACAGACCGCGTTGACCCGTACGCCCCGGCCTCCCCACTCGCCCGCGAGCGTGCGCGTGAGGCCGATCAGGCCGTGTTTGCTCGCGTTGTACGCCGCGCGGTCGGAGACTCCGTGCAGTCCCGCGATCGACGCGATGTTGACGATCGAGCCGCCGCCCGCGGCCAGCATCAGCCGGCCCACCGCGCGGGACAGCAGGAACGGGCCGGTGAGATTGACCTCCAGGACCCGCCGCCACTGGTCGGCCGTGGTCTCCTCGGCCGGTACGAGCAGGGAGACACCCGCGTTGTTGACGAGCACGTCCACCCGGCCGAAGGCCCCGTGGACCTGGTCGGCGAGGCGCGTCACGTACTCCTCCGACGCGACGTCCCCGACCACGGCCACCGCCTCCGCCCCGGCCGCGCGGACGGCGGCGAGGGTGTCCACCGGGTGCACGATGTCGGCCAGGGCCAGCGCGTACCCCTCCCCCGCCAGGACCTCGGCCACCCGCCGGCCGATGCCCTGCGCCGCCCCCGTCACCACCGCGACCGGTCCCGTGCCGCCACTCGTCCCTCGAAGCTCGGTCATATCCGAAGTCTGCACCGGACCACTGACAATCGGCCTCGGTCAGGACCCCCGAACCGTCGACGCGGGCAATGACCGCACGGTCGTACGGTTAGTACACTGGACGTGTGACAGCCACGAGCACCGACGGACGCATCGCACGCGGGAACCAGACCCGCCAACTGATCCTGAATCACACCGTCCGGATCGCCTCGGTCGAAGGTCTCGGGGGTCTGTCGCTCGGCCGGCTGGCCGGTGAGCTGGAACTGAGCAAGAGCGGGGTGTTCGCGCTGTTCGGCTCCAAGGAGGAGCTCCAGCTCGCCACCGTCCGCGCCGCCGCCAAGGTCTACGTCGACCATGTCGTGCGGCCCGTCCTGGACATGCCCCCCGGGCTGAACCGGGTGCGGCAGCTGTGCGACGGATGGCTCAGGTACTCGGAAAGCCGCGTCTTCCCCGGCGGCTGCTTCTTCTACTCGGTCTCGGCCGAGTACGACGCACGCGAGGGCAAGGTCCACGACGCGGTGGCGCGGGCCCGCCTCGACTGGGTCGCGTTCGTGAGCCAGAACATCGAGGACGCCAGGCAGGCGGGCGAGGTACGGGACGACACCGACATCCCCCAGCTCACCTTCGAGCTCGTGTCGCTCCTCGAAGGCGCCAACGCCGAGTCCGTCCTGCACGACGACTTCAGCTGCTACGCCAAGGCCGCCAAGGCCATCCTCAACCGGCTGCGGGCTGTGGCGACCGATCCGGCTCCGCTGCCGCTCGCCCCGTCCCCTCCCTGACCACGAAGTCCCTTACCGTCGCGGTGACTTGAGGGTCGCCCAGGATCCGCCGGTGGCCCAGCCCGCGCGTGACGACCAGCTCCGCACGCTCGCCCAGCGCATCGGCGAGAGCGTGCGAGTGGACGGATCGACCAGGTCGTCGTCCTCGTCGTGGACGACCAGGACCGACAGCCGCCGCCCCGCCTCCGCCGCCGCACCCCGGACCGAGAAGCGCGACCAGATGTCCTCCTCGCCGGGGAACAACTCCCGTTCGATACGGCCCCGAAGCTCGGAGTTCAGCCGAGCCCGCAGCCCCAGCCGCGCGCAGAACCGGTCCACCAGATACGCGAAGTCCGGCACCCCGCTGATCGCCACGATCCGCTCCGTCCGCACCCCGCGCTCCTGGACGGCGACGAATGTCGCGGTGACACCGAGCGAGTGCGCCACGACCATCTCGAACGGTCCGTGCGCCGCGTCCAGCGAGGCGACGATGTCGCGCAGATCGACAATCGTCATGCTCTCGCCGGTCGCTTCGCCGTGGCCGGGCGCGTCGAAGGCGACGGGGCTGAGGCCGAGCTCCAGCAACTCGGTGACCTGCGCGGCGAAGCGCGAGCCCCGCGACTCCCACCCGTGCACCAGCAGTACCGGACGTTCGCCGGTCCCCCATCGGTAACTGACAGCCTTCTCCCCGCCGACGGCGATCTCACCCACCTCGGCCCGTTCCATCACCGGGCGCTCGCCGGGCCTCAGACGGCCCCGACCCCGCGGGACCCGGAAGAGACGGAAGGCGGCCTTGCCGGCGAGCCGCGGTGACACGTAGGACGCGCTGTTCAGGGCCGTACGGACAGCTGTCATAGCGAAGTCCATGCCACGTTCTCCTCGGGTCGGGGCCATCGATGGACGGGCGACTCGCGAGACATCCCAGGCGTTTCCCCGCCACCGTCGCCGTCGGATTCCACTTCCTGGACCACGCCGTCCACGCCTGGGACATCGCCAGGGCCATCGGCCTCGACTTGCAGCCGGACGACGACATCGCCGAGGCAGCCCTCGCGCTCGCGCGCCTCGTGCCGGACGACGAACGGCGGCTCGCCCCGGGCGCGGCCTTCAGCCCCGCGCGGACTCGGGGCGCCCGGCCCGGTCGGCCCTTCGACCTCGTACTGGTCACGCTCGGCAGATCTCCCGCGTGGACCCCGTAGGGCCCCTCCGGAGACGCAGAATGGGGCGTATGACTGAGAAGAACGACCACCACCAGCCACACGACCCGGCGGGGCCCGACGCGGCGCCCGACTGGGAGAAGCGATTCCGGGCTCCCCGCGTCTCGCTGCCCGAGTGGGCCGAGGACGCGCCCGACCGCGCGCTGTTCGTGTCGAACGCGACGGGCACGTACGAGCTGTACGCGTGGAACCGCGCCACCGGCGCCCAGCGGCAGGTCACCGACCGCCCGAACGGCACCACGGACGGCGTGCTGACCCCCGACGGCCGGTGGATCTGGTGGTTCAGCGACACCGACGGCGACGAGTTCGGCGTCTGGAAGCGGCAGCCCTTCGGCGACGGCGCCGACGAGCCCACCGGCCCCGACAAGCCCGCCGGCCGCGACGAGCCCGCCGCCCCCGGCATCGACCCGGCCTACCCCAGCGGACTCGCCCTCGGCCGTGACGGGACGGCGGTCGTCGGCTGCTCCACGGACGAGGACGGTTCGACGATCCATGTCCTGACCGCCGGCGGCGCCCCGGTCGAGATCTACCGCCACCGCGAGTCCGCCGGCGTCGGCGACCTGTCGCACGACGGGACGCTCATCGCCGTCGAGCACACCGAGCACGGCGACGCGATGCACTCCGCGCTGCGCGTGGTCCGCCTCGACGGCACGACGGTCGCCGAGCTGGACGACACCAAGGGCGGCAAGCTCGAACTGGGCCTGTCCGTCCTCGGTTTCGCGCCGGTCGACGGCGACACCCGCCTTCTCGTCGGACACCAGCGGCGCGGCCGCTGGGAGCCGGTCGTGTGGGACGTGACCACCGGCGAGGAGACCGATCTGGCGATCGAGCTGCCCGGAGACGTATCGGCCGAGTGGTATCCGGACGGGTCCGCCCTGCTGATCGTGCACAGTTTCGAGGCGCGCAGCGAGCTGTGGCGCTACGACTTCGCGACGCGCGCGCTGATCGAGGTCACGACGCCCGCCGGGACGGTGTCGGGTGCGACGGCCAGGCCCGACGGATCGGTGGAGTATCTGTGGTCGTCGGCGGCCCACCCGCCGGTGGTGCGGTCCACGTCGGGTGAGGTCGTGCTCGACCCGCCGGGGGCGAAAGCGCCGGATTCCGTGCCGGTGACGGACGTCTGGGTGGAGGGGCCGGGCGGCCGGATCCACGCGCTGGTGCAGCGGCCGGCGGGCGAGGGGCCGTTCCCGACGGTCTTCGAGATCCACGGCGGGCCGACCGCGCACGACCGGGACTCCTTCACGGCGGGCCCGGCGGCCTGGGTGGACCACGGCTTCGCGGTCGTACGGGTCAACTACCGCGGCTCCACCGGCTACGGGCGCGAGTGGACGGACGCGCTCAAGCACCGCGTCGGCCTGATCGAGCTGGAGGACATCGCGGCCGTGCGCGAGTGGGCGGTCTCCTCGGGGCTCGCCGACCCGGCGAAGCTCGTGCTCTCCGGCGGCTCGTGGGGCGGCTATCTGACGCTGCTGGGCCTCGGCACGCAGCCGGACGCGTGGGCGGTGGGGCTGGCGGCCGTACCGGTGGCCGACTACGTCACGGCCTACCACGACGAGATGGAGGCCCTGAAGTCCATGGACCGCACACTGCTCGGGGGCACGCCGGAGGAGGTCCCCGAGCGGTACGAGGCGTCGTCGCCGCTGACGTACGTCGACGCCGTGCGCGCGCCGGTCTACATCTCGGCCGGCCTGAACGACCCGCGCTGCCCGATCCAGCAGGTGGAGAACTATGTGAACCGGCTGGCGGCACGCGGGGCGGCACACGAGGTGTACCGGTACGACGCCGGGCACGGGTCCCTGGTGGTCGAGGAGCGGATCAAGCAGGTCCGGCTGGAGCTGGACTTCGCGGAGCGGCACCTCCGGTAGGACGTCCCGCCCCGTCCCGCGCCGGACGGGGCCGCCCGCGCGGTCCGTCCGTGGGGAGGCCCTGTCCCGCGGATCTTCGCGGGCCCGGAACGCGGCACGGCACCTCGTGCGCGAACCCGCCCCCAGGGCCCGCGCGGGCGCTGCGTACCGTAGAGGGGTGTACCGGTTTCTGCTGACGCCCCGCTGGTGGGGCATCAATGTCTTCGTGCTGCTCGCCATCCCCTTCTGCGTCTTCATGGGGACCTGGCAGCTCGGCCGTTTCGAGGACCGCGTCGATTCGCACCGGAGCGCCGAGGCCGCGCCCGACCCGGGGAAGCGGGCCGCCGCGCCGCTCACGGAGTTGCTGCCCGTCGATCAGGAGACCTCGGGCCGGCATGCCACGGCGACCGGTACGTACGCGGATCAACTCATCGTCCCGAACCGGGAGTTGGACGAGAAGTCCGGCTCGTACGTGCTGGCGCTCCTGCGGACCGACGGCGGCAGGGCGCTGCCCGTCGTACGCGGCTGGGTGCCGGCCGGCGAGGCCGTGCCCCCCGCGCCGAAGGGCGAGGTCAGCGTGACCGGCGCGCTCCAGGCGCCGGAGAACGCGGGCACCGAAGGCGCCGACTCCCGCGGCGGGCTGCCGGCCGGGCAGGTCGGCATCATCAGCGGAGCGTCGCTGGTCAATCTCGTGCCGTACGCGGTGTACGACGCCTGGGTCACGGTCACCGAGCCCGAGGCCGGTCTTACGCCCGTACCGGCGCAGGCGCCCCAGGGCAGCGGGCTCGACCTGAAGGCGTTCCAGAACCTGGGATACACGGGCGAGTGGTTCGTCTTCGTCGCGTTCGTGATCTTCATGTGGTTCCGGCTGTTCCGGCGCGAGACCGAGGCGATCAAGGACCGCGCGCTGGGCCTGGAGACGGCGGCGTAACTCCGGCACGTCCGTCCTCGTACCCGAAGAAGGCAAGCGGGCCCTACGACGCTTCCAGCACACCCGTCCGGTAGATCTTCCCCGCGCACGCGTTGTCGATCGTCGTCGCGGCCGACTCCGAGCCGGACTCCGGCGTGTGTACGACGTCGATGCTGCCGTCCTCGGGCGCCCCGTCGTCGCTGCCGAGCTGCGGCTCCGGCTCCGGCTCGATCGGCGTCGATCCGGTGCCGTTCGTCGCACCGCCCGTCTCGCCCTCCGTGGGCGAGGGGTCCGGTGACGGCTCGTCGGTCGGACAGGTGTCGGTCGGCACCCAGGCGAACATCACCTCGTACGCCCCCGACGGCGGCAGCACCAGGCTGGTCGCCTCCTGCGAGGGGTCGGGCAGGTCCGTCGCGGGGTCACCCGCGGTGTGGTCCACCACTTCGATCTTGCTGGGGTCGGCGGCGCCCGTCGCCTGGAACTCGACGGATCCGTGGCCGCTGACCGAGCAGTCGGTGCCGGAGACGTTGGAGATACGGAAGCGGCCGTAGACCGTGCCGTCGGACTGCGGTTCGCCCGACTCGGAGCTCACTTGGAGCTGGCTCGCGTCGCAGGTGGCGGTGGAGCTGGTGAAGCTGCTCTCGGGGTCGTTGTCGAAGCCACCGGTCGTACCGCCCGTGGTCCCGCCGACGCCCGTCTCGGGCGAGTCCTTGCCGCCCGGACCGCCCTGTTCGTCGTCCGTCTTGCCGGAGGGGTCGGAGCCCTCCTTCTCGGTGTTCTTCGGGCCGCCGTCGGAGCCGGTGCCGCCCTGCACCTGCTCCCCGTGGCCCACGTTGAAAGACTTGTCGTCCGAGGAGCTGCCGGCGCCGGCGACATGCACGAAGGCGGGCACGGCCGTACCGATCAGCAGCGCCGCCGCGGCGACGCCGACGATGGCCTGGCGCTTGCGCGCGCGCCTCGCGGGCACGGCCCGCCTCAGATGGTCGAGGGCTCCGGGCGACGGCTCGATCTCCTGGACGGCGCCGTGCAGGAGCCGGCGCAGCGCCAACTCGTCGGGGATACCGCCGTCGTCACCGTGACCGCCGCCGTCACCGTTGCCGCCGCCGTCACCGGGGCCCGCTCCCCCCTCCCCGCGGCCGAAGACCGCCGCGAGGAGCTGGGGCTGAGTCACATCCGTCTGCCGGGTCACCTCGGCCCGGGGGCCGCCGCCGGCGGCGCCTTCCGCGCCCCGCGTGCCCTCGTCCACACTGTGCAGGTCTCCGCCCGGTTCTTCTTCCGGCCCGTGGTTCACAGTTCCATTCCCAGTCGACTCGCTCGTCGGACCGTCCGGCCCCTCCGGCCTTCCGTGGTCCTGGTCATGCTCGTGCCCGTTCATGCCGTGGCCTCCATGGCGATACGCAGCGCCGCGATGCCTCGCGAGCCGTACGCCTTCACCGAGCCCAGGGATATGCCGAGCGTCTCGGAGACCTGTGCCTCCGTCATGTCGGCGAAATAGCGCAGCACCAGTACCTCGCGCTGGCGGCGCTGGAGGCCGCGCATCGCCTTGATCAGCGCGTCGCGCTCCAGCAGGTCGTACGCGCCTTCCTCGGCGCTCGCCATGTCGGGCATCGGCTTCGAGAGCAGCTTGAGCCCGAGGATGCGGCGGCGCAGCGCGGAGCGCGACAGGTTGACGACCGTCTGGCGCAGATACGCCAGGGTCTTCTCCGGTTCGCGTACGCGGTTGCGCGCCGAGTGCACACGGATGAAAGCCTCTTGGACGACGTCCTCGCAGGAGGCCGTGTCGTCCAGGAGCAGTGCCGCGAGGCCGAGCAGTGAGCGGTAGTGCTGTCGGTAGGTCTCGGTCAGATGATCGACGGTGGTACCTGCGGCCATCGCGTCGTCAGCGCCCTCGCGCCGGTCCGGAATACCGGCCGGGCGCGCCGCTGGCATGGGAGCGATCACCGGCATACCACCGGGCCTGCGGGGTCGACGGCTCGGCCGCACCGAAGTGCCGCGAACCGGGACGACCGCTGTGAAATCGAGAACCTCTGCCACGCCTGTTGGACACGCTGCCCCCGCCCAGGGTTGTACGCGTTCGCCACCACATTTGACGATGCACCAATTGCCCTCATGCGTAACCGTTCTCCCCCACGTGCCCCTTTTGCCTACGGCACCACGGAGGGGCGACCGCTTAGACGCTTCCGGTCAACCGGTGGTTGCAACAAGTCGAATGAGCATCGTCCGCCACCGGAACACCCCAGTTCAAGTGGCACAGACCGGCGATTTGCTCACAGGGCGTTCACAGATCCTACAAAGCGCCGGGCGGCCCCAGCGGGCGGGCACCCACTCAACCCCCGCGCGCTACCCGCCCTCGGTTCAGCCCATCACGACACCCCGGGCCCCGTCTACGCGCTCCGGCTACCTGCCGGTGAATTCCCCGGCCACGGCCTCCGCGATCTGCGCGGTGTTGAGGGCCGCGCCCTTACGGAGGTTGTCGCCGCACACGAACAGCTCCAGCGCCCGCTCGTCGTCCAGCGAACGCCGTACCCGCCCCACCCAGGTCGGGTCGGTCCCCACCACGTCCGCCGGCGTCGGGAAGTCCCCCGCCGCCGGATTGTCGAACAGCACCACACCCGGCGACGTCGCCAGGATCTCGTGCGCCCGGTCGACCGTGACCGCGCCCTCGAAGCGCGCGTGCACGGCGAGCGAGTGCGTGGTGATCACGGGCACGTGCACGCAGGTCGCCGCGACCTTCAGATCCGGCAGGTCGAGGATCTTCCGGGTCTCCTCGCGGATCGCCATCTCCTCGGACGACCAGCCGTCCGCCATGAGCGACCCCGCCCACGGGACGACGTTGAGCGCGAGCGGCCCGCCGAAGGGCCCGGTGATGTCGCCGACCGCGCGCCGTACGTCGCCGGGGTTCGTCCCCAGCTCCGTACCTGCCACCACCGACAGCTGCCGGCGCAGCGCCTCGACGCCGTCCTGCCCGGCGGCGCTGACCGCCTGGTACGAGGAGACGACCAGCTCACGCACCCCGAACTCGGCGTGCAGCGAGCCGACCGCGACGATCATCGAGAGCGTGGCGCACCCCGGACTCGCGATGATGCCGCGCGGACGGAGCCGTGCGGCATGCGGGTTCAGCTCGGGCACCACGAGAGGCACCTGGTGATCCATGCGGAACGCGGCGGACGCGTCCACCACGACGGCGCCCTGGGAGACCGCGACGGGTGCCCACTGGGCGGACACGGCGTCCGGTACGAGGAACAGCGCGACGTCCACGCCCGAGAGCGCGGCCTCGGTGAGCGCCACGACCTCGGTCTCCTCGCCCCGTACGGTCAGCTTGCGGCCGACCGCGCGGGGCGAGGCCAGAAGGCGGATCTCGCCCCAGACGTCCGCGTGCTGCGACAGGATCTGGAGCATGACGGCGCCGACGCCCCCGGTCGCGCCTACGACCGCGAGCGTCGGGCGGCCGTTCATCGGCCCGCGCTTCCGCGACTCCCGCTCATCGTCCGGTGCCTCCGTAGACCACGGCCTCGTCCGTTTCGGTGTCGAGGCCGAAGGCGGTGTGCACCGCGCGTACAGCCTCGTTCACGTCGTCCGCGCGGGTGACGACCGAGATACGGATCTCGGAGGTCGAGATGAGCTCGATGTTCACACCCGCGTCCGACAGAGCCTCGAAGAAACCGGCCGTGACACCCGGGTTCGTCTTCATACCCGCGCCGACCAGCGAGATCTTGCCGATCTGGTCGTCGTAGCGCAGCGACTCGAAGCCGATCGTGCCCTTCGCCCGCTCCAGGGCGTCGATGGCCTTGCGGCCCTCGGTCTTGGGGAGGGTGAAGGAGATGTCGGTGAGCCCGGTGGACGCGGCCGACACGTTCTGCACGACCATGTCGATGTTGATCTCCGCGTTCGCGATGGAACGGAAGATCGCGGCGGCCTCCCCGGGCTTGTCGGGAACGCCGACGACGGTGATCTTGGCCTCGGAGACGTCGTGGGCGACTCCGGAGATGATGGCGTGCTCCACCTGCTGGTCCCCTTGCGGCTCGTTGCTGACCCAGGTGCCGCGGAGTCCGGAGAAGGACGAGCGGACATGGATCGGGATGTTGTATCGGCGTGCGTACTCGACGCAGCGGTGCAGCAGCACCTTGGAGCCGGACGCCGCCAGCTCCAGCATGTCCTCGATGGAGATCCAGTCGATCTTCTGGGCCTTCGGGACGACGCGGGGGTCGGCCGTGAAGACACCGTCCACGTCCGTGTAGATCTCACAGACCTCGGCGTCCAGCGCGGCGGCGAGGGCGACGGCCGTGGTGTCCGAGCCGCCCCTGCCGAGGGTGGTGATGTCCTTCTTGTCCTGGGACACACCCTGGAATCCGGCGACGATGGCGATGTTGCCCTCGTCCAGCGCCGTACGGATGCGGCCGGGCGTGACATCGATGATGCGCGCCTTGTTGTGGACCGAGTCGGTGATGACGCCGGCCTGGCTGCCGGTGAACGACTGGGCCTCGTGGCCCAGGCTTTTGATCGCCATGGCCAGCAGAGCCATGGAGATCCGCTCTCCGGAGGTCAACAGCATGTCCAGTTCCCGACCCGCGGGGATCGGGGACACCTGTTCGGCGAGGTCGGTCAGCTCGTCCGTCGTGTCGCCCATCGCGGATACCACGACGACCACTTGGTGGCCGTTCTTCTTGGCATCGACGATTCTCTTGGCAACGCGCTTGATGCCTTCGGCATCGGCAACGGAGGAGCCTCCGTACTTCTGCACGACAAGGCCCACGTGCGCTCCTCGATCAGTCATGCCGCAGTCGTTGATCACTGCGGTCGGCTCAGTCTAACGAGCAGCCGCATTCCGCTTGGGATATATCGCATCGTGAGATACCCGGCTCACACCTTGATCACTCAGGAAGCGTTGCGGCTGTCCGCTGGACATGCATGCCCGGTATGAGGCGGCCCACGCGAAACGTGGGCCGGGTCACACGCTGATCACGCCCGGTTGGACCTGCTCCGGTTCCGCTTACGCGCCTGCTCAACCCTGGATCTCTCGGCCCAGGCCGGGAATCCGCCAGAGGGAGCCGCCGCCTCCGAGGTCGGTGGCGTGGGCGTCACCCCGCTCGTCCATCGTGAATCCGACGGAGTTCAGGCCCCGGATGTTCGCGAAGTGCGTCTTCCGGCCGGTGGCCGGGTCGAGCCGGGTCACCTGGTCCGCCACGGCGAAGTAGACCTGCCCGCCGGGGCCGACGGAGATGGACGTCGGCTCGTACGTCTCCGAGGCCAGGGTCTCGGTGTCACCGGTGGCCAGTTCCGTACGCAGCACCCGCCCGGCCATCATGTCGGCGGTGTACGCGTTGCCCTTCCCGTCGAGCGCGATGCCCTGCGACAGCCCGAGCCCCCCGGCGACGACACGAGGCGCCCCGCCGCTCTCCCGCACCTCCACCAACTGCCCGTCCCCGCCGGTGACATACGTGCTGCCGCTCCCGCCGTCGTGCACGACGGCCTGGAGCGCGCCGAGCCCGGAGGCCAGAACTTCCCGCGCGCCGCTGCCGAGATCCACCCGCTGCACGCTGCCCCCGAAGTCGACGACGTACGCGCTGCCGCCATGGACGTCGACGCCCCGGAGATTCCCGAGCCCACGCGCGACGACGACGGAGCCCCCGGAGACGAGGTCCACCTCGCGCAGATCGCCGTTCTGGTACGTGACGTAAGCACTGCCCGGCCCGTCGGGCGCGACCCGGACAGCCTCACCGAGCCCGCTCGCGAGCCGCACACAGGCGGTGGAGGGGCAGGCGATGGTGGCGGCGGGGGCCTGTACGGCGGCGGCGTTCGCGGGGAGGCTCCCGGCCGCGGCGAGCCCACCGGCGGCGATGGCTCCGGCAACGACGCACTGGATGATCTTTCCGAACACGGGGGCCTCCGTAAAACGCCGATGAACGCCAACGAACGCCGACAGAGGCGTCATCAGGGTTATACGGAGGAACTGGGCCCCAGGTTCAACGCGAGTCAGGACGCGTACGCGGAGGGTCACCTCCACGCGCCGGTCTCCGTGTCGGTGTCCGCCCGCCCGTCGGAGATGGCCTCGTCGATCTGCCGGCGGGTCTGCGCCGCCACGCGCGGGTTGGTCGGCGCGTAATGCGTGTACGCGTTCAGCCCCGTGGCCAGCGCCCACCCCCGCCCGCGCGCCCACGTGGCGTCGTCCACACCGAGCGCCGCGCGGAACACGGGCCGGGTCTCGGCCGAGAGGGTGGTCCAGGCCACCATCAGGTCGCAGGCGGGATCGCCCACGCCGAGCCCGCCGAAGTCGATGACAGCGCTGACGTGCCCGCCGACGGTCAGCAGATTGCCGGTGTGGAAGTCGCCGTGGAACCAGACGGGTGCCGCGTCCCACGCGGGAGCCGCCAGCGCGGCGTCCCACACGCGTGTCATGGCGTCGGCGGCGACGCCGCCGGTGCGGGCCTTGATGGCGGTGCGGGTCGCGTCGTCGCGATCGATGAGCGACCACCGGCTCAGGCCGTGGCCGTCGTCCACCGTCGGCACCCGCTGAAGTGCCTTGAGGAACCCCCCGAGTTGACCGGCGGCCCGCTCGGGATCGGCGAACCCGTCCGCCGTCGCGACGCGCCCGTCGAGCCACCGCGTGACGGACCAGTGATACGGATACCCGAGCCCCGGCACCCCGAGCCCGAGCGGTACGGGTATGGCCAGGGGCAGTTGGGGCGCGAGCCGCGGCAGCCACGCGTGCTCCTTCTCCGCCTGCCCGGCGGCCCAGTCGCCTCTCGGCAGCCGTACGGACATGTCGTCGCCGAGCAGAAAGATCACATGATCGGACCCCCCGTCCGCCAGCGGGGTGACGTGCAGCCCGGCCCACCGCGGAAACTGCGCCTCCAACAGCCCCCGCACGAGGGCGACATCGATCTCGGGCACGGCCGCCTGAAACCCTGCTGATGACACGTACCGTTCTCCTCTGCCGCCCCGCGCCCACCCGACCGGCAAGCGACCGGGGGTCGTCGCCGCCGCGTAGTTCGTCGCCGCCGCCAGCTCCTCGCGGCTCATGCCCGACTGCGTGCGCCACCACAGGAGTTGGTTGCCGCAATAGAGCCACGTGCCACCCGGGTTCGGCCCGCGTCCGGCGAGCGTCAGTCCGCGTAGTCCTTGAGCTTCTCGGTCTCCAGCGTGATGCCGACCGGGTCGGGAAGCTCGACGACGGCACCGAACGGTCTGATCGTGACCGAGCGATACTCGCCCTTCTCGGGCTCGGCATGCACAGTCAGGGAGCAGGCGTCGCGGTCGACGAGGAGATAGGCGGGGATACCGGCTGCCGCAAACCCGTCGCGCTTTTCGATGCGGTCGCGCTTCTCGGTGTCCGCGTCACGCGAGGTGACCTCCACCGCCATCAAGACTCCTTCGGTTTCGGCCCACTCTCCCTGTCCGACGAAGTAGTCGTCCGGTGCGAGCACTCCATCGGGCCGAGCCCGGCCCTTTCGGTACGTATCGACGCACAGCCCTTGCTCTGCGTACAACCACAGCTCGGGGCGAAACTGCATGCAGCGTTTCTGAAGCCACTTCACGATCTCGCCGTGGTTACCGTCCGGCACGGGCTTGACCTGGACCTTTCCGTTGATGAATTCCAGCCGCACCATCTCTGGCGCGCGTCGGGCAAGCTCCTCGAACTCGTCGACGGACATCTGTGGCCGGGCAGGGGTCCTGGGGGTCATGGCGTCGCCTCCTCCCCTCCATGGTGCCCTGACCGGCATCTCGTGGACGCTCATTCGGCCGCCCGCAGCAGGTCCGCGCGGTTGGACGAGTAGGCCTGGACGAGTTCGCCGTGGGCCGGGCGCGGGATGGGACGGGTCTTGAAGCCGGCCGCCGCGCGCAGGGCATCGGCGCGGCGAGCCACCTCCTGCTTGGCGGGGACGGCACGGAAGGTGTCCGGGATCGCATCAATGACCAGGCCCCTCTCCTCGGCCACGTCGTACGCCGCCATCTCCTCGTTGCAGTCGAGGCACATGCCCTTGATCAGCGTCACGACGTTGTCGGGCTCCTCGCAGCCCATACAGACCATCACGGCTCGGGTGATGTACTCGGGGGCCTGGTACGGCTCGGGCGGCATCTTGCTCTCCAGTCGTTTGCGGGCGATCGCGCCGGGGCTGTGCAGGGGGTGTGGCAGCCCGGTGGTCAGTGAACGGGTCAGGTGGTCCGCCGTCGCGCCGCGCGCCAGCCACTGCGCGGCGAGCGATTCGAGCGCGGCGCACTCGGTGGCGGACAGGGTCATACGGGGGTCGGTACGCCCGAGCCGGGCGAGGGTGCGGTAGGCGGCGGACGGTGCGGCGGGAGCGACCGGCTCGGGCTGCCGTACGGGCTCCTCCGCCGTCTCGGCCGTTTCCGCCGAGGTCGTGTCGCGCTGGCGTCGCTCCAGCTCCGTGAGGTCGATGCCGCGCAGGCTGTCCACGTACGCCTTCCACCAGTCGTCGTCCCTCGACGTCCGCGAGAAGTAGGTCCGCGTCACCCAGCGGAAGCTGTTGTCCGCCGTGCACAGGTGTTCCTTCACCAGCCGCAGATGCCCCTCGTGCGACAGGAACTTGAGCGCTTTGGCGCACGCCTGCTGCCCGTAGTCGGCGACGTTCGCCGCCAGCGGCTTGTAGCCGATCGCGGCGCCTTCGGGCAGCCGGTCGATGTACGCGGCGAGCGCCGCTTCCCTCGGGCGCAGATGTGCGAAATCGGTCCTGGTACGCGGGAGTTGGCCCCGCGCGGAGCGTTTGCCGTAGCCGGGCTTGGCCGAGGGGTGTGCGGGCGCGCGCAGGGCGGCACTAAACTCTGTGGAATCCACGATCGAGTCCGTTCGATCCGTTGGTCAGGCCCCGGAGTTGGTGTTGTCCGCACCTGCCGGGGCCGCTTAATGCCATGAACGCTAAACCGTCAATACGCTCTGGCGCAAACTGACCACAGAAAGTCATCTCGACTGGTCAGCGGGGGAGTTGGGAGGGGGGTCGGTTCCCTCCCCTCCCACCCACTCAACTAAAAAAGGGCTCGAAGCCCGAGGCTCAAGCTCCGGGACCACCTGCCGGGATGTCACGCAACAAAGCTGAACAGCTTGACCAAGGCGCCCAGAGTGTCTTGGCGCTGAGCCGCCGTACCAGGGCACACTGGAGGGAGCCCGAGCGATAGAGGTGAGAGAGAGTGGGCGTTGCCGCCACTGATCATTCCGGGCCTTGGACGCTGGACGATGTCCTGGCCCTGCCCGACGATGCCCGTAACCGCCTCGTGCAGGCCGGCGAACGCACCTCGCTCGCCGAGCCCTTCCCCTTCGACATCGACCCCGCTCAGCTCGTCAAGCGGTAGCGGACGGACCGCGCTACGCCGGGTCCGCGACCTTGCGCATGCCCAGCGTGCCCAGTTCCTCCGCCATCACCCGGCCCGCCTCCTCCGCGAGCGCGTCCTCGCCCAGGTCCTGGTCCGTGTCCAGGCCGTCCAGGGCCGGGAGGGGCTGGTCCAGGCGGACGTGGGCCACCAGGGACTGGAGGGCGCGGAGTGCTGCCGAGGCCGTGGAGCCCCAGTTGGAGAAGTACGAGAACTGCCACCACCAGAGCGCCTCGGTCGTCCGGCCCGCGCGGTAGTGCGCCATGCCGTGCCGCAGGTCCGCGACGATGTCGGCCAGGTCGTCGGAGATCCGGCACGGGACCGGTGCCTTGCGGGGCTCGTACGGATCGAAGACTTCCGAGTACACGTCGATCGGCTCCAGCATCGCCGCGAAGCGCTCGCGCAGGTCGTCGACGTCCGGCTCCGGGCCCAGATCGGGCTCGTACCGCTCGTCGGGGAGGATGTCCTCGTGCGCGCCCAGCCGGCCCCCGGCCAGGAGCAGCTGGGAGACCTCCAGGAGCAGGAAGGGCACGGCGCTGTCCGGCTCGTCGCCCTTCGCCACCTCTGTGACCGCGACGATGAAGCTCTCGACCTGGTCGGCGATCTGGACCGCGAAGTCGTCCGGGTCCTGCGTGGTGGAGTGCAGCGTTGCGTCAGACATCGAGCAGTCGTCTCCCCTCGAAGGCACGCCCCAGCGTGACCTCGTCGGCATATTCCAGGTCGCCCCCCACGGGCAGACCGCTGGCAAGGCGCGTGACCCGCAGGCCCATCGGTTTGATCATGCGGGCGAGGTACGTGGCCGTGGCCTCGCCCTCCAGGTTGGGATCGGTGGCCAGGATCAGTTCGGTGACCGTACCGTCGGCGAGACGGGCCAGCAGCTCGCGGACCCGCAGGTCGTCGGGGCCCACACCCTCGATGGGGCTGATCGCGCCGCCGAGCACGTGGTACTTGCCGCGGAACTCACGGGTCCGCTCGATGGCCACGACGTCCTTGGGCTCCTCGACGACGCAGATGACCGTCAGATCGCGGCGTGCGTCGCGGCAGATGCCGCACAGCTCCTCCTGCGCCACGTTGCCGCAGACCGCGCAGAAGCGGACCTTGTCCTTCACTTCGAGCAGGGTGTGCGCGAGGCGGCGGACGTCGGTCGGCTCGGCCTGGAGGATGTGGAAGGCGATCCGCTGCGCGCTCTTGGGACCGACGCCGGGCAGTCTGCCCAGTTCGTCGATGAGGTCCTGGACCACGCCTTCGTACAACGGATTGCCTTTCCTGATGCTGCTCTGAGGTACGTATCGAGGTGCGTATCGAGGTGCGTATGGAAGTCGTTAATTCTTACCGCTCGTACGGTAGTTGCTGAGGCGCCCCGCTAGAAGGGCAGGCCCGGCATCCCTCCGAGACCCTGGGCGAGCGGGCCGAGCTTCTCCTGCTGGAGCTGCTGCGCGTTCTCGTTCGCCGCCTGGACGGCGGCGATGACGAGATCGGCGAGCGTCTCCGTGTCTTCGGGATCGACTGCCTTGGGGTCGATGACAAGGCCGCGCAGCTCCCCGGAGCCGTTGACGGTGGCCTTCACGAGACCGCCGCCCGACTGGCCGTCGACCTCGGTCGCGGCCAGTTCTTCCTGGGCCGCCGCGAGGTCCTGCTGCATCTTCTGGGCCTGCTGGAGAATCTCCTGCATGTTGGGCTGGCCACCACCGGGAATCACGGTCACTCCTGGCAAATCGACGTCGGTTGTTCGGCAGGTCGAGCCTACGTGGTCACCACGGTGGCCGCCCTACCCCACAGGAACGAACTCTTTCGGGTGAGAGTGCCCGCCTCCTCTACCTGATCACGGCGCCCGTGCGGTGGAAGCTCCGGGATTCCGGGCGCATGGCCCACCATTCGGCGGTAGGAAGTGCGGTACGCATCAGCATCCACGTCGTCTCCCTTTCCTCTCATGTCCCACGTCCCACGTCCCACGCCCCACATCTCCATCTTCCACTCAGCCCAGCAGCTACGCAGAGGAGTGCCCCGGTGAGCCAGCCCGACATGCAGCCCGGGGGGCCGGCCCGGGACGAGGGCGTGCCGCAGGGTGCGCCGGGGCCCGTGCCGGGGCCGCTGCCGGGCGGCGCTGTCGGGGGCCCGCCCGCCGATGCCTTCCCCACCGGGGACTGGAGCGAGCCCGCGCGGCGGCTCGACGAGCTGTACCGGTGGGCCGAGGCGAGCGCGCTCCGCACGGTCGCCCGCTACCGCGCGGAGCGCGTCGCCAAGCGCCGCTGCGCCCGCGCCCTGCGGGCCGTGACGGCGCTCGGCGTGGTCGTGGGCGCGGCGCTGCCGCTGCTGGACCTGACGGAGGTGCTGGGCGGAACGGCGACCGGGTGGGGGTATCTGTCGCTGCTGCTTGCCGCCGCCTGTCTGGGCTGCGACCGGTATTTCGGCGTGACGTCCGGCTGGATGCGGAACGTCGCGACGGCTCAGGCGGTGCAGCGGCGGTTGCAGGCGCTCCAGTACGACTGGGCGTCGGAGTGCGTACGGGAGGTGCTCGGCCCGACGGAGGGCACCGCGAGCGAGGCGGCGGAGCGGTGCCTGGGGGTGCTGCGGAGGTTCTCGGAGGACGTCACGGAGCTGGTACGGGCGGAGACGGCGGACTGGATGGTGGAGTACCGGTCCGGGCCCGCGCCGCTGGTGACGCAGTCGCCGACGATGGGGGGTACGGCGCGGGCGGAGGGCGGCGGGACGCCCCCGAGCCGCTTCCCGCTGCCGCCGGGCACGCGGCCGAACATGCCGCGGCAGCGACCGCCGGATGTGCGGTAGCGCGTTACGGGGGGTCGTGTACGGGGTCCGCCCGGTGGGCGGTGTGTCCTCAATCGCCGGACGGGCTTATTTGAGCCCGTCCGGCGATTGAGAACACGCCATGCAGCTGACGTGCTCGTCAGCTGAAAATGATCATCGAGCCTTGTCCCAGGCTCCGCGTCGCCGCCGCGTGCAGGCCCAGCCAGACGTGGCGTTCGCGGGCGAACGGGCTGTCGTCGTACGGGATCGGGCCCGCCGGTTCCTCCAGGGATGTGGGGCCCTGCGGCGGGGCCGGTGCGGTCGGGGGGTTGGCCGGGTCGATGCCGATCGACGGGGCCACCAGCTCCAGCTCGCGGAGCAGCCCCTGCGTCGAGCCCAGCGGGCCGCCGCCCGCGAGCAGTTCCTCGTTGGAGAGCGGAGACGCGTAGTCCACGGGGACGTACGCGCCCGCGTGGTCGTAGTGCCAGACCAGATGCGACTGCTGGGCCGTCGCCTCGAACATCTCCAGCAACTGCTCGTAGTCACCGCCCAGTTCACCCACGGGCGTCACCGCCAGGCCGCACATCTGGAGCAGATACACGCGGCGCAGGAAATGCAGCGCGTCGTAGTCGAATCCGGCGACCGGTGCGACATCTCCGGAGAGACCCGGCATGTAGGCGAAGACGGGAACGGATGGCAGCCCGGCGTCGCCGAGTGCCTTGTCATAGGCCGCGATCTCTTCGGCGAAGGGATTGTCGGGGCTGTAGCACAGCACATCGACGAGGGGGACCAACCACAGGTCACAGGCCAAGGGAGGCTCGCTCTCCAACGAGTTCGAACGGATTCCTTCGGATTCTTCAGGTTTCGTCTGTTCCATCACGTTCGTACGAGTACGTACGAACCAGCCGTCGGGCCAGCGTAATGCGGCGAACGCGATCAGCGAAGACGACCGGCACCACCGGCACCCGTCGCCCTCAACGCGCCTTTGGCATATCCCATACCCACGCGCCCCCCAATCGCTCCCCCGGCCGCCCCAGCAGTTCCGTCACGACCTCGTACAGCGCCGCGTCGTTGTCCTGCGGAGCGAGCACCACCACGCCCGCCTTCCAGAACGCCAGGTCGAGCTTGGCCTGCGCGCGCCAGCTCGGGCCGATGTCCGGGATCCGCGCGCCGTAGCGGATGTCGCGGAACAGGTTGGAGGTGTAGCGCGGCGCCGCGCCGTAGATGCCCATCCGCTCCGGTCCCCAGGGCCCGTTGAAGTACCCGTCGGGTACGGAGAAGCCGAAGCCCGTCGCCGACTGCCAGTGCAGTGCCTCCGCCTCGGCGGGGCTCGGCAGGGGTACGGGGACGACGCTCTCGCCCTCGGCGACGTAGTCCCGGTACATGCCGTCCGTGATGAACCGCGGCACCTCCGCCCGCTCCCGTACCGGCTGCGGCGTCGGCAGGATCGGCAGCAGCGCGACGGCGATCGCGACCAGCCCCACCGCCCGGTGCGTACGCGGTTCGAGGACCGCGATCCGTTCCGCGGCGAGCACGATCAGCATCCCGAGCGCCGGGGCGCAGATCATCGCCACCCGCGACTCGATCACGGACTCGAAGAGCGGCTGGTGCGCCAGCGCGCGCCACGGCCCCGGCAGCACCACGTCCGTGAACGGGATCCGTATCCTCTGCCCCATCGACAGCAGGGCGGCCACGAGCACCGTGCCCGTCAGTGCCTTCACCAGCGCCGAACGCCACAGCCACACCACGATCCCGAAGGCGAGCGCGGTCAACGGCCAGCCGTAGAAGGCGTTCTGCTCGGTGCGGTTCATGGCGAGCGCGTCGGCGCGCGTCTCGTCGCCGAGCAGCGCGCGGCCCGAGAACTCCAGGAAGGCGAGCGGGCTGTTGCCGGCGTTGTCGCCGTGCAGGACGGAGTGGTAGCTCCCCGGGCCGAAGAACTGCCAGTACAGCGGGAGCGCCACCAGCGGCAGGCAGACCGCCAGCGCCACGCCGAGCCCGCGCAGCAGCGACGGCAGCGCGGCGCGCGCGACGTCGGGGCGCGCGAGCGCGTACGACAGGGCGAAGATCAGCATCCCCATCGCCGCCAGCAGCAACGGTTCTTCGCCGAGGAAGATCTGGTACGTCACGAAGAGCCCGAGCAGCACCCCGTCCCGTACGACGCGCCGGCCCCCGTCGCGGGCCTCGCACAGCCGCAGCGCCCGGTCGATGATCACCGGGATCATGAAGAGCACTAGGAAGTTGGGGTGCGCGGTGCCGTGCGACATCATCGGCGGCGCGAACGCGGCGAGCCCCGCGCCGAGGGCCGCCGCCGGGCGTACGCGGGTGATACGGCGTACGAACAGCCAGTACCAGGCGACGGCTGTCGCCGTCAGACCGAGCGTGAGGACCAGCGCCCATGTCACCGTCGGGCCGCAGAGGAGCGTGACGGGGGTCAGGGGGACGGAAAGGCCGAGCATGACCGTGTTCGCCATCAGATTCACGCCGTCGGGAAAGCCCTGGTACGTGGTGAAGAGCGGATTGCGCAGATGCGCGACGTTGTCGGCGGTGACGGCGAAGAACCACTCCCACTGGTTCTGGTCCTGCATCGAGTCCGCGAGATACGCGCGGTCCAGGTCCGCCCACAGCCCCTTGTAGAGGAGGACGGACGCGAGGAGGAAGAAGCCGGCGACGGCGAGATCCACCGGGCGTACGCGGGTGCGCAGCCGTACGAGTTCCAGCAGTACGCGGCCGTAGTCCGCGGGCCGGACCTTCGACCCCGACTGGTGCGACCAGCGCACCGGCACCTCGGCGACGGGCCAGCCGGCGCGGCGGAAGTGGCGCAGGATCTCGACGTCTATGCCCCAGCCGTCGAGGCGGGACGCGGCGAAGGCGGCGCGCGCCTTGTCGCCGTCGAAGAGCTTGAAGCCGCACTGGGTGTCCCGTATGCCGCGTACGGCGACGAGCCGGATCAGGCGGTTGCCGAGCCTGCCGAGCCATTCGCGAAGCGGGCGCTGGTGCACGTCGATGCGGGAGTCGGGGAGGGCGCGGGAGCCGATCACGGCGGCGGCGGGGGTGTACGCCCGGTTGTCGTCGCCGTCCTCGCCGTCGTCGTCTTCGCCGTCCTCGTACACCAGGTCATCCGCGCCGGACCCGCCCCCACCCTCGCCCTCCGCGAGCAGTGCGTCCAGCCTGTCCAGTTCCTCTATCGGCGTCGCCAGATCCGCGTCCGTGACCAGCACACGCCGCCCGTACGACGCCAGGACGCCCAGCCGCAGCGCGTGCCCCTTGCCGCGGTTCTCGTCGCTCGTCAGCAGATGGACCCGGGGCTCGTCCGACGCCGCCTCGGCCGCCACCGCGGCGGTACGGTCCGTCGACCCGTCGTCGACGACGATCAGCTCCCAGTCGCCCCAGCGCTCCGGGTCCGCGCGCAGATACGCGCAGATCGCGTCGAGGGTGGGGCGCAGCCGGTTCTCCTCGTTGTAAGCGGGGACGACGACGGTCAGGTCCGCCGCCGCGCCGACCCCGCCCGGTATGCCCGGCGCACCGGGCGCGGCTCCCGACCCCGGCCCCGGCCCCCCGCTCCCGCTCATCGCGTACCCGCTCACCTCCGCGGACGTCCCAGCTCCGGATCGAGCCGGTCCGCCCACGCCAGCGAGTGCGCGTGGCAGTTGTCGACGACGGCGCGCGCGGCGTCCGCGTCGCCGAGGGTGATCGCGTCGACCAGCTGCTCGTGCCCGCTCCACAGCCAGTCGCGGCAGGCGTCGTCCTCACGCAGGAACGGCACGGAGAACACCCACGCCTGGACCCGCATGCGGTGCAGGAAGTCGCAGATGTACTGATTCGCGACGAGTGTCGTCAGCTCTCGCCAGAAGCGCAGGTCGTACCCGATCAGGATGTCCAGATCGCCGCCCTTGGCCGCCCGCGCGGCCTCCTCGGCCCGGCGCCGTACCGACACCAGCGCCTCGGAGCGCACCCGCCCGAGACCGCTCGCCGCGATACGCCTGAAGATGCCGTCGGAGACCAGCGACCGCGCCTCGACCATGGCGCGGAAGTCGGCGACGGTGAACTGGTGGACGTGGAAGCCCCGGTGCTGGTCGGAGTCGAGCAGCCCCTGCGCGCTCAGGTCGACCAGCGCCTCCCTGACGGGGGTCGCCGACACGCCGTACTGCTCGGCGATGTGCTTGACGGTGAACTCCTCGCCCGGGAGCAAACGCCCTGCCAACACCTCGTCACGCAGTGCGTCCGCGATCTGTTGCCGCAGGGTGTTGCGGGTCACAGCTCCGCTGGCGGGCATTGGTGGTCGTCCCCTCATCCGGCTTCGCACACCTTAAGCCAGGGATCGTGAGGGGCCCTCGCGACCGATCTCGGGCGAGGTCGCGCCGCCACTCCGGCCGGCCGGGATCGACCGGCCGGAGATCGGGCATGCGGAAGACGTCGCCGTCCCGCCGCCCTCGACCTACCGCGTGTGCTCGTCGGCCACGGCCAGCGCCGCGTCCAGGACCGCCAGCCCTTCCTTCGCCTCCCCCTCGGTGATGGTGCACGGCGGCGCCGCGTGCGTGCGGTTCATGTTCACGAAGGGCCAGAGCCCGCCCTTCTTGCACGCGGCGGCGAAGGCGGCCATCGGCGCGTTCGCCTCGCCCGTCGCGTTGTACGGCACCAGCGGCTCGCGCGTCTCCTTGTCCCGTACGAGGTCGAGCGCCCAGAACACACCGTGTCCGCGCACCTCGCCCACCGACGGGTGCCGGTCGGCCAGTTCGCGCAGGCCAGGGCCGAGGACGTTCTCCCCGATGTGCGCCGCGTGCTCGACGATCTTCTCGTCGGCCATCACCCGCAGCGTCGCGACGGCGGCGGCGCAGGCGAGCGGGTGGCCGGAGTAGGTGAGGCCGCCCGGGTAGGGGCGGGTCGCGAAGGTGTCCGCGATGGCGGCGGAGATCGCGACGCCGCCCAGCGGTACGTAGCCGGAGTTGACGCCCTTGGCGAACGTCAGCAGATCGGGCACGACATCGAAATGGTCGGCGGCGAACCATTCGCCGGTACGGCCGAAGCCCGCCATCACCTCGTCCAGGATGAAGACGATGCCGTGCCGGTCGCACAACTCCCGTACGCCCGCGAGATATCCGGGCGGCGGCGTCATGATGCCGGCCGTGCCGGGGATGGTCTCCAGGATGATCGCGGCGACGGTTCCCGGCCCCTCGAAGGCGATGGTCGCCTCCAGGTGTTCGAGCGCGCGGGCGCACTCCTCGGCCTCGGTGGTGGCGTAGAAGGGGGAGCGGTAGAGGAACGGCGCCCAGAAGTGGACGACCCCGGCGTTGCCGCTGTCGGACGCCCAGCGGCGCGGGTCGCCGGTCAGGTTGATCGCGGTGGTGGTGCCGCCGTGGTACGAGCGGTACGCCGAGAGCACCTTGGGGCGGCCGGTGTGCAGCCGGGCCATCCGTACGGCGTTCTCGACGGCTTCGGCGCCGCCGTTCGTGAAGAAGATCTTGTCAAGGTCACCGGGGGTGCGCTCGGCGATGAGGCGTGCGGCCTCGGAGCGTACGTCGATGGCGAAAGCGGGCGCGAAGGTGGTGAGTTTGGCCGCCTGCTCCTGGATGGCGGCGACGACGACGGGGTGCTGGTAGCCAATGTTGGTAAAGACGAGACCGCTGGTGAAGTCGAGGTAGCGGTTGCCGTCGTAGTCCCAGAAGTACGAGCCGTCGGCACCGGCGACGGCGAGAGGGTCGATCACTTCCTGCGCGGACCAGGAGTGGAACACGTGCGCGCGGTCGGCGGCCTTGACGGCGGCCCCGGCCTTCGGGTCGACATTGCCAACAGGGTTGACGTCGAGGTGAGGGGTCATGCGAACAGCGTAGAGAGCGGCGGGCGGGGGCGGGAGCGAACACCGTGTCTGGTGTTGGAGGTGTGACTCGGCAGACTGTCGCCCCGCGCAGGCCGCCCCCTGGTCCCCGGCCCCGCCCCACAGGACATTGACAGCACACTGTCGATATGACAGCCTACTGCCATACAGCCGAGGAGGCCACCATGACCGGCACGACCGTTTACCTCGCCGTGTACGACACCCTCGCCGACTGGGAGACCGGGTACGCCGCCGCGCACCTCACCCAGAACGGCTTCACCGTGCGCACCGTCGGCCCCACCACCGACGCCGTCACCACCATGGGCGGCCTGCGCGTCGAGCCCGATGTCGCCCTGGACCAGCTCGGCGAGCCCGGCCACACGGCGGTGTTCATCCTCCCGGGCGCCTCCCTCTGGGACACCGGGGACGACCTGGCGCCGTTCGCCCGCGCCGCCGGACGGTTCCTGGGCCTGGGCTACCCCGTCGCCGCGATCTGCGGCGCCACGGCCGGGCTCGCCCGCGAGGGGCTGCTGGACGACCGCGCGCACACCAGCGCCGTCAGCCACTACCTGGACGCCACCGGGTATCAGGGCGGCAAGCACTACCGCGAGGCGGACGCGGTCACGGACGGAAACCTGATCACGGCCGGCCCGACCGAGCCCGTCGCGTTCGCCCGCGAGATCTTCGCGCTGCTCGGCGTGTACGAGGGCGAGAAGCGGGACGCCTGGTACCGGCTGTTCAAGAACTCGGACGCGAGCGCGTTCGAGATCCTCAACTCATGACGGCGCCGGAGCCGGCGGCGGAGACCGGCGCCCGGACCGACTCCCCGGAGCTGCTCAGCAGGACCGCGCTCGGCGTCTTCCGGCTGAACGGCCAATTCCTCTCCGTCGCGGAGGAGTTGGCCGCCCCGGCGGGCCTGACGGCGGCCTGGTGGCAGGTCCTCGGAGCCGTACTGCCGCAGCCGCTGCCCGTCTCCGGGATCGCCCGCGAGATGGGCATCACCCGGCAGAGCGTGCAGCGGATCGCGGATCTGCTGGTCGGGCGCGGACTCGCGGCGTACGAGCCGAACCCGGCCCACCGGCGCGCGAAACTGCTCACGCCGACCGAGGAGGGACGCGCGGCGATCCGCGAGATCACCCCCGGCCACGCGGCTCTCGCGCAGCGCCTCGCCGAGGAGCTGGGAGCGGAGGACTTCGCGGAGACCGTACGGGTGCTGGAGCGGCTGTCACGGTCGATGGACGCGCTCGGCTCCCGCTCGGACTGAGCGATCCGCCTCCGACGAGGCCGGGGCTGGGGCATGGGCAGGGGCAGGGGCAGGAAACCGGGCGCCGGGAACCGGATCGGCGGTCGCGTCAGTCTCCTTCCGTACGGGTTCGTTCTGGTTCGTGCGCCGTGGGGCGAGTTCTCGCCCTGATCGGCGGTTGACCGCCTGTATGCCCGCGACCGCGCGGCCCGGCGAACGCCGCACTATCCTCTGCGCGTTGGGCTTGTGCATCTTGGGGGAGGGCCGTACGGCCATGGAGAAGCTGGCTGCAGGAGATCCACAGCGCATCGGGGCGTACCGGTTGCTGGCCCGCCTCGGTGCCGGGGGCATGGGGCAGGTCTATCTGGCGCGCTCGGACCGGGGCCGTACGGTCGCGGTGAAGCTCGTACGCAGGGAACTCGCCGCACAGGACGAGTTCCGCAACCGGTTCCGGCTGGAGGTCGCCGCCGCCCGGCGGGTCGGCGGCCGGTGGACCGCGCCGGTCCTCGACGCGAACACCGAGGCCCCGGTGCCGTGGGTGGCCACGGGTTATGTGGCCGGGCCCGCGCTCCAGGACATCGTCTCGGGCCCGCACGGGCCGCTGCCCGCGCGGTCGGTTCGGATACTCGGCTCGGGTCTGGCCCACGCCCTCCAGGACATCCACTCCGCCGGTCTGATCCACCGCGACCTCAAGCCGTCCAACGTCCTCGTCACCATCGAGGGCCCGAAGGTCATCGACTTCGGCATCGCCCGCGCGCTGGAGTCGGTCACCGACGCCGGGCTCACCCGGACCGGGAGCCTGGTCGGGTCGCCCGGCTTCATGGCGCCGGAGCAGGTGCGCGGCACGGCGGTCACGCCCGCGTGCGACGTGTTCTGCCTGGGCTCGGTGCTCACGTACGCGGCGACGGGGCGGCTCCCGTTCGGCACGGCGGACACCGCCGTGCACGTGCTGATGTTCCGCATCGCCCAGGAGGATCCGGAC
This sequence comes from Streptomyces sp. NPDC051217, assembly GCF_044455465.1. Lineage (NCBI taxonomy): Bacteria > Bacillati > Actinomycetota > Actinomycetes > Kitasatosporales > Streptomycetaceae > Streptomyces > Streptomyces sp. NPDC051217. The sequence continues at coordinate 80,853 of NZ_JBITEV010000016.1, forward strand.
CTGTCCGAACTCCCCGAGGGGCTGCGGGAGTTGGTGAGCGACTGCCTCAAGAAGGACCCGGCGGAGCGCCCGACCCCGGCGCAGATCCTGGCCCGGGTGGGCGAACCGGACGACGACGAGCCATGGCTGCCCGGCCCGCTGCTCGCCCAACTGGGCACCGACGCGGTGCAGTTGCTGGACCACGAGGAGCCGGGGGCGCGTACGGAGCTGGTGTTCTCGAAGCCCGCGGGCCCGCCCGCGAGTCCACCTGCGGGCCCCGCGGAGCCGTCTTCCGAACCGCCTCCGCCCGGTGGCCCCGGCGAGGGCGGCGGGAACGCCGTGCACGGCATGGCGACGATGATCGGCACGCCGTCCCCGGAGACGGCACCCCCGCAGCCGACACCCCAGCCGCACCAACCGCCGCCGCCCCAGCACCCACAGCAGCCGGGGCCTTACGGCTACCCGCAGAATCAGCAGCCCCAACAATCCCCACAGCAGGCACCACTCCCCCCACTCCCCCAGCAGTACGGCTACCCCCAGCCCGGCCAGCCCCCGCTCCCCCCGTGGGGCGCGACACCCCCGTACGGCCCGCCGCCCGCCAACTACGGCCATCCCTCGCCCTACGGTCCCACTCCCCCGTACGGCCCGACGCGCGTCCCGCAGCCCGAACCCCCGCGCCGCGGCGGACGCGGCACGGTCGCGCTGATCGCCGTCGCGGTGATCGTCGCGCTGGGCGCGGGCGGTTCGGTGTACGCGTTCATGGACAGCGGCAGCGAGAACAACGAGCCGTCGAACAATCAGGCGGACAGCTCGCCCGAGGACAAGGCGTCCTCGGGCGACAACGCGCCCCCCGCCACGCAGTCGCCCTCCCCGTCGGCCTCCGACGACGCCGGGCCCGGCGACGTACCCAAGAAATACCTCGGCGCCTGGTCAGGCACCATCGACGGCGCGGGCGGGCGCAACACCCGCGAACTCTCCATCCGGCAGGGCAAGGTGGGCGACACCGTGCTCGTACTGACGGCGGAAGGCCCGAGCGACACCGGCGGCACCTACCAGTGCGTGTTCGAGGCGGCGCTCAGCGCGGCACCGGGCTCCGGCCCGCTGAAGATCGGACCGTCCACGATCACGACGGGCCGCCCGATGTCCTCCTGCACCCCCGGCGCGGCGACAGAGCTGACGATCCTCCCGGACGGCCGTCTGCGCCGCGTGACCACCACGAACGGCGAGTCGGTGACGTACACGAAGAACGGCTGACCGCTGCCGTCGATTCCGGCGTCTCCGTCTGCGCCAGCGTCTCCGTCTGCGCCTGGGCCTGCGGCTGCGTCTCGTCCATGTCCCCACGGTGGCAGACGGGTCTGACAACGCCTGGATCGATCATGGCATTTGCCTAAAGGGTTTAGGTATATGCATAATCGATTCAGGCAAGCAGGAAGGGCGCCCATGTCACCACGAGCAGGACTGACCACGGAACGCCTGGTCCGGGCGGGAGCCGAGCTGGCCGACGAGGTCGGCTTCGAGCAGGTGACCGTCTCGGCGCTCGCCCGGCAGTTCGACGTGAAGGTCGCGAGTCTGTACTCGCACGTGAAGAGCTCCCAGGACCTCAAGACGAGGATCGCCCTGCTCTCGCTGGAGGAGATGGCCGACCGTCTCGCCACGGCGCTCGCCGGGCGCGCGGGCAAGGACGCCCTCGCGGCCTTCGCGAACGTCTACCGCGACTACGCCCGCGAACACCCCGGCCGCTACACGGCGGCCCGGCTGACGCTCGACCCCGGGACGGCCGCCGCGAGCGCCGGCCCCCGGCATGCCCGGATGACACGGGCGATCCTGCGCGGGTACGACCTGACGGAGCCGGACCAGACACACGCCGTACGGCTGCTGGGCAGCGTCTTCCACGGCTACATCAGCCTGGAGACGGCCGGCGGATTCAGCCACAGCGCACCCGACACACGGGAGACCTGGGTATGGATCGTGGACCGCCTCGACGCGCTGCTCCGCACCTGGCCCACCTCCGCGCCCCCCGCGCCCGGCCCCGCGCCCGCCCCTGAACCGACCCTTCGACCGGCAGAGTGAGACCGATCATGAGCACCACGCCGAACACCGCGCGGAACACCCCGCACGACTGGACCACCACCCCCATCACCACCGGCATCCTGCGCGGCGCCGTCGATCTGGAGCACACCGCGCACGGCGTCCTGCCGCACCGCCTGCCCGCCTGGGCCCGCGCGCAGAACACCGACCCGAACCTGGCCATGGTGGAGGACCAGCCCTCCGGTGTACGGCTCGTCCTCCGCACCCGGGCCACCGCCGTCGAACTCGACGTGCTGCCCACCAAGCGGGAGTACGTGGGCGCGCCGCCCCGCCCCGACGGCGTGTACGACCTGCTGGTAGACGGCCGGCTCACGGACCGGGCGTCCGTGGCGGGCGGCAACACCCTGACCATCGACATGACCGCCGGGACCGCCGAGCACAGGCCCGGCCCACCCGGCACCGTGCGCTTCGGCGACCTGCCCGACGGCGAGAAGGACGTCGAGATCTGGCTGCCGCACAACGAGACCACCGAGCTCGTCGCCCTGCGCACGGACGCCCCCGTCGAGCCCGTACCGGACCGTGGCCACCCGGTGTGGCTGCACCACGGCAGCTCGATCAGTCACGGCTCCGACGCCGCGAGCCCCACCACGACCTGGCCCGCACTCGCCGCCTCCCTCGCCGGGGTGGACCTGGTCAACCTGGGCTTCGGCGGCAACGCCCTGCTCGACCCGTTCACCGCACGCACGATGCGGGACACCCCGGCCGACCTGATCAGCGTCAAGATCGGCATCAACCTGGTCAACACCGATCTGATGCGGCTGCGCGCCTTCGCCCCCGCCGTCCACGGCTTCCTCGACACGATCCGCGAGGGCCACCCCACGGCGCCCCTCCTGGTCGTCTCGCCGACCTACTGCCGTATCCACGAGGACACCCCAGGACCGACCGCCCCGGACTTCTCCGGAATCAGCGACGGGCGGCTGCGGTTCCTGGCGGCGGGCGACCCGGCGGAGCGCGCGGGCGGAAAGCTGACGCTGAACGTCATCCGGGACGAGCTGGCCCGGATCGTACGGCAGCGGACTGCCGACGACCCGAACCTGCACTACCTGGACGGCCGGGAGCTGTACGGAGAGGCGGACTACGCCGAACTGCCCCTCCCGGACGAGCTCCACCCGGACGCCGCCTCCCACCGCCGCATCGGCGAACGCTTCGCGGACCTGGCGTTCACGGCGACCCGGCTGAACCCGCGCCGTTGAGCCGTCGTCCCCCTCCCACCGAAGGGGGACGGGGAGGACGGGGGTCAGCTCAGCTGCCCCGTCGGCATCAGCGTCAGCTGCTGGAAGTTCACGCGCGGCGGAAGCCCCGCCAGATACCCGACCGCCCCCGCCACATCCTCGGGCGTCAGCCACTCAAGCGACTCCCGGACCTCGTCCAGCCACTCCAGCGCGCCGTCGTCGGTGACGTGGGTCTGGAGCTCCGTCTTGACCAGCCCCGGCTCCAGCGTCGAGACGCGTACCTTCTTCGGCCCCAGCTCCACCCGCAGATTGCGGGACATGTGGGAGACGTACGCCTTGGTGCCGGTGTAGACGGCGAAGTTCGGGTAGATGTTCTGCGCGCCGATCGACGACGTGTTGATCAGGTCGGCGACGCCCCGCTCCTCGGCGGCCCGCAGCAACTGCGGGACAAACGCGCCGATGACGTACATCAGTCCGCTGACGTTGACGTCGATCTGCCGCTGCCACAGCTCCGTGGTCCGTTCCTCGACCGGCGCGGGCAGCATCACCCCGGCGTTGTTGAACAGCAGGTCCGCGCCGCCCAGTTCGGCCTCGACACGGTCGGCGGCGGCCTGTACGGCGTCGGGGTCGCTCACGTCGGCGGCGACGGCGATCGCGGTGCCGCCATTCTTCCCGATCCGGGCGACCAGGTCCTCCAGCCGGTCCGTGCGCCGGGCGAGGGCGGCGACCGAGGCGCCCAGCCCGGCCAGGTGCTCGGCGGTCGCGGCGCCGATGCCGCTGGAGCCGCCGGTGATGACGGCGACGCGCCCGGCCAGGGGCTTGCCCGCCCCGGACCCGGACCCGGAGTCAGAGGCGGCTGCGGCTGCGGCTGCGGAGGCAGAAAGAGCGGATGCGGAGGTGCTCGAAGACATGGCTGTGCCTTTCCGAAAGACTTCCCGAAAGCTGAGGAGGGCCGACCGGCTCGTCCGTTCCGGCCCCTGTCCAGAACACCACCGCGATCCCCCGCCCCCGCCGCCATAACAGGCCCTGACCAGGCAGGTACTGCCAGGACCCCCCACGCCCCACCCAGCACCCGCCCGAGCACCGACACTGGAGCCATGGACCGCAGTACGCGCACCGCCCGCGCCACCGAGCTGGCCGGCTTCCTCCGCTCGCGCCGCGCCCGCATCACCCCCGACGAGGCCGGCCTCCCCACCGACGGCCGTACGCGCCGCGTGCCCGGCCTGCGCCGCGACGAGACCGCCCGCCTGGCCGGGGTCAGCACCGAGTACTACACCCGCCTCGAACAGGGCCGGGCCACCAACCCCTCCCCCGAGGTCGTCGACGCCTTGGCCCGCGCGCTGCGCCTGGACACCGACGAGCGCGAACACCTGACCGACCTCGTCTCGCGCCCCACCCCGGCCCGCCACACACCGGTGGCCCCGCAGCGTGTCCGCCCCGGCCTGCATCTGATGCTCCAGACGCTCGACCACGTACCGGCCTTCGTCCTCGGCCGCCGTACCGACGTCCTGGCCTCCAACCGGCTGGCCCGCGCGGTCGTCACCGACTTCGACGCGATGCCCGCGACACGCCGCAACATCGCCCGCTACTACCTCCTGGACCCGGAGGCGCGCGACCGCGTCGGCGACTGGGAGCAGATGGCCGCCGAGACGGTGGCCATGCTCCGCCTCGAAGCGGGCCGCTTCCCGAACGACCGTCAGCTCGCCGACCTCGTGGGCGAACTGACGCTGCGCTGCCCGGAGTTCACCGGCTGGTGGAACGACCACCGTGTCCTGCGCCGTACGCACGGGGCCAAGCACTACCGCCACCCCCTGGTCGGCGATCTGCACTTCAGTTACGAGGCCCTCCAGCCGCCCGGCGACACCGACCAGACCCTGTGCGTCTACAACGTCGAGCCCGGCTCCCCCTCCGCCGAGGCGCTGCGCCTCCTCGACAGCTGGACGGCACCTCAGCACACCGGTCCGGCCCCGGACCCCGCGTCCTGACCGGACGTCCTGACCGCACCTCCTGACCCGGCGCCCCCCAATACCCGACGCCCGGCAGCCATCGGCGGCTCACACGGCGCAGGGGGCGCAAGACGGCGCACATGGCGCAGGCTCCGCACGCCGTTCGGGTCGCTGTTCGGGACCATCCGAGTGTGCGGCCGGTCGCGCCTCAAGGGGTGGACGTCGAGCCTATCGATGATCAGGTGCGGTCCCGCGAGGACGGGTCCGCACCATCACGAGAGGACTTCCCATGCGCCCTAGTCGCGCGCTCCTGACCGCCGCCCTCACCGGCGGTCTCGCACTCACCCCCCTGGCGGCGGTCTCCGCCGCGCCCGTCCAGGAGAACCCGTCCGTTCTGAGCTGGGGCGCCGGCCGTACCGGCCAGCTCGGCAACGGCGCCACGAAGGACAGCTCCACCCCGGTGCCCGTCTCCTCCCTCGCCCGCGGCCACGTCGACCGGATCTCGGCCGGCGGCACCTCGTCGTCCGACTCCTTCGCGCTCGCCCTCACCGACGAGACCGTCAAGGCCTGGGGCCACAACGGTTCCGGCCAGCTCGGCAACGGTGGCCGCACCAACCGCAGCGTCCCCACCGCCGTGTCGCGCCTGACGAACATCAAGGACGTCGCCGCGGGCGGCGAGCACGCCCTGGCGCTGGACGGCAACGGCCGCGTGTTCTCGTGGGGTGACAACAACTACGGCCAGCTCGGCAACAACCGCACGGGCGACATGCGCGCCGTCCCGGACGCGATCAAGGGCATGCCCAAGGTCAAGCAGGTCTCCGCGGGCTGCGACTTCAGCATGGCGCTGACGGAGAACGGCGACGTGTACGCCTGGGGCCGCGGCGTCTACGGCCAGCTCGGCAGCGGCAACCGCGCCACCAGCTCCGTCCCCCGTCAGATCAAGGGCCTGGAGAACGTCTCCGAGATCGACGCCGGCTGTCACCACGCGCTCGCGCTGACCGCCGACAAGACCGTCAAGTCGTGGGGCAAGAACGTCTCCGGCCAGCTCGGCGACTCCTCCACCAAGAGCAGCGTCGTCCCGGTCGACGTCGACTGGATCGAGAACGTCGAGGACATCGAGGCCGGCGCCAACCACAACTACGCCGTGGACAGCGACGGCAGGGTCTGGGGCTGGGGCAACAACCAGAACAACCAGCTCCTGGAGGCCGACCCGGCCGCCAAGGACAGCCGCCGGTTCACCAACCGCACCGCCCCCATCGACATCCCGCGCCTCGAAGGCGCCCAGCAGGTCGCGGCCGGCGCCCAGCACGGCATCGCCGTCTTCGGCGAGGACATCTTCGCCTGGGGCCACAACACCGAAGGCCAGCTCGGCAACAGCAGCACCACGTCGAGCGTGTCGAGCATGCAGTCCGTCCACACCCTCAGCACCGACCCGGCCGTCCAGCACGTGGCCGCCTCCCTCGGCGGCAACACCAGCTACGCGTACTGATCGCCGAGCCGATCCACCGAGCCCCGGCATGACGCCGGCCCTGTGCGGTGACCGTCCGGTCACCGCACAGGGCCGTACACGTCGGCTCGCTCAGCCCACCTGCTTCACCTTGATGACCTTGTACTCCTTGCCGCCGATCATCTTCGTCGTCTCGCCGACCTTCTCGAACTGGCCGCCGCGCGGGACGAGGACCTCCGACTCCAGGCCCCGGTAGCGGGACAGGGGGTCGATGTTGCGGCCGTTGTCCGTTTCGATTTCGAGCAGGACATTCTCGCCGCCGGGGATGTTCTTCGCTTCCGTCTTCTTCAGGGCGCGGTCGGCCTTTGCCGGGTCGCTGGACGTGCTGAGGTACTCGGGGAACTCGACCGTTTCACCGGACGCGAACTTCTTGATCATCTCGTCCGGCATGAACGTGCCGCGATAGAACGTCCCTTCGACCGGCGGCAGGTGCTCCAGAGCACGGTCCATTTTGTCCCTGAGCTCGTTGGGATCACTGTCCGAATTCGCCGGGTCACGCAGCCACTTGTTGACGGTCTCGGCCTTGTAGCCGCTGTAGTCGGCGATGGTGAGCGCGTCCTCGGCGGTGAAGTCCTCGGTCATCGGGTTCTGCTTGGCGATCTTCTCGACCGCCTCCGACCACTCCTTCCGTCCGTCCTTGCCGGCCTTGTAGTCCGGGATGTCGTCCAGGACGTTCATCGGCGTCTTGACGGGGCAGCCCTTGAGGTGCGGGGGCTTCGGCTTGACCGCCGGCTTCGGCTTCGGTTCGTCGGTCAGCCCAAGAGCGTCGCTGAGCCTGTCCTCGGCCTCCTGGTACGTGTCGACGCCGGCGATGGAGCTTCCGGAAATCGACATCGCGAGGTCCGCCGGAGAAGGGTCTCCGGGTGCTGCCAGGAGCATGGAGCCACTGCCGCTGTAGACAACAGGCGTACGAGTACCGGCCGAGGCGAGCGTGTAGCGCCCGTCGCCGGCGGCACCGGTGGTCACCGGTCCGAAGTAGGCGACGTTGGTGTCCCGGCAGTCGTCCTTCTTGTCCTCGTCGTCCTTGTCTTCGTCGTCCTTGTCTTCGTCGTCCTTGTCTTCGTCGTCCTTGTCCTCGTCGTCCTTGTCCTCGTCGTCCTTGTCTTCGTCGTCGTTGTTGTCGTCGTTGTTTTCGTTCTCGCCGCCGCTGCTTCCGCCGTTGTCAGACCCGCCGGTGCCCGTTTCGGTGCAGCTCTGCATGATGCCCCAAGGGGCCATCACCGGATTGCAGATGACACCACCACTCGACCCACCACCGTCGGAGCCACCACCGTCGGAACCACCGTCCGAACCGCCGTCGTCCCCACCGCCGCTGTCGCCACCACCGTTATCCCCGCCACCGTCGTTCCCGCCACCGCTGTCGCCACCACCGTTGTCCGAACCGCCGTTGTCCCCACCGCCGTTGTCGGACCCGCCGTTGTCCCCACCGCCGCTGTCGCCACCGCCGTTGTCGGACCCGCCGTTGTCGCCGCCACCGTTATCAGACCCGCCGGTGCCCGTTTCCGTGCAGTTCTGCATGATGCCCCAAGGGGCCATCACCGGATTGCAGATGACACCACCACTCGACCCACCACCGTCGGAGCCACCACCGTCGGAACCACCGTCCGAAC
>NZ_JBITEV010000016.1:89245-170322 GCF_044455465.1 Streptomyces sp. NPDC051217
CGTCCGAACCGCCGTCGTCCCCGCCACCGTTGTCGCCGCCACCGTCGTTCCCGCCACCGTTATCCCCGCCACCGTCGTTCCCGCCACCGTTGTCGCCGCCACCGTCGTTCCCGCCACCGTTATCCCCGCCACCGTCGTTCCCGCCACCGTTATCCCCGCCACCGTTGTCCCCGCCACCGTTGTCGCCGCCCCCGTCGTCCCCGCCACCGTTGTCGCCGCCCCCGTCGGACTCCCCGCCGTTGTCGCCACCGCCGTTGTCGCCACCGCCGTTGTCGCCACCGCCGTTGTCGCCGCCGCCGTTGTCCCCGCCACCGTTGTCGCCGCCCCCGTCGTCCCCGCCGCCGTTGTCGCCGCCCCCGTTGTCCCCACCGCCGTCGTTCCCGCCGCCGTTGTCGCCGCCGCCGTTGTCCCCGCCACCGTTGTCGCTGCCCCCGTCGTCCCCGCCGCCGTTGTCGCTGCCCCCGTCGGACTCCCCGCCGTTGTCGCCACCGCCGTTGTCCCCGCCACCGTCGGACTCTCCGCCGTTGTCCCCACCGCCGTCGTCGCCACCGCCGTTGTCGCCGCCGCCGTCGTTCCCGCCCCCGTCGGACTCCCCGCCGTTGTCGCCGCCACCGTTGTCCCCGCCCCCGTCGGACTCCCCGCCGTTGTCGCCGCCCCCGTTGTCGCCGCCACCGTTGTCCCCGCCGCCGTCGGACTCACCACCGCCCGACTCGCCGCCGCCCCCGGCGACCGTGTCGCTCTCGCAGTCGCCGCCGAGGATGTTGCAGACCGCGGTCTGGAGGCCGTTCGCGATCTGGGGTCCCACGCCGGTGAGAAGAAGCGCGCCGATGATCAGGGCGACCACACCGACCATGCCCGCGTACTCGACCGTCGACTGACCGCGGCTCCGGCGCCACCCGATCATGTGCGGAATCGACGGGATCGCCCGACGCAGCCGCTCGCGCGTCCAACGCGGTCGTACAGCACGCTGTTCCGACGGCAGTTCGAACCAGGCCCGGCTGGCGCCCACACTCGCCAACGCCAACAGCACACCCGGCAGCAGCAGTTGACTGACCCCGCGCGCCGAGCCCGCGTACAGATTGACGACGCTGCCGACCAGCAGCCACGCCTGGAGACCGATCAACGCGAACCAGACGACTTTCCCACCGGTCCACAGACGCCGCGCCAGGATTGCGGCGGCGACACCCGGCACCATCGCGTAGAGCGCGGCAAGAGTGAGCGTCGGCGTGATGTGGCTGCCGAGTTCCAGCAGCGAGGTCAGCACGCCGATGCCGCCCAGCAGAGTGAGCGTGAACATCAGGTAGAGAAGTACCCGGGTGGCGGCAAGTGATCTCGGCAATTCCCAGCGGTGCGTGGGGGTGCCGGCCTGGAATGCCAGGCCCTGTGAGTCCAACACGGGGAAACCCTTCCAACAACTTGCTTCAGATGTCCGGCCCAGGCGTCCAGCCGTGGCGCGTCTGTCCGCACAGTACGGACGCGCGAGACCCATTCCGAAGGGTCCACGGACCCACCCCGGGGCCCAGACCGGGCCCGCGTCGCAACTCAGCGGCTCTCCCCCTCCCCGGCCCCGAAGGACATCGGATGCCCGAACAGCGCGGCTGCCGCGTTGCGCAGGATCGCGGGATGGACGAAGCGCTCGGAGTGGGCGGGCGGGCAGTACCAGAACAGCGGCCACGTCTCACCGTCGAGCGCCGGCACCGGTACGTAACTCACGCTGCCGCTCGCGGAGTTGAACCGCGTCACCCCGGGCGCCCAGACCCGGTTCGCGGTGCTCCCGGCCGGGAGGTAGAAGTACACCGCCCGGCACCCGTTCGACTCGGTGGCGATCGGGCCGGGATCGCCCGCCGTGATCGAGTCCATCATGTCGGCGAGCCGACGCCCCTCGGCCCCGTCGACGCGTACGGCGTCGAATCTCACCCCGGCTTTTCGGAGTTGGAATCCGGTCTTGGGGACCCAGTCGACACATGGGCGGTGATTCTGTGTATTCACGCGGACATTCTGCGTAGTCGGCGCTAGCGTTTCCATAACACGGCGTGAGCCGTCGGGAGCCGGTTGACCTGCAAGAACTCACGTTACGTGAGGTCGATTTCAGTCCAGTCCAGTTGTGACCGGTTGAGTCCGGTCAAGTCGAAACGGTGATCGCAATGGCGCGAGCGGAAAACAAGGTGACGGCGGGAAACACCACACGGCTGGTGGCACACATCGCCCGCATGATGCGCCTGCAAAAGGGGATGACGCAGGAACAAGTCGGCATCGAAACGGGCTTCTCGGCGGCGGCGATCAGCGCGATGGAGACCTGCGCGCAGCCCGCGAGCGACCAGATGCTGGTGGCGCTGGGACGGGTGCTGGGCGACGAGCTCGGCATCTTCGAGCAGGCCCGGGAGTACGTACGGCTGGACAAGTACCCGGCCCAGTTCAAGAACTACGTGCTGCTGGAGCAGAAGGCGGTGGGCCTGTGTCTGTACGCGACGCTGGTGGTGCACGGCCTGTTCCAGACGGAGGCGTACGCGCGAGCCCTGATCGGCGGCGGCTATCCGCCGCTCCCGGAGGAGCGGGTGGAGGAGCTGGTCGAGGCCAGGATTGCGCGGAAGGCGCTACTGGAGAGGAAGCCGGTGGCATTGATCGAGGTGATCCTTGAGGAGTCGATGCTGCGCCGCACGATCGGGAGCCAGGAGGTCATGCGTGACCAGCTTTCGGACTTGGCGGAGTGCGGGAAGCGTCGTAACGTGACGCTTCAGGTGCTGCCGCTGGACTGCAGCTTGGGCGGTGAGTACGCAGGCGCTTACGGCGATATGACCCTGGTGGAGACTCCAGAACACGACCGCCTGGTCTATCTGGAGCCGCAGGAGGAATGCCTACTCATCTCCGACCTAACAAAGGCGAGCACCTACACCCAGCGCTATGCGAAAATCCGATCACAGGCCCTGGGTGCTCGTGAATCGCTGGGCCTCATCGAGCGGTTGGCAGGAGAACTGGAATGACAAGCACCTTGCGGTGGTTCAAATCGAGCTACAGCAACCCCAGTGGCGGCGAGTGCGTCGAGATCGCCTTCGACTGGCACAAGTCGAGCTACAGCGACAGCGGCGGCGGGAACTGCGTCGAGGTGGCCACATGCCCCCACGCCGTCCACGTCCGCGACTCGAAGGTCCACGAGGGCCCCACCTTCACGGTCGCCCCGACAGCCTGGACGACGTTCCTCAGCTGGGCCGAATAGCCATAGCCACCGAGGACTTGGGCGAGGTCCGCGACCATCCGCTTCAGAACTCTCCCCAGCGTGCGACGGTGCCGGAGACGCGGGAGTGGATGTCGTACCCATTCCTCAGCGCCCACCGCCTGGCAGCATCCGCAAGTTCGTGGGAGCCGGAGTTCAGGAAGATGTTGGCGATGCCCCGCCCTTCCCTTCCGGCGAAGTGGATCCCCAGGATCAGCGCCAGCCGCTCCTTCGAATCGGGGATCCCCACCTTCACCGCGAGGCATACCAGCCGCTGGCGATGCCGCTCCCTCATGAACAGCCGGACGAGCGCGGGGTTGTAGATACGTGGTGAGCACGCTCTCAGCTCGTCGTACAGCACCCGGCCCCGCGCCTCGTCGATCCAGTGGCTGAGGGTCATGCAAGCCGTCGTCCGCTCCAGCAGCGCCTCGGTCGCCGCGACGTCTCGCATCTCCTCGGGGGTCAAGCCCTCGTTGTTGCGCACGTACTCATCCGCGCCGAGTGCCTTGAGGCGGGCGACGGCCTCGGCCTGGCCCGAGTAGTACGCCATGTGCAGGGCCGAATCCCCCTCGGAGTCCTGCCGGTTGACGTCCGTGGACTCCAACTCCGCGCGCAGGTCGTCCTCGGACCTGACCGCCGCCTCGTACAGAGTCGCCGCTTCGCGTAGAAGCCCCTCTGCCCGCGCACGGCGCGCCTGCGAGACGACGAAGAGAACGACTCCGCCGACGCGAAGGACCAGCGCCACTACAACCAAGTCGGCAGGCCGGTTCGTTCAGTCGAGGTCGACGCAGAGGACGAGCACGCAGAGCCCCGGGTCGTCCGTCGGCTCCTCGGCGCTCGGGGGTGGGGGCGGGGGTGCGGGTTGGGTGGGCTTGTTCGGCTGCTGGGTGGGCGTTTCCGCCGTGGGCGGCGGCGAGTCGGGCGCCTGGGGCGACTCAGGCTGGGCCTGCGTGTCCTCCGTGGGACGCGTGCCGTCCGGGGTCGTCGTCTGCGGCGAGGTCGTGCGCTTCGCCGGCGCGTCCACCGGCGTGATCGCGGTCGCGCTCCCCGGCGAGTTGGAGTCCTTGGAGTCCTTGGAAGGACGGCCCGTTCCGCGCTCGACGTGCTTCGGATCGTGCGTACGGGACCGCTCGGCCTCCGGCTCCGAGCCGGTGTCGACGGAGCCCGCCGACGAGGTGGACGGAGCCGTGACCGGTTCCGGCGTCGTGGACGCCTGGGCCTGGCTGGCGGAGGGCCGGGACGACGGCATGAACGCGAGGGTCAGACCACCGCCGACGAGCGCGACCGTCGACGCCACCACCGCTCGGCGCCGCTGCTTCTTCCAGTCCGCCAGCCGACGCCGACGGGCGGCGCGGCCGGTCGCCGAGCGGGTCGCGGGGCCGACCGGAGCGTCCGCGTCCACGGCCAGGTCCACGGCCGGGTCGGCGAACCCCGGGAACGCGTCGAACTCCCGTGTGTGCGGGATCTCTCGCGTGTGCGAGATCTCGGACATCACCGCGACGGTCGTGGGAGTGAGGTGGAGCTGTGAGCCGGAGGGTGCGATGTCGGGGGCGTAAGCACCACAACCGGGGCACACGAAAACCCCGTTGAGCGTCCGACGGCACGTAGTGCAGTAGTCCATCCGCGATCTTCCTGTGCTGACTGTGCCGCCTGGAAACCGACGACCTGTCTCAATTTCGCACTCAGGATCGAGCGCCCAACAACCTAACGGGTCCTGCCGGAGACCGTGCGAACCCCGTGTGGCGCTCCTGCGAAGATCGCGAAACCGTGCACCGGCTGGGCACCGCCGGGGCAGCGCCGGGCCGGCGGCCGGGACCCCCGAGAACACCCCGCCTTCGTGAACTTCTCCAGCCCTCGCTGAACATCAAATGCCGTGCGGGGAACGGCTCGTGAATATCCGTCATCAAACCTCTTCGCCGTACTGCTGTTCGCCGGATCCCCACCTACCGTCACCTCACGGGGTCGGAGAGTGCCGGGGGGCGACAGATCATGGAGTGGTTCAGCGGGGAGAACGTCTTTGCGATCCTGGCCATGGTGCTCGGTGTGCTGACCTCCGCCGGGCAGGTCTGGTACGAGCGCCGGGTGCCGCACAGCAAGCGGATCGGCTACCGCGTACAGATGGACACGGCCATCGGCAACGACGCCCTCTCCGGCCAGACGAACGTACGTCTGGGACTGTTCGACGACGACCCCGACATGGCGGACGCGACGCTCGTACTGCTGCGCCTGGAGAACGACGGCTCGCAGCCCATCTCGGCCGGGGACTACACGTCACCCAACGTCCACGGTCTGACCGTCCGGTTCACCGACCGGAGGATCAAGGCCGTCGCTGTCACGATTCCGTCGGACTATCCCGATCTGATGGACAACTTCACGCCCGCGAGGGGCTTTCGCCGCTCGGGCAGCCAGCTCACCGTCCCGAAGGTGCCGCTCAACAAGGGCGAGCACTTCAAGCTGCTGGTGCTGCTGACCGGCGGCAGGGTGGGGGACGAGGTCAAGGTCAGCGGCGGGCTCTCCGGAGGGCAGGTGGCCGTGAACCGGGCGATCACCCCCGACGAGGCACCGCCCAAGTTCAGCCGCCAGGCACGGCTCATCACCGTCCTGCTGACGGTCTGCCTGATCGCGCTCTCCTCGATCATCATGCTGCGCGGTGACGCCGACACAACCCCGCTGGGCTGCGAGACGGGCAGGCTGACCGTCACCGGATCGACGGCGTTCGCGCCCGTGGCAGAGAAGCTGGCGACGGCGTACGAGGAGGACTGCCCCGACTCGGACATCGAGGTGGACCCCAACGGCAGCCTGGAAGGGATCCGTGACCTGGACAACGACGCCTCGAAGGCCGTCGTCGCCCTCTCCGACGGACCGAAACCCGTGGGGTTCCCGGACCTGGAGGAGCACCGCGTCGCGGTCTCCGTGTTCGCGCTGGTGGTCCACGACGACGTGCCGTTCAAGGGGCTCACCACCAAAGACGTACAGGACATCTACCGCGGCAACGTGAAGAACTGGAACCAGGTCCGCGGCAGCGACGGCAAACCCGGCCCGGACCTGCCCATCAAACTCATCAGCCGCGCCGACGGGTCGGGCACCCGTGACATCTTCGAGCGCAAGATCCTCTTGGGCGACGAGGAGAGGCAGAAGGTCCAGACGGTCGACGACTGCCGCCAGGAGGTCGACCCGGCGCAGCGGACGTTCCGCTGCGAACTCGACAAGACGGGGCAGGTGCTCAACACCGTGAAGGATGTGCGGGGCGCGATCGGCTACAGCGAACTGCGTTCCAGCACGAACGTGGACGGCCTGCACCGCCTGTCACTGGACGGGCAGCCGCCTTCGGTGGACGACATCGCGGAGAGCGACTACCCGTACCGGGAGATCGAGTACGGCTACACCTACGGCCGCCCGGCCCCCGACTCCCTGGCGTCCAGCTTCCTCAACTACCTGATCCGCACGGGCGGCCAGGACGTGGTCCGCGAGGAGGGCCACCTGCCGTGCGGGCGGCCGGAGGCCCTGAAGATCTGCGCGGAGCAGTAGCTCAGGAATTCGCCGCCTCGCTGGTCCACAGTGCGCGTTCGTAGCGTGAGGCGGAGGTGTTGGGGTGGTCGGGGCCGAGCACCCGGATGGTGTGGGCGAGGAGCGCGGTAAAGGCATCGCGCGCGCCGACGGGATCGCCCGCCTCGCCGGACCACAGCGCCAGTTGGTGGCGCGCGGTCAGGGTGTCGGGGTGGTCCGGGCCCAGCAGCCGGAGGAAGTCTTCGACCACCTCGACGTACATGTCGCGCGCGCCGGCCGCGTCGCCGGACTCGCCGGTCCAGCCTGCCTGTTCGTGACGGGAGGTGAGGGTGCCGGGGTGGTCGGCGCCCAGGAGGCGGGTCTGGTCGGCGACGAGCGCGGTGAAGGCGTCGCGGGCGCCGACCGCGTCACCGGCCTTCCCGGTCCAGTAGGCCAGGTTGTGCCGCGAGGCGAGGGTGTGGGGGTGGTCGGGGCCGAGCATCCCGAAGGCGTCGGCGACGAGCTCGGTGAAGGCGTCACGGGCGCCGACCGCGTCGCCCGCCTTCCCCGTCCAGTAGGCCAGGTTGTGCCGCGGGGCGAAAGCGTCGAGGTGGTGGCGGCCGAGCACCCGGACGGCGTCGGCGGCCAGCTCGGCGAATGCCTCGCGGGCGCCGGCCGCGTCACCGGCCTTGCCGGTCCACCGGGCCAGGCTGTGGCGGGAGGCGAGGACGTCGAGGTGGTCGGCGCCCAGGACCCGGATCCGGTCGGCGACGAGTTGGGTGAAGGCGTCGCGGGCGGCGGGCGCGTCGTCGTTTCTCGTCGCTTCCGCGATGGCTTTGCGCAACTGGTCCAGCGTGAGGTTGTCCGGTGCGACGGTGCTGGTGGGCGGGTTGTCCGGGACAAGGGTCACGGGCACCGTCACCGTCACGAGGCCGGGAACGTCGTCGAGTTCCGTCGTGATGCGGTCGAGGGCATCCGCGTCCGCGTCGTTCACGGCGGTGACGCGGGCGAGGGCGGCCTCGATGTCGTCGCCCTCCGGGTCCGGTGACACCGCGCGGACTTCGTCCTCGGAGCCGGATCGTGCGGGGAGGGCGGGTTCGGGGGCGGTTTCCTCCGGGTTGTGGAGGCGGTCGAGGGTGTCGGTGAGGGCGTCGAGTTCGGCCCGCACCCGGGCGGCCAGCTCCTCGGCCTGGCGCTGCTTGGTCTCGGCGCGGGTGAGTTCTTCCCGGGCCCTCTGCTCCTGTTTCTCGGCGCGCTCAAGCCTGGTCTGGATGTCGGCGAGGGCGCGGGGCTCGACACGATGGTGGCGCAGTTCGTCGCGTTCCGTCGTAAGGACCGTGATCCGTCGTTCCAGCTGGTAGATCATCAGGAGCAGGGCGTGGACGAGTTTCTGGGAGTTGGTGGCCGCGGTCTGGAGGTCGGTCTTCTGCTCCAGGGCCCGGGTCAGCCGCTCCAGGGTCTCGACCTGCTGGGTGCGCAGGACCTCCAACTCCGCAGCGGTGATCACCGGCGCACCTGAGGGGCGGCTCTGGCGAGGGACCTGGGGCGGGTTGTTCGCCGCGTGGAGAAGAGCCAGAGCCTCGGTGCGCCGTCGCTCACGCAGGACGGGGGGAACGGTGGTGTCCACGACGGCGACGACGAAGGCCCGGGTGGGGATCTTGCCGCCGAGGTACACCCCGATCTGCGACTTCGACATGCTCACGCGCGGCGCCAGCGCGGCGAGGGTCAGACCGCTGTCGTCGACCGCGCGGCGCAGTAACGCGGCCAGTTCGGCGGCGTGCTGATTCGGCGCCACGATCGGCTTCCACGGCCTGCCGGCCGACTTGTTCTCTCCAGCCACCAGCGATGTCCCCCGCCGTCTTCCGTCCGGCTCGTCCCGGACAATTACCCCTCCGTCCGGAACCTACCTGCGTTGTCCGGCCCGGGGGGTCCGGACAAGTCAACTCACCGTCACCGTCTGCCTCCAACAGCCGCCGCACCACTGCGGCCTGACGGAAGGCACACCATGCAGGACACCCTCTCCACCGCCGCCGACCTGCTCACGATTGTCGACGTACTCCTCACCGCTGCCCTCGAAGCCACGCGCACCCGCCGCCGCCGCGAAAACAACGACGAGGACGACGACAAGTAAAGGCCCCACGACCGATCTTCACCGCCCGCGTTCAACCCTGCCGCGCGCTTGCGGAGTCCAGCACCCGTTGAAGGTCGAAGACGAGCACCAGCGAATAGGTCCCCAGAACGACCAGGTTCCGAAAGATCCGTGCGGCGGTGAGCCCCTGGCGTTCCATGTCCCGGTCGAAGTCGCGAATCGTGATCACCGACTCGTACGACTGGAACGGGATCCCGAGGTCGTCCTCGTACTCGTGGGACTGTTCGAAATCAATGGCGGCATGGCTCACCGATGCGCAGTAGTCAATGGATCCCGAGCATGGAACGAGGCGCGCTCCGCACGCGGAGGAAATGTCCTCCACCACCTTGGCCACAGGATGACCAGGTTGAATGAAGATGCAGTGGTAAGAACTCATGGTGCTCCTTATGGCCAGGTTATGTCGAAGCCGTCGCCCACGATCCTGATGCGATTCATGCGTCCGGGTGGGTTGTTGCGCAGGAAATTGCCCATGCCTTCCCTGGCTGCGTCCTCACTGAGCCCGCTGCCTCTGCTGTCGATGATGGCATCTCTCGCCTGCCCCTTCGCACTGTTGAGTTGATTCTTCACTGTACTTGCTTTCGCCCCCGGAGAAAGGCTCTTGAATTCTGTCTGTACGCCGTCGACAGCGGCGTCAGCTCTACGTACGCCCTCCTCCGTCGACTCCATCTGAGCCTTGACTTTCCTGCCCTCGGATTTCAGGAGTTCCGCAACTTTCCGCTCCTTCGGACTGAATACCTTCTCCGATTCATCGATCTCCCCTTCGTTTTTCTTCTCGCCTCCCTTGTCGCTACTGCTTCCCTCGACACCGTCGGCGCTCACCGCCATGAGGACGACCCCCGCCGTCCCGAGAAGTGCCGCGTTGAGAGCCGCCCCCGCCGTCATCGCGCCGCCGGCCGTGGCGGCCGCCCCCACGCCCGCGCCCGCGAGCGCGAGTCCGCCCGGCGGGAACAAGGCCAGCAGTGAGAGCAGGAGCAGCGCGAAGCCGAGGTAGACCAGGAAGGTATCGAGCGCGTCGAGTAGGTGGAAGGTGGTGATCGCCTCGCCGCCCGGCCCCGCTTCGCCGAGTCCCTTGTACAGAAGAAGCACTCCGGCGGTGGCCGATCCAAGCGCGGTGCCGAGGCGGAATCGGTGGGCGGCCAGCCGTTCACCGACGGGCTGGGCCGCTGCCGCGCGGGCGGTGCGGAACAGGCGGATCAGCTGCCAGGCGATCCACACGAGGGCGGCGATAGCGAAACCCATCAAAATGTCCGGGCCGCTGCCAGTGGTGAAGAAGTCCTGTAGCCCGGCCGTGGAGGTGAATGAACCCACCCCGAGGAAGAGCACCGCGGGGAGCATCAGCACGCAGGGCACGAGCAGCAGCCACGTGCGCCCCGAGACTCGGCGCCCGGTCGGCGCGAGCCGGGCCCGTATCTCTTCGGGTCGCCAAGCGCCTTGATGGTCCGACGCGTCCATACGAGCGGTGGCGTCCGCGACCGCCCCGCGCAGCGGCTCGGTCTCGCCGGGCCGCGCGAGGGCTTCGGCGTACAGCAGCGCCCGGCGCAGGCCGACGTACCGGAGCACGACCAGCGCGCTCCACGGAATCCGCCGCCACGACCGCCGCCAGGAGAAACTCCAGGTGAAGTAGCGGAGCAGCGCGGCCACGCTGTCTCCGTCATCACGTTCCGTCGCGAGCAGCACCCCCGGCACGGTGCGTTTGCCCCGGTGGAGGACCCGCAGGTCCACCACGATCGCCACCAGCAGACATACCACCGGCACGGCCCACGCCTTCGCGTCCAGCACGTCCAGCCACTGCCTGGCGTCCTCCCCGCGTTCCCGCGCGACGTAGTTGTTCACCGAGTGGTGCCCCACAGCGAACGCCACCGGCACCACCGCCGAAAGCCGCGCCCAGCCACGGCAGCGGAACAGCAGGCCAACTCCCAGCCCGGCAGCCGCCGTCCACACCAAGTGGTTGAACGTTCCCGCGACCGGCGGGCCGACCACCGCCGCCTCGCCGAACGGCGCGGGCAGCCAGGCTCCGAACACCTGCTCCGGACCGGGCACGTACGGCGGGAAGATGCTGTCCGGGACAACCCAGCCACCGCGGGCATGGGGTATCGCGCGGTCCGAGTCCAGACCGAACCGGAGTACGGCCTCCAGCAGGCCGAAACCGGCACCGAGGGCCCCACCCAGCAGGACGAAGTCGGTCATCCCCCATTGCCTGCGCACCTTGAGACTCAACCCGGCGAGCAACAGCGGGGAGACCTTGACGAGTTCCTCCAGCCACGGCGCGACGGTGTAACTCGTACTGCTCACCACTTGGGTCAGCGGCTGCCCCGACCAGTCCGAGTAGAGACGGGTGTACGCGAGTTGAAGCAGCGCGGTCACCACTCCGCATCCGTAGACGCCGACCACGATCGCGAGCAGCACCGTGGACAGCCGGACCGAGCGCGTGAGCAGGGAGAGGACGAAGAGCTGCAGTACGCCCCAGACGGCTGCGGACACCATCAGTACCGTCAAAGAGGCCCCCGCCCAGAGTCAGATTCACTAATGCGAACCTCATGATATTCACACTGGGGCCTCATGGTCACGGAATTGAGGCCGAGTGATCACATACAGACATGGCTCCGCCCCGGCAGCTGTCGTGCCGCCGGGGCGGGGCCAAGGGTCGGGCCGGGGGCTACAGGAACGAGTTGATCTGGATCGTTTCCGTGCGGCCCGGGCCCACTCCGATCGCGGAGATCGGGGCTCCGGACATTTCCTCCAGCGCCTTCACGTAGTCCTGCGCGTTCTTCGGGAGGTCGTCGAACGTCTTCGCCTTGCTGATGTCCTCCGTCCAGCCCGGCAGGTACTCGTAGATCGGTGTCGCGTGGTGGAAGTCGCTCTGGCTGTACGGGAGTTCCTCGACGCGCTTGCCGTCGATCTCGTACGCCACGCAGACCGGGATCCGCTCCCAGCCGGTGAGCACGTCCAGCTTGGTGAGGAAGAAGTCCGTCAGGCCGTTGACCCGGGTCGCGTAGCGGGCGATCACCGCGTCGAACCAGCCGCAGCGGCGGTCGCGGCCCGTCGTGACGCCCCGTTCGCCGCCGATGCGCCGCAGGGCCTCGCCGTCCTCGTCCAGCAGTTCCGTCGGGAACGGGCCCGCGCCGACGCGGGTCGTGTACGCCTTGAGGATGCCGATCACCCGGCTGATCTTCGTCGGGCCCACGCCGGAGCCCGTACAGGCGCCGCCCGCCGTCGGGTTGGACGAGGTCACGAAGGGATACGTGCCGTGGTCGACGTCCAGGAGCGTGCCCTGGCCGCCCTCGAAGAGGACGACCTTTCCGGCGTCGATCGCGTCGTTGAGGACGAGCGTCGTGTCGCTGACGTACGGACGCAGCTTGTCCGCGAAGACCAGCAACTCCTCCACGATCTTCCCGGCCTCTATGGCGCGCCGGTTGTAGAGCTTGGCGAGGATCTGGTTCTTGAAGTCCAGCGCCGCGTCGACCTTCTGGATGAGGATCGACTCGTCGTACAGGTCCTGGACCCGGATACCGACCCGGTTGATCTTGTCGGCGTACGTCGGACCGATGCCGCGGCCCGTCGTACCGATCTTCCGGGAGCCGAGGAACCGTTCCGTCACCTTGTCCATCGTGGTGTGGTACGACGTGATCAGATGGGCGTTCCCGCTGATCAGCAACTTCGACGTGTCGACGCCCCGGTCGTTCAGCCCACTCAGCTCGGAGAGCAGGACGGCCGGGTCGATGACAACGCCGTTGCCGATCACCGGCGTGCAGTCAGGCGAGAGGATTCCGGAAGGGAGGAGATGCAGCGCGTATTTCTGGTCGCCGACGACGACCGTGTGGCCGGCGTTGTTGCCGCCCTGGTAGCGCACCACATAGTCCACGGATCCACCGAGCAGGTCGGTGGCCTTTCCCTTGCCTTCGTCACCCCACTGAGCACCGAGCAGCACAAGTGCGGGCACAGGCGTACACCCCTTCCGGGCGGGGCATGTCCAAGGCCAGGGGACGCACATACGCAGGACGCACGCGTGCGATAACTCGCACGAAGCAGTACGACGCTGTACGACGAAGCCTGAGCCGTCGAACCGGTTGCCCCGGAATAGACCAAGCCCCTGGCGCAATAGCGCAAGGGGCTCTTGCACAAAGATGCTACCCGAGGAAGGACCGAGGTGTCGGCTCCAGAGCCCGCCGAGAACGGTGCCCAGCAGCTTCTGGTGGTCATCGACCCGGTCGCCCGCCGGACCGACGGCGAATCAGTCCGCATCGCGAAGGACGTGTTGAGCGCGGGTGCGACGGCGAAGATCTGCCTGCCCGACGGCCCCGCCGACTTCGCGCGGGTACTGGCCCGCAGAGGCTCGCGGCGGCCGGTGGTGATCGGCGACGACCACGCCCTGCTGCGGACCGTCGCCCTGCTGCACCGGGAGCGCGACCTGGCCGCGGGCGCGCTGTCGCTGGTGCCGGTCGGGGTGGCGGTCGACCTGGCGCGCTCGCTCGGCGTGCCCACGGGCGCGGTCGCGGCGGCGCGGGCGGTGCTCGACGGGGTCGTACGGCGGCAGGATCTGCTCGTCGACGACAGCGACGGCGTGGTGCTGGGGGATCTGCGGATCCCGGCGCCGCCACAGACGGCGGACGGCCGCGCCGGCGGGGCGGGCGGCTCGTCCGTCTGGCACACCTGCCGGTCCCTGGTCCGGACGCTGGTCAAGCCCGTACCGCAGGTGCTCGCCGTACACACGCACCGGCTGCGGGTGGAGGCGGACGGCGTGGTGCTGAGCGATCTGGACGAGCCGGTCGAGGCGGTGACCGTACGGTCGGTGGCCGGCCGGGCGGAGATCGTGATCCGTACGAGCGCCTCGGCCGAGCTGATCACCGCGAGCGCCCTGTCGGTGACGGTCTCGGGCGCCGACTTCCGCTATCGGGCGGACGCGGCGGTGACGGGGCCCGTGCGCACGCGCACCTGGACGCTGCGGGCGGGGGCGTGGGGGCTGACGCTGCCGGCGGACGCCTGACCCGGACCTGACGCGGGCCGGCCTCTCAGTGGCCTTTGCCGAGCTGTTCCGCCTTGTGCTTCGTCCAGCGGTCCATCAGCGACCCGAGCTCGTTCTCCAGGAACCGGAAGAACTCCATCGTCTCGTTGATCCTGCGCCCCTGGGGCGTATCGAGACCGAAGTGGTCGACCCCCTCCCGCATGGTGTCCCGCCACCGCCGCAGCATGGCGTCGCGGTTCGTCAGCGCCTCGTACCACTGGTTGCCCTGTACCCGGTAGCGCTCGCGCCGCGAGCCCGGCTCGCGTTCGCGGATGACCATGTTGACCTGGGAGAGATAGCGGATCGCGCCGGACACGGCCGCCGGGCTGACCTTCAGTTGCTCGCCGAGCTCGGCGGAACTCATGACGCCGTGCTCGGAGGAGAGCAGCGCCGCGAAGACCCTGGCCGGCATCCGCGTCATCCCCGCCTCGACGAGCTGGGCCGCGAAGCGCTCGACGAACTCCGACACGGCGGCGGACTCGTCCTCGCGCCCGCCACCGTGAACGCGAACGTCGCCTCCGTCACGGCCGTCGTCCCGCCGCCGCTCACTCATGCGCTGACCTCAGTCTCTGTCTCTGTGTGCCTGGCGCCCCGATCCCGTCAACGCCTGACACAAGTCTACCGAGCCCATTTATACGCTTCCTTAACTTCACAAATTTCTGAAGGAAGCGTACGTTCACAATCATGACGAAGGCAATCACCGTCGCCGAACTGCACAAGTCGTTCGGTCGGACGCACGCACTGGACGGCCTCGACCTCGCCGTCGACTCCGGTGAGGTCCACGGCTTCCTCGGCCCCAACGGTGCCGGCAAGTCGACCACCATCCGCGTCCTGCTCGGGCTCCTGCGCGCCGACTCCGGCGCCGCCCAGCTGCTCGGCAAGGACCCGTGGAAGGACGCCGTCGCCCTGCACCGGCGGCTCGCCTACGTACCCGGTGACGTCGAACTGTGGCCGAACCTCACCGGCGGCGAGGCCATCGACCTGCTTTCCAAGCTGCGCGGCGGACTGGACCGGCAGCGCCGGGACGAGCTGATCGAACGCTTCGACCTCGACCCCACCAAGAAGGGCCGGGCCTACTCCAAGGGCAACCGGCAGAAGGTCGCCATCGTCGCCGCGCTCGCCTCCAACGCCGAACTGCTGCTCCTGGACGAGCCCACGGCCGGTCTCGACCCGCTCATGGAGGTCGTCTTCCAGGACGTCATCATGCAGGCGAAGGAAGCCGGCAAGACGGTACTGCTCTCCAGCCACATCCTGGCCCAGGTCGAGAAGCTCTGTGACCGCGTGAGCATCATCCGGCTCGGGAAGAACGTGCAGTCCGGCACGCTCAGCGAGATGCGGCACCTGACCCGTACGACGGTGGAGGCCGAGACCGAGCGCCCCGCCACCGGGCTCGACGCCATGCCCGGCATCCACGGGGTGCGGCTGACCGACCGCAGGGTGCACTTCGCCGTCGACGGCGCGCACCTCGACGCCGCGATCCGTACGCTCGGCGGATTCGGCATCCGCAGTCTGGTCAGCCACCCGCCGACCCTCGAAGAGCTGATGCTGCGTCACTACGGCGACGAACTGGCCGCCAACGGCCACTCCGTCGGCGCGGACGACGCCGAAGACCCCCCGGCCGACGGAGACCTCCCGGCCGCCGCCGACACGAGCGGCTCCCGTGGGGTTGCCCGATGACCACCGTCACCGCGCCCGCGGCCGGGCGCGCCCCCGCCGTCGCCCGGACGGGATCCGGCGCCCTCGCCGGCACCGGGACCCTGGTCCGCTTCGGTCTGCGCCGGGACCGCGTCCGTATCCCCGTCTGGGTGGTCGCCCTCACCCTCGGCACGATGTCCTCGGTGACCGAGTTCAAGACCCTGTACTCCACCGCCGCGGAACGCGCCACGGCCGTCAGCTCCATGGACAGCCCCGCCGCGCTCGCCATGACCGGTCCGCGCCACTACCTCGACGACTACAACATCGGCTCGATGATGGGCCACCAACTGCTCGGCTTCATGGGCGTCCTGGTCGGCCTCATGAGCGTCCTGATCATCACCAGGCACACCCGCAACGAGGAGGAGACCGGCCGCGCCGAACTCGTGCGCTCCACCGTCGTCGGTCACCACGCGCAACTCGCGTCCGCGCTGATCCTCGCCGCCGTCGCCAACCTGGCGCTCGCCGCCCTGCTCGCGCTGAGCATCCTGTCGGCGGGCATCGACGGGATCACCACCGGCGGGGCGCTGCTGTACGGGCTCACGAACGCCGCCATCGGTCTCGTCTTCGCCGGCGTCGCCGCGATCACCGCGCAGATCACCGCCCATACGCGCGGCGCCTCCGGCATGGCACTCGCCGCGATCGGCGTCGCCTACGTACTGCGCGCCTCCGGCGACGTGGGCAACGACGCGCTGTCCTGGCTGTCCCCCATCGGCTGGGCCCAGCGGACGTACGTCTTCGTCGACAACCGGTGGTGGCCACTGCTGCTCTGCCTGGCACTCGCCGCGCTGACCGCCGCCGCCGGCTTCGTCCTGAGCACCCGGCGGGACGTGGGCGCGGGCCTGCGCTCCGCCCGGCTCGGCCGGCGTACGGCCTCCGACGGGCTCACGCGCCCGCTCGGCTTCGCGCTGCGGCTGCACCGGGCGACCCTGCTGGGCTTCGGCGCGGGGCTGTTCGTGATGGGCGTGATGTACGGCTCCATCCTCGGCGAGGCCGCCGACATGCTGAAGGACATCGATCCGGTTCAGGAGGCGCTGGCGAAGATCGGTGGCGCGTCCGTCGCCGAGTCGTTCGCCTCGATGGTGATGGTGGTCATCGCCGTGGTCGCCGCGGTGTACGTGGTGATGGCCGCGCTCCGGCCGCGCGCCGAGGAGAGCGCGGGCCGCGCCGAACCTCTGCTGGCCACCGGTCTCTCCCGTGACCGCTGGGTGGGCAGCCACGTCGCCGTCGCGCTCGCCGGTGGTACGGCGCTGCTGCTCGTGGCCGGGCTGGGCTTCGGCATCTCGGGCGCCGCTTCGGTCGGGGACGGCGGCCTCGTCCTCCAACTGATCGGCGCCGCCCTGGCGTACGCGCCCGCGCTCTGGGTGACCGTCGGCGTGGCCGTGGCGCTCTTCGGCTGGTATCCCCGGGCCGGAGCGGCGGCCTGGATCGTGCCCGTGTACGCGTTCCTGGTCGGGTATCTCGGGTCGATCCTCCAGTTCCCGGACTGGATGAACAACCTGTCGCCCTTCGGGCACGTGCCACAGCTCCCGGCCGCCGAGATGAGCTGGACCCCCATGCTCGTCCTCACCGCCGTCGCGGCCGGGCTGATCCGGCTGGGGCTCGCGGGCTTCCGCCGCCGGGATCTGGAGACCAAGTGACGGTGGGGCGGGCGCACGACGGGCGCGCGTGCGGCACGTGACGGACCGCTCCCGCGTCCGCGCCCGCGTCCGGGCCCGCCCGGCGACCGCGGTGTGGCGCCCCCACCGGGGAGGGCGTCACACCTCCACCAGCAGCTCCTTCACTCCCCGGATCACATATCCCGGCTTCCACTCCGGCTCGGCGACGAGCCGGAGTTCCGGTGCCTGCCGCAGCAACTCACCGAACGACGCGCTCAGTTCGAGCCGCCCGAGGGCCGCCCCCAGGCAGTAGTGGATCCCCGCGCCGAACGTCACATGCGGATTGTCGGCACGGGTGAGATCGACGCTGTCCGGCCGCTCGAAGCGCGACGGGTCGCGGTTGGCGGAGCCGAAGAGGAGCGCGAGTTCGGCACCGCGTGGCACGACTGTGCCGTCGATCTCCATGTCGTCGAGCACCCACCGCTCGAACATCTGGAGCGGCGTGTCGTACCGCAGCAGTTCCTCCACAGCTGTGGAGAGCGACGCCTCGCCGGACCGCAGGGCCGCGAGCTGTTCGGGGTGCCGGAACAGCGTCCACCACCCGTTGACGGTGCTGTTGACCGTCGCCTCGTGCCCCGCGTTGAGCAGCAGCGCGCAGGTGGAGACCATCTCCTGCTCGCTCAGCCGGTCCCCCGCGTCCTGCGCCGCGATCATCGCCGAGAGCAGATCGGCGCCGGGCGCCGCCCGCCGGTCGGCGATCAACTCCCGCAGGTAGTCGGTGAATTCGATCGACGACCGGACCGCCCGCCGCGCCGCGTCCTCCGTCGGATTCAGCTCGTACATCGCGCACATGTCGGCCGACCAGGGCCGCAACAGCGGCCGGTCCGCCGCCGGGACTCCCAGCATCTCGGCGATGACGGCGACCGGCAGCGGCTCCGCCACCTCGGCGAGCAGATCCCCGCCGCCCGCCGCGCACAGCCCGCCCACCAGCTCGGCCGCGAGCCGCCGTACGGTCGGCGCGAGCGCCTCGACCGTACGAGGCGTGAACGCCTTCGAGATCAGGCGCCGGATCCTCGTGTGGTCCGGTGCCTCCAGGTCGAGCAGCCCGCTGCCGTTGAGGATGTGGAACGGCTCGTGCGCCTCGGGCGTCGGCGTACGGCCGAACTCCTCGTGCGTGAAGCGGTGCAGATACGTCCGCCCCAGCCGCCGGTCCCGCAGCAGGGCCGAAACGTCCGAGTAGTACGGCACCAGCCACTGCCGCGACGGCTCGAAGTAGTGCAGTCGGCCCCGCTCACGCAGCTCCGCGTAGGCGGGATACGGGTCGGCGACGAAGTCGAGCGACCACGGGTCGAAGGACTGGGACGGCGGCGCGGACGCCGATGTGGACGCCGATCTGGGCGGGGACGGGGAAGGAGACGTGGCCACGGGCTGGGACGGCGCGTGGAACGTGGAGTGCGACGACACGTGGGACGGCGCCTGCGGCTCGGGGGCGGGTGCGGGGTCGGGCGGGGACTCTGCCATGCGCGCAACCTACTGACCCGGACCGCTCGAACGCACGCGTTCACCCCCTGTCCTTCCTCACACCCCCCGCTCACCCGGGAGTGACGAGCCTCGCCTCGTAGGCGAACACCGCCGCCTGCGTACGGTCACGCAGCCCCAGCTTCACCAGGATGCGGCTCACATGCGTCTTGATCGTGGACTCGGCGACGACGAGATGACCGGCGATCTCCGCGTTCGACAGCCCCTGCGCGATCAGCACCAGCACCTCGGTCTCGCGCTCCGTGAGCTCCCCCATCTGTGCCAGCGCGGGCTGGCGCGGGGACTCGGCCAGCTTGGAGAACTCCGTGATCAGCCGACGCGTCACCGTGGGTGCGAGGAGCGCCTCGCCGGACGCCACCACCCTTACGCCGTCGGCCAGTTGGCGCGCCGACGCGTCCTTGAGCAGAAAGCCGGAGGCCCCCGCCCTCAGCGCCTGGTACACATACTCGTCCAGGTCGAACGTCGTCAGCACGAGCACCTTCGCGTCTGCGTCCGCCGCCACGATCTCGCGCGTCGCCTCGATGCCGTTCAGCTCCGGCATCCGGATGTCCATCAGGACCACGTCCGGCCGGAGGGCCGCGACCTGTGTGACGGCCTCACGGCCGTTCACCGCCTCACCGACGACCTCGATGTCCGGCATCGCGTTCAGCAGGACCGAGAAGCCCTCGCGGACCATCACCTGGTCGTCGACGATCAGCACGCGGATCGTCATGACCGCTCCCCATCAGCCTTCGTCGCCGGTCCCGCGCCCGCGTCCGCGGGTTCGTCCTCGTCGTCCTGGGCGGCGACCGGTATGTACGCCGCGACCTCGTAGCCACCGTCCGGCAGCAGCCTCGCCGTCATCTCACCGTTCAGCATCGTCACCCGCTCCCGCATCCCCGTTATGCCGTGGCCGGCCCCCGGCGAAGGCTTCACCAGACCCTGCGGCGGCGTATTGACTATCCGCAGGCCGAGCCCGCCGAGTACATACGAGACCTCCACCTTCGCCGTCGCCCCCGGCGCGTGCCGCAGAGCGTTGCTGAGCGCTTCCTGGATGATGCGGTACGCCGACAGCTCGACGCCCTGCGGCAGCTCCCGTACCGCTCCGGTGACCGCCTTCTCCACAGACAGGCCGGCCTCCCGGACGTTGGAGAGCAGCCCTTCGAGGTCGGCGAGCGTCGGCTGCGGCGCGTCGGGGGCGTCGTAGTCCTCGGCCCGTACGACTCCGAGCACCCGGCGCAGCTCGGTCAGCGCGGCGACGGCGTTCTCCCGGATGGTGGCGAAGGCCTTCTCCAGCTCGGGCGGCGGATTCTCCACCCGGTAGGGCGCCGCCTCCGCCTGGATGGCGACGACCGACATATGGTGCGCGACGACGTCGTGCAGCTCGCGGGCGATGGTGGTGCGCTCTTCGAGAAGAGTGCGCCGGCTGCGCTCGACCGCGTTCACACTGAGCTGCACCGCCACCTCCTTCTTCGCGTCACGGCGGATGTGCAGCGCGGAGACGGCCAGCAGGGTCAGCGCGGAGACGAAGAGCATGGGCGCGGTGGTGGAGCTGTACATGTACCCGCCGCCGAAGAGCGTCTCGACAAACATCGAGTACGCCAGCGTGAGCACCCACATCCAGCCGGCGGTGCGAGGGTTCGTCCGTATCGCGACGATCGTCATCACGGCCAGATACGAGGCGAAGGCGGACGGCGTCCAAGGCCAGTCGGCGTAGTAGGAGGCCGATACCCCCGTGATCGCGGTGACCACGAGAGCGAGCCACCAGGCGGCGACGGGCCTGACGAGAACCAGCAGGAGCGGCACCACCGTTATCAGGTCCACCCCCGTGCCGTTGGCCGTCCCGACGACCAGCGCGAACAGCGCGCACCCGGCGATCGCGAAGTGCGGGAACCATCCCGCGTACTCCCGCAGCCGCTCCGGCAGCCGGCGCGTGATCACGCCGTCCGTCCCCATACGCGGCAGCGGCCGGTAGGCGAAGGCGTCGGTGAAAAGATCCTGCCGCAGGCTCCCGATCAGGCCCGCGGCCGCTCGGAACTCGGGGCTCCGGGCTTTCCCGGTCGCGGTCTTCGTCTCTGTCTTGGTCACGTTTTCAAAGGTAAGGGGAGGGACAGGCACCGGTCGTCACCTGTGATAGGGATCCTTTCCCGTCCCTCCCAAGTACTACATGCACACCCCCCAGAGCTACACGCGGTCGCCCAAACACCCCGCGTGAGCGACCTACGTGCGCGAAAAAGCAGGTGCGTGAGGAGCGCCGCCTACGCGGTGCGCCGGAACACATCCGCGTGCTCGGGCTGCCCGGCCGCACGCCACGCGATGCCATGCGCGCCGCCGCCCGCCTTGACGGCGTCCTGGAGCGGGGTCTCGCCCCCGCCGTTGAGCACGGTTGTCCGGCGCACTCCGGCCTTGGCCGCCAGCTCGACGATCTCGGGTCCGGTCTGTGCCGGTCGCGCCTGTCACAAGGTTTACGTTCGCGTCGTTGGTCACGCACCGAACGTAGGAGGGCTTGCGGTCAGCTTCTGTCCGCAAGCCTTCCCTGTGGAGAAGAACCCCGCCACCGTCAGTACGCGAGCTGCGCCAGTTCCTCGGCCACGACCGCGCAGGCGTCGGCGCCCGGGTCGACCGGCGGATAGTGCCCGACGTCCTCCAGGAGCGTGATGCCGACCATCTCGCCGGCCTTGGCCGCGGCGTCGACGTACGCCTCGGCGACGGCCTGCGGCACGACGATGTCCTCCCGGCCGTGCACGATGGCGGTGGCGATCCCGGTGGGCAGCAGCACCGACGGGTCCGCATTGTCCCTGCGCGCCTTCAACTCCAGCTCTCCGCCGAGGAGTTGTACGACGGCTCCGCCGCACACAGCCAGCTCGACGGCGGAGGTGAAGTCCGCGATGGGCGCGATCGCGACGACCCCGCGCAGCAGCGGGGGCGCGTCCAGCCGCCACGGCGACCCCACGGGCAGCACATGCCGCGCCGCCGCCCAGAGCGCGAGGTGGCCACCGGCGGAGTGCCCGGTGACCACGATCCGGCGCGGGTCGGCCTGCGGGAGCGCGTCGGCGACGAGCGCGGGCAGCGCGTCCATCACGGCGGCGATGTCGTCGAAGGTCTCGGGCCACCGCCCGGCGACCGGCTCGGACCCGCCGGCCTCGGCCGCCGCGCCAAGAGCCTCGTCCGCGCTCCCCCGCCGGTACTCCACATTGGCCACGGCGAACCCCCGACCGGCCAGGAAGCCTGCGAACGGCGTCAGATGCGACCGGTCGTACGGCGCCCGCCACGCCCCGCCGTGCACCACGACCACCAGCGGCACACCCTCGCGCCCGCCACGCGGCGCGTAGAAGTCGACCACCTGATCAGGGTGCTCCCCGTACGCCGAGACGACGTCCGGCTCCACCCTCGGACGCGACAGCATCGCCTCGAACTCGGCGAGGTCACGGGCGACCGCAGCGACATCGGCGGAGCCACGGGCGGCGGAATCCGTCATGCTGCGCCAACCTTTCGATGAGAGAGCCGAATTGACCTGATCAGCGGGGACGCTACCAGCATCCACGCCATAGGTTTACGGCCCCGTCCCACCGCCGACGGCCCCACCGCCGCCGTACTCCGTCGCCGCGCGTCGGCGCCCCCCTGACGACCGTCGCCGCGTCACCGTTCGCCGCCGCAGATCGCACGGTCGAGCAGCGCCTGGACGGCCTTCTCCGCAGCGAACAGCGACTCGTCGTCCGCCTTCTTCCCGGTCGCGTTGACGACCACCGACCGCTGACCGTTCTCACTGACCGCTGTCCGCACGGTCTGCCCCTCCAGATCGCCGCCGTGCCCCCAGCGGTACCCACCGCAGCTCAGTGGCTGCCGCATCACGCCGAGCCCGTAGTGCAGCCCGGGAAAGATCGCCTGGAACTCCGCGCCCGCGGGCACGGTCTTCCGCAGCTCGGCCATCTGGAGCGGCGGCAGCAGCCTGCCGCGCTGAAGGGCCGTCAGAAAGCGGTCCAGGTCGCGCTCACCGGTGATCAGCTCCCCGGCGGCCGATGCCCACGACATGTTGCGGACACTCGTGTCCGTCCAGCCGGCGGACCCCGGGAACCGCTGATACGCGTGCGTGTACGGCCCCTTGAGACTCGGGTCGTCACCGGGGGCGTACGTCTGCGTCAGCCCCAGCGGGCGGACGATACGGTCGCGGATCTCCGTGTCCCAGGACTTGCCCGTGACCTTCTCGATGATCATCCCGGCGAGCATGTAGCCCGTGTTCGAGTAACTCCAGTCCGGCTCCGGGTCGTTCGGCTCGGCGGGCTCGAAGTCCGGCTCGTGCCTCATCGCCGCGGCCACGGACTCCTCCGGGTCGTGGTGGTCGAATCTGGTCCGCTCGAAGTCCTCGGCCGTCTCGCCGGTGTCCTCGGTGAAGTCGTAGTTGTGGATCCCGCTGGTGTGCTGGAGCAGATGACGCACCGTGATCCGGCCGCCGTCGTTGCCGTTCCCCGCCACGACACCGGGCAGCCGGTCCTCCACGGTGTCGTCCAGCGACAGCCGCCCCTCGGCGGCGAGTTGGAGGACGACCGTCGACACGAACGTCTTGGTGACGCTCGCCGCCCGGAAGTCGGCCGCGTGCGACACCCGCCGCCCGGTGCCCACCTCGGCCTCCCCGGCGACGGCGTACGTACGGCGCTGCCCGTCACGCACTTGTACGGAGATGCCCACGTACCCGGCCTCCCGCAGCGTGCGGTCCACCTCACGCTGCAACCGCTTCTGCGACAGCGCGGCGCCCGATGAGTCCCGGCCACCGCCTTCGGTCCCGTGCGCGGGCGCGGGCCCGGCGGAGACCCCGAGGGACACGGCGCAGACGGCGGCGGTGACGAGCGCGGTGACCACGGGCAGGCGCGAACGGCGTGAGGTTTTCGCGTAAGTACTCATGGCCGACAGCCTGTTGGATCGGCCGCCGAGATCCCATGGCGGAGGCACCCATCCGGGCGGTGGGGATACCCCCAGGCGGCGGATGGGGCTCCTCGGCCGCACGCGACACAGCGGCGAGGCACGGAGGCTCCCCCGCCCCGCCGCTGTCATCGCGCCTGCCTCGGCGCACCCGCCTCAGCTCACGTCCCGCAGGACATCCCCCAGCACCCGCGCCGCCCGCTCCGCGTCGCGGAAGCCCACGTACAGCGGGGTGAAGCCGAACCGCAGCACGTCCGGCCGCCGCAGGTCCCCGACCACCCCGCGGGCGATCAGCTCCGCCATCACCGCGGGCGCCTCCGCGCAGCGCAGCGCGACCTGGCTGCCGCGCTCCGCGTGCGCCGCCGGAGTCAGCGAACCGACCCGCCCCGCCGGTGCGTACGCCTCCACGCACCGGAGGAAGAAGTCCGTCAGCGCCAGGCTCTTCGCCCGCAGAACATCGAGCGAGACGCCCTCCCACACGTCGAGCGCCGCTTCCAGCGCCAGCATGGAGAGGATGTCCGGCGTGCCCACCCGGCCACGCGTCGCGCCGTCAGCGGCCGCGTAGTCGGGCGTCATCCCGAACGGGTCCACGTGCGAGGTCCAGCCCGGCAGCGGGGAGTCGAACGCCTCTTGGTGGCGCTCGGCGACGTACAGGAAGGCCGGTGAACCCGGCCCGCCGTTCAGGTACTTGTACGTACAGCCGATCGCCAGGTCGACCCCGTGCGCGTCCAGCCCGACCGGCAGCGCTCCCGCGCTGTGGCACACGTCCCAGATCGCCAGCGCGCCCGCGTCGTGCAGCGCCGCCGTGATGCCGGGCAGATCGTGGAGCCGGCCCGTACGGAAGTCGACGTGGTTGACGAGCGCGGCGGCCGTACGCGGCCCGAGCGCACCCGTCAACTCGCCCACGGCCACCGGCACCAGTCGCTTGCCGGTCATCCGCGCGGCCGACTCCGCGATGTACCCGTCGGTCGGGAAGGTCGCCGCGTCGACCAGGATCTCGTCCCGGCGCTCGTCCGCGATACGCGCGGCGGCCACAACCGCCTTGAAGACGTTGACACTTGTGGAGTCGCCGACCACGATCCGGCCGGGCCCCGCGCCGACCAGCGGCGCGATCCGGTCGCCTATCCGCTCGGGCGCGATCCACCAGCCGCCCTCGGTCCAGGAGCGGATACGCAGCTCGCCCCACTGCCGGGTGACGACGTCCTGGACCCTCTCGGGCACATGGCGGGGCAGCGCGCCGAGCGAGTTGCCGTCCAGATAGACGGTCTCGTCGTCCAGGACGAACAGCTCGCGCCGCGCGGCCAGTTCGTCGGAGGCGTCCAGCTCGGCGGCACGCTTCACCAGCGCTTCTGAAGCCAGAGACGACTCAGACATGGCTGCGCGCCGTCCACAGCTCCGGGAACACGTTCTTCTGGGCGCGCTTCTCCAGCCACGCGACACCGGCGGAGCCGCCCGTCCCGGTCTTGGAGCCCATCGCGCGCCGCGTCGCCACGAGATGGTCGTTGCGCCAGCGCCACACCAGCTCGGCGACATCCGTCAACGCCTCGCCCAGCCTGAGGACTTCACCGTTCTGGTCGGGCTCCGCGTAGATCCCGGCCCAGATCTCCTCGACCGCCGAGGACGGCTCGTACTTCTGTGTGAGGTCGCGGTTCAGCGCCGACACCGGCACCGGCAGCCCGCGCCGGGCCAGCAGGCTGAGCACCTCGTCGTACAGGCTCGGCTCCTGAAGCGCCTTCTCCAGCTCGGCGTGCACACGCGGCGCGCCCCGGTGCGGTACGAGCATGGACGCCGACTTCTCGCCGAGCAGGAACTCCATCCGTCGGTACATCGCCGACTGGAAGCCGGAGCCGTCACCGAGCGCGCTGCGGTACGAGTTGAACTGCACGGGTGTCAGCTGGCTCAGTGGCGTCCACGACGCGTTCAGCGCCTCGAACTCGCGCACCGACCGCTTGAGCGCGTCGACCGCGACCGGCACCCGGTCCTCGCGCAGCGCGCGCGACGCGGTCTCCCACTCGTGGACGATGACGGTGAACCACAGCTCCATCACCTGGGTGGTCACCAGGAAGACCATCTCGCCCGGGTCGTCGGACACCGGGTGCTGGAGATGGGTGAGGACGTCCGCCTGGACGTAGTCCTCGTACGGGGTCGTACCCGCGAAGTCGAGGTTCGGGGCATCCGAACCGGCTCCGGAGGCATCGGGGGGCTGCGACATCTCTGTCTCCTCGATATTGCTACCGGGTAGCGGTCCGCCCCTTCCAATCGGCATCGGAGCTCCGGTCCCCTGTTCGCATCATAATCCCGACTTCACGGCACCGCCGGGCCTGTGATGTAGGTCCCGTTCTCCGTGTACGGCCATGCGTTCGCGACGCAGCCGTGCAGGCCCTTGATCTGCTGCATCATCGCCGGCGCGGGTTCGCCCTCGCCGCCGCAGGTGACATGGCCCCGGCCGAGGCGGTGGCCGACCTCGTGATTGATGATCAGCGCGCGGTACTCGGTCACCGGGCCGTCGAACTGCTCGGAGCCCCGCACCCAGCGCTTGAGGTTCACCACGACGGTGCGGCCGACGGTGCAGTTCACCTCGCCGCGCGTGAGCAGTCCGGCGGCGCCGCAGATCCGGTCCACCGTGCCCGGCGTCGCTATCTTCACGTCGAAGTCGGAGGGGCCCGAGCCGACGAGCTGGAAGGAGTTACGGCCGTCGGAGGTCCAGCCCCGGGGGTGCGCCAGGATTGTCTCGATCTCGACGGCGGCCTGCCGCTCGGAGAGTTCGATGCCCTTCTCGACCTGGACCTTGTAGCGGCGGACCGTGTCGCCGGAGCCGACCGGCGAACCGGCGGACCGGGCGGTGGTGAAGGTGCCGGGGCCGTCGTCGGGGACCGGGATACGGCGTGCCGCACCGGGGGAGGCGCTGGGGCTGGGGGCGGGGGCGACGTTCGAGCCCCCGGGAGCCGTCGCGGGCTCCCGTGCCCCGGATTCGGCGTCCCCGGCCGGGTCCTCGGCCGCCGCATCGGCCGTGGGACCGCTCTCCGGCCAGCCGGCGAGGGCCGCGCCGCCACCGACGAAGACGGCGGTCAGACACACGCCGATGAGTACGGCGCGGGCGATCGGACGGCGGCGGGCCAGGACACGCTTGCCCAAGACGGACTTCTCCCCTGCTTCGGCCGGCGTCGGGGAGAGGGTGCCGGGGCCTCGTACCGGATTCGATGGCGTGTGCGATCGTATCGACCGCGCGCCACGGGTCCGTAGCCTTTCGGACGGCCACGGACCTGCGGCGATTCGCTGTGTTACGGACAAACTCGACGTCAGGCGAGGTCACGCGACGCCGCACGAGCGCGACGCCGTACGAGAGGAACGCCGCACGAGAGCGGCGTCACCCTTCGCAAGGGGGAACGAGCGCCCTCAGCCGAGGGTGTCGGCCGCCACCGCCGAGGAGTCCCGCAGGAAGACCGAGCAGCGCTCGTACTCCTCCTGCTCGCCGATCGCCTGCGCGGCGCGGGCCAGGGCGTGCAGGGCGCGCAGGAAGCCACGGTTCGGCTCGTGCTCCCACGGCACCGGGCCGTGCCCCTTCCAGCCGCTGCGGCGCAGGGAGTCGAGGCCACGGTGGTAGCCGGTACGGGCGTACGCGTACGACTCGACGACCCGGCCGTTCTCGAACGCGTCGTCGGCGAGCTGGGCCCACGCGAGCGACGAGGTCGGGTACTTCGCCGCGACGTCGGCTGGCGCCGTCCCGTTCGCGAGAAGCTCTCGCGGCTCGGGGTCGTCGGGCAGGTGCGTGGGGGGCGGTCCCCCAAGAAGGTCTTTGTGGATGGCCATGCCTCCGAGTGTCCCAGGTCGCGTCGGATTCCGTGGCCGTGGTGCGGGTTTGCCACAGGCAATCGCCGACCCATGGCCCGAACCGGGAGACAAGCTCCCGGCACCCCCGGCACACCGGCCTCACACGTCCGCCGCGGACGCCTCTCCTCCCGCTGCCCCGCCCTTCCCCTTCCGTACCGCGGTGGGCTCCAGCGGCGGCGCCGAGAGCCCGCAGTTCACCTTGCATTGGGGCAGGCTGGGGGCGGCCTCGGCCGTCTTGTCCTCGGCCTTGGGCGTACGCACGGTGGTCCAGGCGATCAGCGACGCCACCACCAGGATCCCCGCGCACAGGGGCATCGCCCGGTGGAACGCCGCGTCGAACTGCGTCGCCGACCGGTACACCTCCGGCCCCGCGCCCGCCAGCAGGGGCAGCGCGGCCACCGCGAGCAGACCCGCGGCGCGCGCGGCGGCGTTGTTGATGCCGCTGGCGAGTCCGGCACGCGAGCTGTCCACGGACGCCAGGACCGTCGCGGTCAGCGGCGCGACCAGCGTCACCATGCCGAGTCCCATCACCACCAGCGCGGGCAGTACGTCACGTACGTAGGAGGCGTCCGCGCCGCCGCCCACCCGCAGCAACAGCAGCAGCCCGGCGGCGCAGAGCAGCGGCCCCACCGTGAGGGGGATGCGCGGTCCGATCTTCGCGCCCAGCTCGCCCGACCTGGCCGAGAACAGCAGCATCAGCACGGTCGTCGGCAGCAGCGCGGTCCCGGCGCCGAGCGCCGAGTAACCCGCGACGACCTGGAGCTGCAAAGTCGCCAGGAAGAAGAAACCGCCGAACGCCGCGTACACGCACAGCGTCACCAGATTGACCGACGTGAACTGCCGCGAGGCGAAGATCGACGGGGGCAGCATCGGATCGGGCCGCCGCCGCTCCAGCGCCACGAACGCCACGCCCACCAGCACACCCGCGATCCCGGACCACCACACCTTCGCGATCAGCGCGTACGTCACCAGCCCCAGCGCGACGGCGCCCAGCACCGCGCCGGTGACGTCGAACCGGCCGCGCGCGACCGGGTCCTTCGACTCCGGTACGTGCCGCAGAGCCACCGGCGCACAGAGCGCGGCCAGCGGCACGTTCAGCAGAAACACCCACCGCCAGCCGGGCCCGTCCACCAGCCACCCGCCCACGAACGGCCCGATCGCGGCGCCGACACCCCCGAGCCCCGACCACAGCCCCACCGCCCGCGCCCGGTCGTCCGGATGGAAACTGGCCTGGATCAGCGCGAGCGACCCGGGCACCAGCAGCGCACCGCCCACCCCCTGCAACGCGCGCGCGACGATCAGCACCTCGGCGGTGGGCGCGAGACCGCACATGAGCGACCCGACAGCGAACCACACGATCCCCAGCACAAAGATCCGCCGCCGCCCGTACCGGTCCCCGAGCGATCCCCCGAGCAGGATCAGCGCGGCGAGCGTGAGCATGTACGCGTTGACCGTCCACTGAAGGTCGGCCAGGTCCGCGTCGAGGTCGTCACCGATGTGCGGCAGGGCGACATTGACGACGGTCGAGTCGAGCAGCGCCATGGTGGAACCGAGCACGGTGGTCAACACGATCCACCGGCCGGCGGCCGTGCCCAGCCTGATATCCATAGGTGGATCATCCCCGCCCGGGGGCTACGTGGCGAGCCGGCGGAGCGCACGAATCAACGCGTCCGTGCCCCGTTCCGCCTTGGCCCGCGGGCAGCCGACGTTGAGGCGGACGAAGCCCTCGGGGCCGTACGTCGTGCCCGGCATGATCGCCACCTTCTCGCGCTCGATCAGCTCGCGCTGGAGCTCGTCGTCGTCCACGCCCAGTGGCCGCAGGTCGATCCAGGCGAGGTAACCGGCCTCCGGCGGGCGCCAGGCGAGTTGGGGGAAGGCCGCTTCGAGGCGGGTGGCGAGCATGCGGAGGTTGGACGCGACATAGGTGTTGAGCGCGTCCAGCCAGGGCGCGCCCTCGCGGTACGCGGTGATGTGGGCCGTCAGCGCGAGGACGGCGGGCGAGGCGAGGCCTTCGGCCGTCAGCATCCGGCGCATGAACTCCGCGTGGTCGTCCGGGTCGCCGATGATGCCGTACGAGCCGCTGAGCGCAGGGAAGTTGAAGGCCTTCGACGCCGACGTGACGACCGCCCACCGGCCCGCGGCGAACCGGGTCCACGGCAGATGCCGACGGCCCGCCGGGACGAATTCGGGGTGGACGAAGTCGGCGTGGATCTCGTCGCTGATCACCGCCACGCCGTACGCCGCCGCGAGCTTCGCGAACTCGGTCAGCTCGCCCTCCGTCCACACCCGGCCCGTCGGATTGTGCGGCGAGCACAGGATCAGCACCCGGCTTCTCGCCCGCGCCAGCTCCCGTTCCAGCGCCGCCGGATCGCCCACCGGCACCCCGCGCAGCTCGCGGCCGAGCCCGGTGACCGCCTTGCGGAAGCCGTCGTACGTTGGGGTGTGGACGACCACGCCGTCGCCGGGGGCGGTCCACATCCGCAGCAGCTGCGACACCTGGTTGAGCACGGACGGCGCGTACACGACCTGGTCGGTGTCCAGCTCGGTGTCGTAGCGGGTGGTGAACCAGTGCCGCAGCGCCGACAGGAAGTCCTCGTGGCGCCAGTCCGTGTAGCCCAGCACCCCGTGCGCGAGGCGCGCCTGAAGCGCGGTGAGCACCTCGGGCGCGCAGGCGAAGTCCATGTCGGAGATGGTGAAGGGGAGCAGCCCGTCCACGCCGAAGCGGTCGGCCACGCCGTCCCACTGGACGCTCCAGGTGCCCCGGCGGTCCACGGGGGTGTCGAAGTCGTAGCCCACAGGGGTCCTCCTCAAAACGGGCGGCCGGGTGGCCGGGCAGCACACGGGCCCGGCACCCCAGGAGGTGCCGGGCCCGCCGCGTACGGTGGCGGCGGTCGCCTACTTGAGCTTGGTGCCCGCCGAGCGCAGCGCGCCGCACGCCTCGGTCACGCGCTTGGCCATGCCCGCCTCGGCCACCTTGCCCCAGGTGCGCGGGTCGTACGTCTTCTTGGAGCCGACCTCGCCGTCGACCTTCAGCACACCGTCGTAGTTCCGGAACATGTGGTCGGCGACCGGCCGCGTGAAGGCGTACTGCGTGTCGGTGTCGAGGTTCATCTTCACGACGCCGTTCTCCAGCGCCGTCGCGATCTCCTCGGCCGAGGAACCGGAGCCGCCGTGGAAGACGAAGTCGAACGGCTGGCTGCCCGCGGGCTTGCCGTACTTCGCGGCCACGCCCTCCTGAAGGTCCTTCAGCAGCTCGGGACGGAGCACGACATTGCCCGGCTTGTAGACACC
The DNA here is from genome assembly GCF_044455465.1 of Streptomyces sp. NPDC051217. NCBI lineage: Bacteria > Bacillati > Actinomycetota > Actinomycetes > Kitasatosporales > Streptomycetaceae > Streptomyces > Streptomyces sp. NPDC051217. Next base: position 119,941 of record NZ_JBITEV010000016.1, read on the forward strand.
GTGCACGTTGCCGAAGGACGCGGCCAGCAGGTAACGGCCCTTGTCGCCCAGGCCCAGGGCCTCCGCGGTGCGCAGCGCGTCGTCGACGGTCGTGTAGAGGGAGTCGTTGATCTCGTGCGTGACACCGTCCTCCTCGCCGCCGGTCGGGGTGATCTCGACCTCAAGGATGATCTTCGCGGCGGCGGCCTGCGCGAGCAGCTCCTCACCGATGGTGAGGTTGTCGGCGAGGGTCTCGGCGGAGCCGTCCCACATGTGCGACTGGAAGAGCGGGTTCCGACCGGCCTTGACCCGCTCGACGGAGACCGCGAGAAGCGGACGCACGTAGGTGTCCAGCTTGTCCTTGGGGCAGTGGTCGGTGTGCAGCGCGACCGTGACGTCGTACTTGGCGGCCACGATGTGCGCGAACTCCGCGAGCGCGACCGCGCCCGTCACCATGTCCTTGTTGTACTGACCGCCGAGGAACTCCGCACCACCGGTGGACATCTGGATGATGCCGTCGCTCTCGGCCTCCGCGAAGCCACGCAGCGCGGCGTGCAGAGTCTGGGACGAGGTCACGTTGATGGCCGGGTAGGCGAACTTGCCTGCCTTCGCCCGGTCGAGCATCTCGGCGTAGACCTCGGGGGTTGCGATGGGCATCGGGCCGCTCCTTGTGATGTGCGGGTTGAGGTGCTTTGTCCCTGACCTGGGGGCGACGTCATCGTCGCCCTCATCTTTCCAGACTCTTGTCCGTACGGTGAGGCTCAGGCCAGGCCGAGGTCGGGCAGGGTGTACGCGCTGACGTAACGCAGCCCCGCGGCCTCCACGGCCCCGGCGGCCCCCCGGTCGACGATCACCGCGACGGCGACGACCTCGCCGCCCGCCTCACGCACGGCCTCGACGGCGGTCAGCGGCGAACCGCCGGTCGTCGACACGTCCTCCACGACCAGACAGCGGCGGCCCTTCACGTCCGTGCCCTCGATACGGCGCTGCATCCCGTGGGCCTTGCCCTGCTTGCGTACGACGAACGCGTCCAGGCTCGCGCCGCGCGCCGCGGACGCGTGCAGCATCGAGGTCGCGACGGGGTCCGCGCCGAGCGTCAGCCCGCCCACGCAGTCGTAGTCCAGACCGGCGGCAGCGGCGGTGTCGAGCATGACCTGCCCGACCAGCGGCGCGGCCCGCCCGTCCAGGGTGATGCGGCGCAGATCGATGTACCAGTCGGCCTCGATGCCGGACGACAGGGTCACTTTGCCGTGCACGACGGCCTTGTCCTTGATCTGCTGGAGCAGCTCAGCACGTACGTCAGTCATGGCCCTGAGCTTACGGCGGGGCGCGAGGGCCCCGCCGGGAGCCTTGTCGGGTGGCCTTGTCCGGGCCTCGTTCCGGGAGCTCTCTCAGAGCCGGCGCCAGCTCCAGGTCGTCCGGATCTCCAGGGGGTCGATGGGCGTGACCAGACGTGGCAGGGTGTTCAGCCCGTTCGGCGGACCGGTCTGCGGCTCCACGCAGACGGCCTCGGCCTGCTCGTCGTAGACGACGGCCCATTCGGCGGTACTGGTCACCTTCAGTTCGAGCCGCCCCGGCCAGGTCAGCGTCGCCTCCACGCCGTCGGGCATCCCGAAGCAGTCGTCCCACGGGCCGGGCCGCGGCTCGATACGGCGGCCGGTCGGCAGATGGTCCTCGCCGCGCTCCTCCTGCCAGGCGGGCGAGAAGTCGAGGCGTACGGCGTCCTCGTCGGCCGTACCGCCGTCCAGGTGACGCAGGAACCACGGGTGCCAGCCCGCCTGCGCGGGGAAGGAGTCGTCGTACGTCTCGACGCCGAGCGTGAGCGTGAGGGAGTCGCCGGTGAGCTCGAAGAGCTGGGTGACGCGACCGGTGTACGGCCAGGGGTCGGCCAGCTCGTACGTGAACGCCGCCTCGGTGTCACCCTTGCGCGCGGTGCGCCAGGAGGTGTCGCGGCCGGTGCCGTGGATGGCGTGCGGCGGGGAGTTGAGCGGCAGTTGGTGGGTGATGCCGCCGTTGCCGAACTGCCCTCGTTCGACCCGCCCGCACCAGGGCACCATCGGGAAGCAGCCGTAACGGTCGCCCTGCCGCAGCAGTTCCGTACCGCCGACGCGCAGGCTCGCGACGCGGCAGCCGTTCGCCGGATGGATGGTCAACTCGGCGTCGCCGGCCGCCAGTCGGATCTCGCGCTTCTGGTCCGTTTCCGTACTCACGCCATGACCCTAACCGGCGGGACGAGACGTACGGCTCAACGCCTGCGCCGCAGCGCGCGCCCTACGACGACGGCCCCCGCGATGGCGAGCGCGGCGGCGGGCGCCACCCACCGGAGCGCGGCCCCGGCGCCCCCGGATTCGGGTGCCTGCTCGGGCGCGTAACGCCCACGCGGCGGCGCGTGGTCGACCTCCTCGGCACTCCGCCCGATCATGGTCCGCCGCGCATGGGCGGCCTCGGCGGGTGGATCGAGTGGCACGAGAAAGTCCCCGTCCCCGGAGGAGGTGGCCCCGAACCCGACCGAAGGGTCGAAGCCCTCGGGCTCGCCGAGGTCGGGATCGGTGAGGTCGGGAAGGTCCGCGTCGGGCGCGTCGTCGGCGGCGTCCGCAGCGTGAGCGGCGTCGCCGTCGTCGTCGCCAGAGGCGGTTACGTCTCGGTCCTGCCCGGAGCCGGAGGGCCCGGCCGGCCGATCGGCGGGCTCCGCCTGATCACCCCCGCCGACCGGCTCCCCAGCCCCGTCCACGCCACGGCTTTCCGCCGGCCGACCGGCAGCCGCCGCACCTTCACCACCACCCGAATCGGCGGCAGGGGCCGTCACGTCATCGTCCCGCCCACCACCGGCACCAGCGCCGACACCGGAGGCATCCGGCCGGTTACCAGCCGCCGCACCGGCTCCACCCCCCGAATCGGCGGCAGACGTGTCGTCCGACGCCGTGACGGCCCCGGCCGAGGAGCCCGCCGCCCCGCCGGAGGCGTCCGCGCCGTCCAACCCAGACGCGTCCCCCTTCGTCAGCGCCGCCGCGAAGCGGTCCAGGAGCCTTCGGGCCGTCGCCTCCGACGTCGGGCCGTCGATCTCCGACAGGCGGCCCTCCGATGTCGACGTCGCCGTGAAAGTGAGCGTCGTGCCGTCCGCCGTCTCCGTGAGTCCGACGCGGACGTTCAGCTTGGCGGAGCCCGTACCCCGTACCTCCGAGCCCTCGCCCTTCGCCGTGAAGCCGCCCGCCCGTTCCGTGAGCGTCAGGGCGCCCCGGTATGTGATCGTGTGGCCGCCCACGCGGACCTTCAGCCGGCCCGAGAGCGGGCGGGCCGACCCGTCCGCGTCCTGCTGGAGGCCGGGGACGCAGCGCGCGACACGGGCGTGGTCCCTCAGCGCCTCGCGGAGGGTCTCAGCCGGAACCGGAATGAACACCTCATGCTCCATGGGATCCGAGCCTACTCAGCCCCGCCGACTCAGGCGCCCCTCCGCGCACAACGGCTGCATCGGCCGACCCCGCGCCATCAGCCCGCGTACCGCGGATGCACCAGCGTCGACGGCGGCAGATCACGCAACCGGGTACGTTCCGCCCCGAGAACCCCCGCTTCGAGCACCGGCGCGGCAAGCGAGCGCAGCCGGGGCGCGTCCGGGGGGAGCCGCACGCCCGGCGGGCGGCCGACGGCGGCCAGGACGAAGCCCCAGTCCGCCCTCGTGCCCGCGCCCGCCGCCTCCCCCTCGTCCGCGTTCTTCTCGTCGTGCGCCCGGTCCGGCCCCGCCCCGAAGCCGGCCGCCCGCCCCGTCGCGCTGTACGGACTGGTCCCGAAACCGGCCGCCCGCAGCGTCGCGTCCACCGTCCAGTACGTACGGGGCCGGACGGCCGGCGGCCCCGCGTGCACGGCCAGCCGCCCGCCCTCGGCGAGAACCCGGGAGGCGAGCCCGTAGAACTCCTCCGAGTAGAGCTTGGCGCTCGGGGTGATACCGGGGTTGGGCAGGTCCGAGATGACCACGTCGTACGGCCCCCGCTCCGTCGCCGACCCGCTCCCGCGCCCCCGCAGCCACGCGAACGCGTCCCCGTACTCCACCCGGAGCCGAGGGTCGTCGTACGCGTGCCCGTTCAGCTCCGCCAGCGCCGGGTCCGTACGGGCCAGGCGCGCGACGCCCGGGTCCAGCTCGACGAGCGTGACCGAACGGACGTCCGGATAACGCAGCACCTCCCGCGCCGCGAGCCCGTCGCCGCCGCCCAGGAGCAGCACCCGCTCGTGCCGACCGCTCATCGCGGGGTGCACCAGCGCCTCGTGGTAGCGGAACTCGTCGCGCTCGCTGACCCGCAGCCGCCCGTCCAGATACAGCTTCAGCGGGCCGCCCCGCCCGCCCCGCCCGCCCGTGAGCACCACTTCCTGGACGTCGGTCTGGACCGCGACCCGCACCCCGTCCCCGTACACCGCGCGCCGCGCCGCCCGCTCGAAGTCGTCCACCATGACGGCGGCGACCCCCAGCACCGTCAGCACCAGGACGTTCACGAGCAGCAGCAGCCCCCGCTCGCGCCCCGTCAGATCGCGGCCGAAGACCCAGAGCACGAGCGCGCCCCCCGCCACCACGTTCACCCCGCCGGTCAGCAGCGCGCCCGTCAGCTGCCCGAACCACGGCAGCAGCAGGAACGGGAACGCGAGCCCGCCGACCAGCGCGCCCACATAGTCCGCGGCGAAGAGATCCGCGACGGTCCCGCCCGCGTCCTGCCGGGAGACCCGCTGGATGAGCGTCATCAGCAGCGGGATCTCCGCGCCGATGAGGATCCCGATGGAGAGCGAGAAGCCGATCAGCGCGTACCGCGACTCGCCCATCCAGGCGAACGTCGCGTACAGCACCATCGCCGAGCAGCCGCCCAGCAGCGCGAGCGCCGCCTCCACCAGGCCGAATCCGACCGCCGCCCGGCAGCGCAGCCGCTTGGCGAGCAGCGACCCGAGGCCCATCGCGAAGACCATCAGGGACAGGACCACCGAGGCCTGCGTGACGGAATCCCCGATCAGATATGTCGCGAGGGCGACCAGCTCCAGCTCGTACACCAGTCCGCAGGCGGCGCACACGAAGACCACGGCGAGAATCAGGAAGCGGCCCGCGCTGGGTCGGACGGGCAGTCGCGGCGCGCTTTCCGCCGGCGCGACCACAGACTGGTCGATCATTCCAGTAACGCTACGTCACGACTTGCGTGCGGCTTGTCACCCACAAGAGTGGTAACTCGCGTTCACGCAACTCCCCCTGACCTATTCCTGCCGCTCCCGCGGCCCACGCCGGACGCCGCTACAGCGCGACCGGAACTCTCACCCCCACCCGCGTCCGGGTCACCACCAGCGCCCCCTCCTGGGGATACGCGTGCCAGGTCCGCCAGGACACCTGTCCCTCGTGCCGCTGCACGAGCATCGCCGTGAACGCGTGCGGTTCACCCGGGAACGTGCCCGCGAGTCCGTTCGGATGGTCGGCGACCAGCGCGAGCAGTTCCTGCGCGCGCCCCGCGAACGAGCCTTGCGACAACGTCTCGACGCGCGCGGCGAATTCGTACTCCCACGCCCCGACGCGCTCGGCGACACCGAGCGGAAGCGGCGTACTGCTGCCGGGGATACAGGCCACCGTCTCGGAGCAACTCCCCTGCGCCTCCTCAAGAAGCACCTGGTGGGAGGCGCCGAGAAGCCGTAACTGGAGTTTGGCGCCGGTGAGTTCGAGATCGAGGACGGCGAGGGCGGGCAGCGGCTCGCGCCCCAATGCCCAGGCCAGATCCGCGGCACGGGTGTCGGTGTAGGTGGTATTGAGACTTCTGAGCATGGGTCGGCTCCGCAAACACGCTTGGCAAAGTGGACCGGGTGGCGTCCCGGAGGATGAATGGGGAGATCTGAGATCGGCGATCGGAGATCTGCTAACAGAGAACAGAGAACAGAGAACGGTGAGTTGTGAGCTGCGAGTTGTGAACGGTGAACTGTCGGAACTTACGAGCGGAGAACTGAGAACCGGGAACTGAGCGTTGTGAGTTGATCGAGGGAATTGCGAGCTGAGTACTGAGGCATGACGGAAGTAGGAGATCGTCTACTCGGCTCCGCGCGAAAGTCCGAGGTTCGAGGCCCAAGGTCCGGGGGCTGGAAAATCTCAACAGCGAGGGAATCACGAAGTAAGGGGCGCTCACAGCGTTTTTACCCAACTTGACTGGGTTTCCATCCCCTCGGGGGTGCCACAGTTCAACTGTTCAACCACAAACCGCTCAACCTCTCGGCGGCCCATCGGGGGACCAGCACCCCGGCGATCAACATGAAGGTGCCCGGCGGGAGTTCATCCCGCCGGGCACCTTCAGTGGCTACGGACCAGCTGCCCCGTGTCAGCTGCCTCCGCCGCCGCACCCCCCGCCGCCTCCGCCGCAGGAGGACGAACCTCCGCCGCAGGACGAGGAGCCGCCTCCGTCGCCGGTGGAGTACCAGCTCCCGCCGCTCCCGCCGCCGCCCCCGTCGCCGCCGCCCCCGCCGGATCGGCGGCTGCCGGAGAGCCGGACACCGCGATTGCGGTTCCGCGCCCGCCGGTGCTTCGAATAGGCCCCCATCGCGAACAGGAACCCGACAACCAACAGTGCGAGAAACCCGAAGGCCAGACCCACAACGTTCATCGTCTTCACCGTCTTTCTGTTCCCCCGAAGCGAGGCCTCCGCGTCATCGCGTGACCGGCTTCGCCAGTGATCGGCTTTCGTGCCGTCTTCTTGTGTGACTGGGGAATGCCCCCCGCCTCACGAACCCAAAGCAGACTTGAGCAAGTCCAGAGCTTCGGCGCAGGATGGCCGCCATGACCGCCACGAATCCCCCGGATCTCCCGAGTCCCCCGAGTCCCGCGACTCCCCCGGCTCCCCCGGCATCCGGCGCGAGCGAAGACCCCGCGCGCCGCCGCCCCCTGCTCAACCGACGCCTCGCGGAGTTCGGGACGACGATCTTCGCCGAGATGTCGGCGCTGGCCGTCCGGACCGGCGCGATCAACCTGGGCCAGGGTTTTCCCGACACCGACGGCCCCGAGGAGGTCAGGGAGGCGGCGGTACGGGCCCTGCGCGACGGCCGCGGCAACCAGTACCCGCCCGGCCCCGGCGTCCCGGAGCTGCGCACCGCGATCGCCGACCACCAGCTGAAGCGGTACGGCCTGGCGTACGACCCCGACACCGAGGTCCTGGTCACGGCGGGCGCCACCGAGGCGATCGCCGCGTCGCTGCTCGCCCTCGTGGAGCCCGGCGACGAGGTGATCGCACTGGAGCCGTACTACGACTCGTACGCCGCCTCCATCGCCCTGGCGGGCGGCACGCGCGTCCCCGTCACGCTGCGGCCCCGCGACGGGGCGTACCACCTGGACCTGGACGAGCTGCGCGACGCCGTCACCCCGCGCACGCGGCTGATCCTCCTCAACACCCCGCACAACCCGACCGGCACCGTCCTCACGCGCGAGGAGCTGGCGGCCGTGGCCGCGCTCGCCGTCGAGCGGGATCTGCTGGTCGTCACCGACGAGGTGTACGAGCACCTGGTCTTCGACGGCGAACATCTGCCCGTCGCGTCCTTCCCGGGGATGCGCGAGCGCACGGTCACCATCGGCAGCGCGGGCAAGACGTTCTCGTTCACCGGCTGGAAGGTCGGCTGGGTGACGGCCACGCCGGAGCTGGTGACCGCGGTCAAGTCGGCGAAGCAGTTCCTGACGTACGTCTCGGCGGGCCCCTTCCAGTACGCCGTCGCCGAGGCGCTGCGGCTGCCGGACAGCTACTTCGACGACCTGCGCGACGATCTGCGGGCCAAGCGCGACCTACTGTCGGCGGGACTCGTGGCGGCCGGGTTCGAGGTCTACCGGCCGGCGGGCACGTACTTCGTCACCACCGACATCCGGCCGCTCGGCGAGAGCGACGGCTTCGCGTTCTGCCGTGCGCTGCCGGAGCGGTGCGGTGTGGTGGCCGTACCGAACGCGGTGTTCTACGACCACCGGGAGCAGGGCGCGCCCTTCGTACGGTTCGCGTTCTGCAAGCGCGCGGAGGTACTGGCGGACGCGGCGGCCCGGCTGAAGACGCTCGCGGGGTGAGCCGCGAAGGGCCTCACGGTCCCGCGTGGACCTGGCAGGCCCACAGACTCGGGGTACGGGGGTACTCGGCGCGCAGCTCGCACACCGCGCGGTGCAGGGCGCGCGCCGTGCCGTCGACGGAGAGCGCGCCGCCCGCCCCGCCGGGCCGGGTGTCCAGCTGCTCGTAGACCCGGCGGGCGACCCTGGCCCCGATCATGTCGTCCACCGGCCAGAGCGAGCCGACGACATGGGAGAAGCCCGCCATCTGGAAGGCGCTCGCGATGTGCACGGACTCGTCGGCGAGTTCGGCGCTGATACGCATGGTGTCGCAGGCGGACAGATAGGCCAGGCGGGCACCGGGAAGGCGCAGCCGGGCGAGGTCGCGGACGGTCGGCGACGCGTCGGGCGGCCCGTGCAGCACCAGCCTGCCGTTCGACGGGCGCAGCGGATCGCTGACGGCGTGGCAGGCGAAGTGCACGTGCGCGTGGTCGCGCAGCCGGGCGTCGACCGCCGCGCGGGTCGCGGCGCCGTCGGCGAGCACCGTGGCGTACGGCAGCCGTCGCGCGAGCCAGTGGGCCTCCTCGCGCGCACCGGGGAGCGCGGGAAGCCCGTCCGCCTCCGGGACGGCGACGATCAGGAAGGAGTCGTCCGCGATGTCGGCGCGGGAGGTGACTCGGGGGCGCGCCGGAGCGCGCGTGCGGGCGTGGTGGAGCGTACGGAGCGTGGGGGCGTACGAGGACACCACCCGGTCGAGGGCGCCCGGCCCCGTGCCGTCCGGCGCCGCGGCGTGCAGGGGCAGCGTGCCGAGCAGCCCGCCCGGCGACCACCAGATCCGCGGCAGTGCCTCCCCCTCCGGGGGGACGCCGAGGCGCAGCCGGTCGAGGACGGGGCCGGTGACGGCCGACCAGAGCCAGTCCAGCGTGGACCGCACCTCGCCCTGGGCCCGCAGCGCCTCCTCGTGGCCGCTCCCCGGCGCGTTCATCCGGGCGAGCGCGTCATGGAAACGCTCGGTGCGAGTGGTCACCTCCGGCGCGGTGAGCAGCGGCAGCGGCAGGGCCTCGACGGTCTTCCCGGTCACGAGGAGGGCCCCACCGGCCGGGGCCTCGGTGCCGCCGGCACTGTCGGCGGGCGGCACATGCACCAGCACGACGGGCCCTTGTGCGGCTGTCGCGGCCAACTCGGCGTCGTCCCAGTCGCGTACGGACCGGAAGAGCCGCAACTCCGGATATTCGGCGCGGATCCGGGCGGTCAGCGCGTCCCACCGCGTGGTCAGCCGCTGCCGTTGGTCGCTGGCCGGGCCCACAGGATCGGACGGTCCGTACGGGGAATCCTCCGGCGACTCCGGCACCAACTCGTCCGTCGAAGCATCGAGTCCCTGCCGCAGCCGGACCAACTCGTCCGCCAACTGCGGTGCTCTGAGCGCCAGTTCCGTGAAGTCGCTGTTCGCGTCGAAGGCCTGGGCCAGCAGCACCCCGCGTGCCTGCTCCAACAGCCTTACGGCGAGCCCCGGTTCTCCGCACCGGACCGCGCAGGCCGCCGCCTCCGCGCCCAGACCCACCGTCCCGCCGAGCCTGAACTCCTGGTCGTCACGCAGGAGATGGCGCGCCGAGAGGACCGGCATCAGGTCGACGGCGACGACGTACCCCTTGAGCGCGAGATCGGGTCTGCCGAGTTCCAGCCCGGCGCGCGCCCACCGCCGGGCCGCGTTCAGCCGTTCCGAGGGCGGACACTGCGGTTCGAGCGCCGCCTCGCGGAAAGCCGCGGCAACCTGCCTGAGGTCGTCCACCGCGCGCGTACGTGCGTACCGTTCGGCCAGCAGTTCGCCCAGTGCCGAGAGTCGTGTCGTGAGATTCGGATGCTCCGGAGGCGTCGCGTCGACGGCCTCCCGCAGCAGCCGGACCGCCCGTTCGTGCGCGCCCGGGGACCACCCCGTGCGCGGGAGGGCCCGCTGGACAACGCCGGCCGCCACCAGGAAGTTCGGCCGCTGCGGCGATCCTTCGGGCAGTGCGGCGAGCGCCGATTCGATGACCGTGCGCGCTTCGCGCAGATCCCGGCGGTGGCGCGTGATGCCGAAGCGCGAGAGCAGGATGAGCGACAGTGACAACTGCCGAGGCGACAGAAGCGGATCGGTCGCTTCGGTCAGCTCCAGCGCCGCTCTGATGTGCTCCACCGCCTGGTCGGAGGTGACCGCGTCGCGCGTCCGGTCGGCCGTACGCATCAGCGCGGCTCCCGTCGCGGAGAGAATCGCCGCCCGCTTCAACGCGGACGCGCCGGGCAGCGAGGCGGCCCGCCGCCGGCAGTCCAGCGCTTCCGCCAGATCGGTGGAGTCCTGCAACCTGTTATGACGGAGCATCAGTGCGGCGCTGAGATTGATCAGCCGCCCGCCGAGCAGATGATGCCCGGCAGGGGTCTCGCGCACGGCCTCGCGCTGCGCGTCGACCGCCTCCGTCAGCACCGCGATGTCGGACGACCGCTGATGAAGCGAGATCAGGACCATGCCCAGATTGGTCAGCGCGCCGGGCCGGGACGCGTGACCGGGGGGCAGCATCGCGAGCGCCTCGCGCATCCGCGCCGCGGCGGTCACGAGATCTTCCGGGGCGCCGAGGCCCCGTTCGTACCGGCCGCGCAGCTCCAGGGCGGAGTTGACCAGCTGCTGGACCGTACGACCGGCCACTCCGTCCGCGCCCCGCGGCCCCTCGTCGCCGAGGAGCCGCCTCGCCTCCTCCAGGTCGCGTACGTCCCCGAGGCGCGCGTGGCGCAGTCTCAGTGCGAGCCCCAACTGCCTCTCCGCGCGAGCCCGTTGGCCCGGATCCGTCCAGGCCTCCCGGCGCGAGCGGGTCAGCAGGGCGACGGCCTCCTCCAGGTCGGCGAGCTCGGCCGTCCGCTCGTACCGCTTGACGAGCATGAGGGCCACCTCGGCCAGGGCCGAGCCGGGTCCGTGCGGGTGGCCGGAGACGGCTTCCCTGCTCAGTCCGACGACCTCGTCGAACTCCTCGACGGCGCCGCCCGACCGGTCGAGCCGCAGACTCAGCGCCCCCGCCAGGATGCCTCGGTGGCGGGCGAGGTCGGGGTGGTTGTCGCCCGTCTGGGCCAGCACGTCGCGGGCGATCCCGATCGCCTCCTCCAGATCCTCCGGGTCGGACGTCCGCTCGTACCGCTGGACCAGCGACAGTCCGTGATCGCTGAGCCGTGTCAGACGGTCCGGGGCGCCGGCCGGGGTGAGCCGCACGGCGCGACGCTCAAGGCGCAGCACCTCGTCGGCCAGCCGTGCCGACTCCTCCCGCAGAGCGTCGTCGTCCCAGGCTCGCGCGGCGGCGGCCAGCGCGTCGGCCAGCCGGGAGACCCGTACGGCGAGCTCCGGGTCGTCGTACGCGGTGGCGAGCACCGAGAGCCGGCCCGCGGCGATCGCCTGCGCGCGCACGATGTCGGGGGAACTGCCCGGCATCTCGAACGCCTTCGCCATCTCCGGGGGTTGCCCCGGCAGCTGACGGCCCTCACCGGCGGCCGTGGCGGCCAGACACACCCCGCTCCACACCTCCGGCCCGTCGGCGGCGGCGGGGTCCGGCCAGGACGCCTGGGGCAGCGAGGCCCAGAGCGCCGCCAACTCCGGTGGTACGGCCTGCCGGTCACACACCCAGACCGGAAGCAGCAGCATCCCCGCGCAACTGCCCTCCTCCGCGCCCTTGCCCTCGCCCAGTTCACCGCAGCGGGCCCAGTAGAGCCAACCGGCCGCCTGCCGGGCGTCCATGTCCGTACCGAGGTCGCATCCGCGCAGCAACGCCACCAGCTCGGCGTCCGCCTCCGGGCCGAACAGCATTGCTCCGTCGCCCCGTTGGACGGCGCGCTCCAGCCGTCCGGTCACCGCGATCAGCAGGTCGTCCCGGCTCGTACCCCGCACCCTCACGCCTGTCCCCGCTCACATCCGACGACTCACCCGTGCCACTGACTCATTGTGTTGGTCCGCGAGCCAAGCGTGCCTCTCCAAGGCACACTTGAGGCCATGACCGCATCAGACATGGCGTACGAGGAGCGTCGACGCGCCGATTCCATCGCGGCTCTGTGCGCGCTGCTGGCGGAGCGGAACGGCTTGTGGCGCACGGACAGCGATGTCGCGCGGGCCACCGAGCGGGCCAGAGACCTGCTCGACCCCGACTCCACCGCGGACCCCGACCAACTCGACGCGGCTTTCGGGGAGTTGGACGAGGCGCTGCTCCGGGGAGGCGACGCGCGCGGGCTGGGCGGGCATCTGCGGGTAGGGGCGGGTCAGCAGTACCCCGGTCAGGCGATCCCCGGCGTCCACCCGATGATCAAGGTCGCGCTCTGTCCCGGTACGGTGCTCTGCACGCGTCGCGAACCGGCCAAGGACCTGCGGCCGGCGCCGCCGTGCGCGCTCAACGGCGGACGGATGCGCAAGGAGCGCCTGCGCCGGGACCCGACGGCATGAGCGCGAGTGCGCCGAGGCGCGCGCGCCGGTGAACCCGCTCCTGGTCACCCTCGGCACCAAACTCACCGAGCGCTGGCTCAACCTCCTCGTGCTGCCCGGCGCGCTCTACCTGGGAGTCGTCGCCGCCGGCACGACGCTCGGGCATACCCACTGGCACGACATCGACCGGCTGCGCGAAGCCCTGGACGACCTGACCGCGCGGCCGGTCCTGGACCGTACGGGCACGGCGGCGGTCGCGGTGGCGGCGATCCTGTTGGTCTCCTCGGCGCTGTCGCTGGCCGCCCAGTTCCTCGGGACCGCCGTCGAGAGCTTCTGGCTGCGCGAGAGCCGCTTCCCTCTCGGACGGCGCCTCCAGCGAGAGCGCCACACGGCGTGGCAGCGCCTCGACGACGAACGGACCGACGCGATCCGCGACCCGGCCACCCCGGCGGCCGAGATCGAACGCCTCACCCGGGCCCGCGACCGTATCGCCCTGGTCCCGCCGAGCCGCCCCACCTGGTACGGCGACCGGCTCGCGGCGGCAGCCGCGCGGGTCTACGCCGCGTACAGCATCGACCTCGCCGCCGTCTGGCCCCGCCTCTGGCTGATCCTCGCCGAACCGGCCCAACGCCAGATCGAGTCCGCCCGCCTCGCCCTCGCCACGGCGGCGCGCCTCGGAGCCTGGTCGGTCGGCTACCTCGCCGTCGCGGCGTGGTGGTGGCCGGCGGCCCTGATCGCCCTGGGCTGCGCGCTGGTGGCCCGCGCCCGCGCCCGGGAGGCGGTGGAGTCACTTGCCTCCCTGGTGGAAGCGGCGGTGGACGTCCACGCCCGGGACCTGGCGGTGCTGGTGGGCCTGGAACCCCCGGACGCGACGGGGCTGCTCTCGCCGGACACGGGGGACACCATGTCGGAGATCTTCCGCAAGGCGGACTAGGGTCTGTCGTTTGGATCAGGCTGGATCAGGGGGCGCCCGCCGCGGCAGCGGCTGATGTCCCGGTGGGCGCCGTGGATCGCAAGGCGGAGGAGGGGAGGCATGGCGGAGCCATGCCGACCGACGACAACGCGGCGGCACCGGACCCCGCGAGCCCGGCCTGATCCAAACGACAGACCCCAGGCAGGTACTTGGGCGACCCCGGCAACGCGGCGAGCGTGCGTGCCGGGCGTCGTGAGCCGGACGGGACTCGCACAACACGCCCTGGGCGGCGGGCAGTGCTTGCGGCGGTCGGCGCGGGCGCCGAGTCCGCGGGTCGGCCCGTCGGGCGACAGGCGCCCCGGCGCACGCGACCGCGGGGCCCCACCACACCCGCGCCCTCGCGGTCATCCCTGTCACGACGACACGCCGCCCCTCCCCACGTACCCCCCGTACGGCGCCCCTTCGTACCCGGTCGGCCGGACCCCGGTCGCGCGCTCCACCCCCGCGACGGAAGGTCGGTCCGACCCGTCCCGCGCCCGGAGGTGCCCCCTGTCCGCCGACACGCTCGACACAGTCGACGCATACGACACCGCCGAACCCGCCGAACCCGCCGGACCCGCCGAACCCGCCGAACCCGCCGGACCCGCCGGACCCGCCGAACCCGCCGCGAAACCCGAAGCCCCAGCGGCCATCACCTTCACCCCCGTCGCCACCCCGCGCGCCCCCCGCCTCATCTCCGCCCTGCGCCGCGCGGCCCCCGCCCTCGGGCTGTTCGCCGCCGCGCGGCTCACCGGGCTGCTCGTCCTGTGCCTCTGGGCCGAGCACATCGGCCGGTCCCCGCGCCAACTCCTCACCCAGAGCTGGGACTCCACCTGGTACACGCGGATCGCCGCCCAGGGCTACGGCCACACGCTCCACTTCACCGACGGCGCCGTCCACAGCGACCTGGCGTTCTTCCCGCTCTACCCCGGTCTCGTACGGGCCGTCACCGCCGTGCTCCCGATCGGCGGCGGCACCGCCGCCCTGCTGATCTCCTGGGCCGCCGCCGCGGTCGCCGCCTTCGGCATCCATCTGCTCGGCGAGCGCCTGCACGGCCGGGCCACCGCGACCGTCCTCGTGCTCCTGTGGGGTCTGCTCCCGCACTCGGTCGTGTTCTCCATCGCGTACACGGAACCGCTGCTCACCGCCTTCGCCGCCTTCTCCCTGTACGCGGTGCTCACCGGCCGCTGGGTGTGGGCGGGTTCGCTGGCCGCGCTCGCGGGCCTGGCGCGGCCCAACGGGGTCGCCATCGCGGCGGCGGTGTGCGTCGCGGCGGCGTACGAGCTGTGGAAGCGCCGCGCGCACGCGCCCTGGCGGCTCTGGGCCGGGGCCGCCGTCGCGCCGCTCGGCTGGGGCGGCTATCTGCTCTGGGTGGGCGTACGCACCGGCGATCCGCTCTCCGGCTACTTCGCCGTACAGCGCGGCTGGCGGTCCCGTTTCGACTTCGGCGTCGACGCCCTGCGAAACGTACGGGACATCGTCCTGCGCCCCGCCGAACTGGCCACCACCGCGACCGCGCTCATCGTCGGCGCGGCCGTACTGCTCTTCGCGCTGCTCGTCGTGGACCGGGAGAGCCGCCCACCGCTGCCGGTACTCGTGTACACGGGCGTACTGCTGCTGATCACGGCCGGCGGCGGAGGCTTCTTCGAGTCCAAGCCGCGCTTCCTGCTGCCCGCGTTCCCCCTGCTGCTCCCGCTCGCGTGCGCGCTCGTGAAAGCCCGGCCGAGAGCGGCGATCGTGGTGATCGCGGCCCTCGCCGGGCTGTCGTGCTGCTACGGGACGTATCTGCTGACGCTGGCTCCGGTGCCGCTGTAGCGCCGAGGCCGCACGCGCGGCCCGTCAGAGCCCCGTCAGAGCTGCCCGTCGGAGCGGGCCCGTCAGGCCTCGTCGGCAGGCTTCTGCTCGGTGGGAGCGCCATCGGCGGACCCGGCGGACGTCTCCTCCGCGGGCTTGCCCTCGGTCGGCGTCAGCCCGAAGGTCTCCACCAGCCACTTGTCGAACTCGATCGACGCCCGCACCCAGCTGACGGTCGACGACACGAAGTGCTCCAGGCTGACGCCGGTACCGATCAGCATCTGGGCCTCGCCGATGAGCCGGACGGTCGTGGGGCCGTCCTCCTCCTCGTGCACGTGGCTGTAGACCTTGGGCCACAGCGTGCGGCGGTTCCAGTCGTCGATCGCGTCGAGGATCTTGGGCTTGTCCTCAAGGGCGTGCGGCCGGTCGTAGAACGTCCGTACCGAGAAGACCTGCTGGTCGTCCTCGCCGCGGAACATGAAGTACGTACGGAAATCCTCCCACGGCGCCGCGAGGTCACCCTCGTCGTCGACGACGTACTTCAGCTCCATCTGGTCGAGGAGCTGCTTGACCAGATCCTGGTCGGGGACGACAGGGCCCGCCGGTCCCGCAGCCTGCGGTTGGGGCTGAGCCCCGAAGTTCGGAATCGAGGACGGGTCGATAGTCATCGCTGGATTCTCCTGAGGAAGGCATGCCGTTGTCTGACAACGACCCTAGCCGCGATCCCCCTGCGGCAACCCCGCACCCCGTCGACAATCGGGCGGGAGGCGGGCGTGGCCCGCCACCGTTGCGGTGACGGGCCCCCGGGCCCGGCCGGAACCGCGCGGACCCGCGCCGACCCGCGCGTCCCTAAGGCGTCTTCTCCAAAGAAGGCGCCCCCGCGCCGGCCCCCGCATCCGGGCCCGCCCCCTCCTCGGCCTCCGGCTCCCGCCCACGCGACGCCGGCCCCACGATCAGCCCGTCACCCGCGCGGTCCACCCGTACCGTGTCGCCGTCCACGACCTCGCCCGCGAGGATCTCCTTCGCCAGCCGGTCGCCGATCGCCGTCTGGATCAGCCGGCGCAGCGGCCGCGCGCCGTACGCCGGGTCGTTGCCCTTGTCCGCCAGCCAGGCCAGGGCCTGCGGGGTGATGTCGAGGGCGAGGCGGCGGTCCGCCAGCCGCTTCGCGAGCAGCCCGATCTGAAGGTCGGCGATCCGGGCCAGCTCGTCCTTGGAGAGCGCCGAGAAGACCACGAGATCGTCCAGCCGGTTCAGGAACTCCGGCTTGAACGAGACCCGTACGGCCTCCAGGACCTGCTGCTTCTTCGTCTCCGCCGAGGGGATCGGGTCGACCAGATACTGACTGCCGAGGTTCGAGGTGAGGACCAGGATGGTGTTGCGGAAGTCCACCGTCCGCCCCTGGCCGTCCGTGAGACGGCCGTCGTCGAGGACCTGGAGCAGGACGTCGAAGACCTCCGGGTGCGCCTTCTCGACCTCGTCCAGCAGGACCACGCTGTACGGCCTGCGGCGGACGGCCTCGGTGAGCTGGCCGCCCTCCTCGTAGCCGACGTAGCCGGGGGGCGCCCCGACGAGCCGCGCGACCGAGTGCTTCTCGCCGTACTCGCTCATGTCGATACGGACCATGGCCCGCTCGTCGTCGAAGAGGAAGTCCGCCAGGGCCTTCGCCAGTTCGGTCTTGCCGACCCCGGTCGGCCCGAGGAAGAGGAACGAGCCGGTGGGCCGGTCCGGGTCCGCGATGCCCGCGCGGGTGCGCCGTACCGCGTCCGACACCGCCTCGACGGCCTCGGTCTGACCGATCAGCCGGCGGCCGAGCTCCGCCTCCATACGGAGGAGCTTGCGCGTCTCGCCCTCCAGCAGCCGCCCGGCCGGGATCCCTGTCCACGCCCCGACGACTTCGGCGATCTCGTCCTCGCCGACCTCCTCCTTGACCATGGTGTCCTTCGCGGCTTCCTGCTCCGCCTCGGCCGCCGCCGCCAACTCCTGCTCCACGGCCGGGATCTCGCCGTACAGCAGCTTGGACGCGGTGTCGAGGTCCTGGTCGCGCCGCGCGCGCTCGGCCTGTCCGCGCAGCTCGTCCAGCTTCTCCTTCAGCTCACCGACCCGGTTCAGCCCCTGCTTCTCCTTCTGCCACCGCGCGTCGAGCCCGCGCAACTCCTCCTCGCGGTCGGCGAGGTCGCGGCGCAGCTTCTCCAGACGCTGCTTGGACGCGGCGTCCGACTCGTTCTTCAGCGCGAGCTCCTCCATACGGAGGCGGTCGACCGACCTCTGGAGTTCGTCGATCTCGACGGGTGAGGAGTCGATCTCCATACGGAGGCGGGACGCGGCCTCGTCGACGAGGTCGATGGCCTTGTCGGGCAGGAAGCGCGAGGTGATGTAGCGGTCGGAGAGCGCGGCGGCGGCGACCAGCGCCGCGTCCGCGATCTGCACCTTGTGGTGCGCCTCGTACCGGCCCTTGAGGCCGCGCAGGATCGCGATCGTGTCCTCGACGTTCGGTTCGGCGATCAGCACCTGCTGGAAGCGCCGCTCCAGCGCGGCGTCCTTCTCGATGCGCTCGCGGTACTCGTCCAGGGTCGTCGCGCCGACCATGCGCAGCTCGCCGCGCGCCAGCATGGGCTTGAGCATGTTGCCCGCGTCCATGGCGGAGTCGCCGCCGGCGCCCGCGCCCACGACGGTGTGCAGCTCGTCGATAAAGGTGATGATCTGCCCGTCGCTCTCCTTGATCTCGGACAGGACGGTCTTCAGCCGCTCCTCGAACTCGCCGCGGTACTTGGCGCCCGCGACCATCGCGCCCAGGTCCAGGGAGACCAGCTTCTTGTTCTTCAGGGACTCCGGCACGTCGCCCTTGACGATGCGCTGCGCGAGCCCTTCCACGACGGCAGTCTTGCCGACGCCTGGCTCGCCGATCAGTACGGGGTTGTTCTTCGTACGGCGCGACAGCACCTGCACCACACGGCGGATCTCCTGGTCCCGGCCGATGACCGGGTCGAGCTTGCCCTCGCGCGCGGCGGCCGTGAAGTCGGTGCCGAACTTCTCCAGGGCCTTGTACTGGCCCTCCGGGTCGGGTGTGGTCACCCGGCGTCCTCCCCTTGCCTTCTCGAACGCGGCCTGCAACTTCTTCGCGCCGGCACCCTGCCGCTCCAGCAGGTCTCCGGCCTTGCCGCCCTCGGCCGCGATCCCGATGAGCAGATGCTCGGTCGAGATGTACTCGTCACCCAGCTTCTTCGCCCGCTTGGCGCCGTCGGCGATGACGGCGAGCAGCGCGCGGTCGGGGCCGGGCGGGGCGACGGTGGAGCCTCGCACGCTGGGCCGTTCGGCCAGCAGCCGCTCCGCCCCGGACCGTACCTCAGCCTGGTCGGCGTCGACCGCGACGAGCAGATCGGTGACGTTCTCGTTGTCCTCGCCCGCGAGCAGCGCGAGCAGCAGGTGCGCGGGGGTCAGGTCGGCATGGCCCGCCGACACCGCGCGGTCGGTGGCGGCGTTGATGGCGTCCTTGCTCTTGTTCGTCAGCTCGGCGTCCACGTGCGGTCTCTCCTCCTCGGCGCAGGGTCCGTCCCCAAAGAACCTGACCCACCCAACGTACGCAAAGTTGAGTCTATTCCACTCAAGCCCGCACGAGGCGCATCCGGCTCCACCGACCAACTACCGCCGACCCGCGTCCCCGAGGCCATTACGCGCCTATTCTTCCGGCATGGCCCAAGACGTACGCGATCCCGACGACGACTATCTCGCCTTCTGGCGCGAGCGCCACCTGTCCACACTGACCACGCTGCGGCCGGACGGCACACCGCATGTGGTGCCGGTGGGCGTGACGTACGAGCCGGAGACCCGGCTGGCACGTGTCATCACCGGCAAGAACTCCACGAAGGTCGCCAACATCCTGGCGGCGGGCCCGAACGGGGCGCGGGTGGCGGTCTGTCAGGTCCAAGGACGGCGCTGGGCGACGCTTGAGGGCGTCGCGACGATACGGACGGAGGCCGACCGGGTCGCGGACGCGGTAGGCCGTTACGCGGCCCGCTACGAGCGCACGCCGGGACCCAACCCGGACCGGATCGTCATCGAGATCACCGTCGACCGCGCGCTCGGCAGAGGATGACCCGCCCACCGCGGACGCCGCCACCCGGCGGCGCGCGGCACAGCGGCCGGCGGCCTGTACGCGGGCAGCACAGCGGCGCCATCGCGTTTCAGGTCCACGATGGCGCCGCTGTGTGGGGGAAGCGCCCGAGCGATCTACTACGACGGGGGAATCGCTCAGGCACTGCGGGGGGTGGCGGAAATGGTCTGTGGTTCGACCAGCTGGTGGTCACGCTGATCAAGATTTACGAAAATCATGTCGTACCGAATCGCGCAGCGCACGGGCTGCGGCGCCCCCCGAGGCTTCCTCAGACACCGGTAGGCACGGACGTCCTCGTCCTCCTCGCGGACGACGACCACGGGCTCGCCGAACAGGGTGACCATCAACGAGTCACCACGGTGAGGGATCGCCGTGACGAGATCGATGAAGTGCCATCCCGATCGGTAGGCCGAAGCCATCTCTCGCCGAAAGACCCTGTCGTCCGGCGGGACAGTCATGCGCCCAAGTCCACCGGTGCGCTGTCCCAGGAGGGATCACTCGGCAGAGCCTGCACGGCGGATACAGACACGTTGTCCGCCGCGGGGGTGCCACCCGCGACGAGCGAACCCGTCACGGCCACCGCAAAAGCAAGTACGCAAAACGCGCGAGCCATCCTCTTCATGGACGATCTCCACCCCATTCTGATCACTATCCTCCCCCCGCGACTAAGACGATGGCCCACGCCGAACGCTTCCACCAGCGAGCACGGGCATCATGTTCCTGTAATTCAGGACCCTGAGGGGGTGTCAAATGCAGTCAAGTCAGGGAATTGACGGACATAGGCATGGGCCTGGCGAACTATGCGAAGCCGGCAAAAATCTCTACGCGGCAGCTCTGCGCTCCGGCCGGCTGTCCCGGTCGGAGGTGGAGGCCGCACCCTGCCTGCTCGCCCTCGCACTGCTGCGCCCGGACCCGGACGATGCCCAGTGGCTCCGTCCGGTATCCCCGTCGATCGCGCTCAATCAGCTCACGCATCCCCTGGAGCGGGAGATCCAGGAGCGGCGGCAGCTCGCCATGTCGCTCGCGGAGACCTTCGAGCCGTTCATGACGCTCACCGCCATGGACCCGTCAGCCACGCACGCGATCACCGTGCTCGAAGGGCTGAGCCTCATCAACTCCACCCTGGACCGGGTAACGGCGGAGTGCACCGAGGAACTGCTCACGGTCCAGCCCGGCAGCGGACGGAAACCGGGCTCCCAGGAGGAGGCACTGCGCAGGGTCCGCCCACTGATAGACAGCGGCGTGAAGATGCGGACCCTGTATCAGCACACGGCCCGGCATCACCCCGCCACGCTCGCCTACGTGGAACGGGTCGCGCCGCACGGGGTGGAGGTGCGAACGCTGGAGGAGATCATCGAGCGCCTCATCATCGTCGACCGCAAAGTGGCCTTCGTACCCGCCCGCAGCGACCGCAGGATCGCCCTGGAACTCCGCCACGAGGGTCTCGTGCAGTATCTCGTCGGAGTCTTCGAGCAGTTCTGGCTCCACGGCACCCCCTGGGACGAACAGTTGTCGTACGCGCCGGAGATCGACGGCATCACCAGCATCCAGCGCTCCATCGCCAAACTCCTCATCGACGGCCACGTGGACGAGGCCATCGCACGCCGGCTCGGCATGAACGTCCGCACCTGCCGTGCGCACATCGCCAAACTGAGCACCACGCTCGGCAGCGGCAGCAGGGCCCAACTCGGCTACCTCATCGCCCAGTCGGGCATTCTGGACCACGATCACTGAGCTTTCCGAAGACACCGCGCCTTCGGCGAACAAGCGGGACGGACGGGGATGACGTCCGTGCTCACGCCGGGGGGAGACGCGGTCACGGCCGCTGTACGGTCCGGGAGTTGACCGCTCCTACCCGTCAGCAACCCTCCTCCACCGACTAGAATCGCACCACCGTCATCTTGCTGCATTGCAGAAAGTGGAGGGTGCCGAAATAGGCGAAACCGGAGAGAATCGGACGCGCCATCCACACGGCGACCGGGAGCTGTGCGAGACGGCGATCGGTCTTTACACCGAGGCTCTGCGCAGAGGGCGGATCACTCGCGCCGCACTGGCGCCTGCGCCCTGCCTCCTCGACATGGCGCTCCTGTATCCCGACCCTCTGGACCCCGTGTGGATGAGCCCGGTGCTGCCGTCCGCCGCTCTGGCGCGTCTCCTCCAGCCCATCACACGTGAGATCCACGAACGCGTCCAGCTGACCACCTCCCTGGTCAACTCGCTCGCGCCACTGAGCGCCGTCGTCGCCGAAGATCCCAGCCTCTCCATCACCATGCTCGACGGGCACGCGCTGATCGACGCGAAGGTCGGCGAGGCCGCCCGCGCGGCGACGAAGGAGATCCTGACGGTCCAGCCGGGGTTCAGCAGGGAGCGCAAACTCATGATGGCGGGGCTGGCCCGCTCTCTGGCCGCCATCGAACGCGGCGCCCACCTGAGGCACTTGTACCAGCACCCGGCGCGCTACAGCCCGCACATCAAGGAGTACCTGGAGCAGGTCCCCGCCGACCGGCTGGAGGTACGCACGGTCGAGCAGACCGTCGAGCGCCTGATCATCGTCGACCGCGCGGTGGCCTTCATCCCCGCCAGCGCCAACCGCCACACGGCCCTGGAGATCCGGCACCCGGCCCTGATCACCTACCTCGTGCAGGTCTACGAGGTCCTGTGGGGCCAGGCCACCCCCATGACGGAACGCCCGCCCACCATCTCACCGGACGCACCGGTGACCCCGGTCCAGCGCAGCATCGCCCGCCTCCTCGTCGAAGGAACCACCGACGAGGCCGTGGCCCGCCGGATGGGCATCAGCGTCCGCACCTGCCGCTCGCACATAGCCAAACTGATGCAGGCCCTCAACGCCTCCAGCCGCACCCATCTCGGCGCCCTGCTCGTCCAGTCGGGCCTGATCGACCCCGAGACCCCCAGCCCTCCGGAGGGCGTGCGGGGCCTCCCCCAGTAGCCCTTGCCGAGCAACGAGGAAGGCCCGTTGTCCTCCCGAGACATCCGGGAGACAACGGGCCTTCGTCCACAGGTCCTGTGTTCTAGTCCGACGACAGCTTCGGCTTCGGCCGCCACACCACCAGCGCGCTCGTCTGCTGCACGTCCTGGTACGGCACCAGGTCCCGGCGGTACGACGCGTGGACCTGGGCCTCGCGTTGGCGCATCGCCGCCGCCGCGCCGTCCACCGCCGCGCCCAGTTCGGCGACGCGTGCCTGTAGCGCCGCGACCTGGTTCTCCAGCTCGATGATGCGCTTGATGCCGGCCAGGTTGATGCCCTCGTCCTGCGACAACTGCTGGACATGGCGGAGCAGTTCGATGTCGCGCGCCGAGTAGCGCCTGCCGCGGCCCGCCGTACGGTCCGGCGAGACGAGGCCCAACCGGTCGTACTGGCGCAGGGTCTGCGGATGCAGACCCGACAGCTGGGCCGCCACCGAGATGACGTACACCGGCGACTCTTCGGTCAGTTCGAAGGCCGGGTTGAACGATGAGTGCGGTCGACGCCGCCCGACCCCGTCCATTGGAGTCACGCTCCCTTCGCTGCCTGGAACAGCTCGTCCCGCGGGTTCTCCCCCGCGGTCGCCTTCCGGTAACTCTCCAGCGCGTCACGGGCCTCGGCGCCGAGATCCTTGGGGACGACCACCTCGACGGTGACCAGGAGGTCGCCACGGGTGCCGTCCTTGCGTACGGCGCCCTTCCCCCGGGCGCGCATCGTACGGCCGTTGGGCGTGCCCGCGGGCAGTTTCAGGGTGACCGGTGGTCCGCCCAGCGTCGGGACCTTGACCTCGCCGCCGAGTGTCGCCTCCACGAAGGTGACCGGCACGGTGACGGTGAGGTTGTCGCCCTTGCGGCCGAAGACCGGGTGCGAGCCGACGTGGACCACCACGTACAGGTCGCCCGCCGGGCCGCCGCGCTCACCGGGCGCGCCCTTGCCGCGCAGCCGGATCCGCTGGCTGTCGCTGACGCCCGCCGGGATGCGGACCTGCATGGTCCGCGAGGACTTGGCACGGCCGCTGCCCTTGCAGACCTCGCAGGGGTCCTGGGCGATCAGCCCACGGCCCTTGCAGTCCACGCACGGATCGGTCAGCGAGAAGCCGCCGCCCGTGCCGCGCGAGACCTGTCCGGTGCCGACGCAGGTCGGGCAGACCCTCGGCGAGCCGTTCTTGTCGCCGGTGCCCGAACACGCCTTGCAGGGCGCCTGGCTCGACATCCGCAGCGGGACCGTGGCCCCGTCGACCGCCTCGGTGAAGCTGAGCGTCACCTCGGACTCGATGTCCTGGCCGCGGCGCGGCTGCGTACGCGTCCCCGTGCCGGGACCGCCTCGGTTGAAGAGGCCGCCGAACACGTCCCCGAGCCCGCCGCCGAAGCCGCCGGCGCCGCCCTGGCCCTGGGGCCCTCCGCCACCGCCCTGGGGGCCGCCTCCGAAGAGGTCGCCCAGGTCGAAGTTGAAGGAACCGCCGCCACCGGCCCCGGGGCCGGCCCGGAAGCCGCCGCCGTTGCCGAAGAGCGAGCGCGCCTCGTCGTACTCCTTGCGCCGCTTGGGGTCGCCGAGCACGTCGTTGGCCTCGGAGATCTCCTTGAAGCGCTCCTCGGCCTTGACGTCACCCTTGTTGGCGTCCGGGTGGAACTCGCGGGCGAGTTTGCGGTACGCCTTCTTGATCTCGGCCTCGGTGGCGTCCTTGGGGACGCCGAGAACCTTGTAGTAGTCCTTCTCCACGAAGTCCTTGGTACTCATTCCCGACGTCCCTCCTCACTGCCCGTCATGCGTACTGCCCGTCCGCACCGCTTGTCCGCACGTCAGCCCTCGTCCGGGCCACCGCTCTCCTCGTCCGTGTCCGGCTCGTCGGCGCTCGATGCCTTCTCCCCGGGCTGGACCCCCGGCTGGGGCTCCGCCACGGCGACGCGGGCGGGCCTGATCGTCCGCTCGCCGAACCGGTACCCAGGCTGCAGGATCGCGACGCACGTGTCCTCGGTGACATCCGGCGCGTAGCTGTGCATCAGGGCTTCGTGGATCGTCGGGTCGAAGGGCTCGCCCTCCTTGCCGAACTGCTGGAGGCCCATCTTCGCGGCCACCGTCTCCAACGATTCCGCCACCGACTTGAACCCGCCCACCAGCTCGGCGTGTTCCCGGGCGCGCCCGATGTCGTCGAGGACGGGCAGCAGCTCGGTCAGAAGGCTCGCGACGGCGATCTCCTTGACCGTGACCCGGTCCCGCTCGACCCGGCGGCGGTAGTTCTGGTACTCGGCCTGAAGCCGCTGGAGGTCTGCCGTGCGCTCACCGAGCGCCGTACGGACCTGGTCCAGCTGTGCGATCAGGGCGATCTGTGTGGTGTCGTGCTGTACGTCCCCGGCCGGGGGGGCCGCCGGGCCCGGCTCCTTGGCGGAGTCCGGCTCGGCGGCCTTCGGCGCGGCGTCTTCGGGGGTGGCGCCGGAAGGGACGTCGGGCTCCTCCTCGAAGCCCGGAGTCTCCTCCGTCACGCGGCACCGTCCTTCTTGGGCTTCTCGTCGTCGACGATCTCGGCGTCCACGACATCGTCCGCGCCGTCGGAGCCGCCGGCGGGACCGGCCTGCTCCGTGCCCTGGGCGTCGTTGCCGGCGCCCTCGGCCTGCGCGTTCGCGTACATGGCCTGGCCGAGCTTCTGCGAGACGGCCGCGACCTTCTCGGTGGCCGTACGGATCTCGGCCGTGTCCTCACCCTTGAGCTTCTCCTTCAGCTCGCCGATGGAGGTCTCGACCTCTTCCTTCACGTCACCGGGGACCTTGTCCTCGTTGTCCTTGAGGAACTTCTCGGTCTGGTACACGAGCTGTTCGGCCTGGTTGCGGGTCTCGGCGGCCTCGCGACGGCGGTGGTCCTCGTCCGCGTACTGCTCGGCCTCTTCGCGCATCCGGTTGACCTCGTCCTTCGGCAGCGAGGAGCCACCGGTGACGGTCATCTTCTGCTCCTTGCCGGTGCCGAGGTCCTTCGCGGCCACGTGCATGATGCCGTTGGCGTCGATGTCGAAGGCGACCTCGATCTGCGGCACACCGCGCGGGGCGGGCGGCAGACCGGTCAGCTCGAACATTCCGAGCTTCTTGTTGTACGCCGCGATCTCGCGCTCGCCCTGGTAGACCTGGATCTGCACCGACGGCTGGTTGTCCTCGGCCGTCGTGAAGATCTCGGAGCGCTTCGTCGGGATCGTCGTGTTGCGCTCGATGAGCTTGGTCATGATGCCGCCCTTGGTCTCGATACCCAGGGACAGCGGGGTGACGTCGAGCAGCAGGACGTCCTTGACCTCGCCCTTGAGGACACCGGCCTGGAGCGCGGCACCGATGGCCACGACCTCGTCGGGGTTGACGCCCTTGTTGGCGTCACGGCCGCCGGTGAGCTCCTTGACGATCTCGGCGACGGCGGGCATACGCGTGGAGCCGCCGACCAGGACCACGTGGTCGATCTCGGACAGCGCGATACCGGCGTCCTTGATGACGTTGTGGAACGGGGTCTTGCAGCGCTCCAGCAGATCGGCCGTCAGCTGCTGGAACTGGGAGCGCGTGAGCTTCTCGTCCAGGTGCAGCGGGCCCTCGGCGGACGCCGTGATGTACGGCAGGTTGATCGTGGTCTCGGTGGAGGACGACAGCTCGATCTTCGCCTTCTCCGCGGCCTCGCGGAGACGCTGGAGAGCCATCTTGTCCTTGGCCAGGTCCACGCCGTGACCGTTGGCGAACTGCTTCACCAGGTAGTCGACGACACGCTGGTCCCAGTCGTCACCACCGAGGTGGTTGTCACCGTTGGTGGCCTTCACCTCGACGACGCCGTCACCGATCTCCAGGAGCGACACGTCGAAGGTGCCGCCGCCGAGGTCGAAGACGAGGATCGTCTGGTCGTCCTTGTCGAGCCCGTACGCCAGCGCGGCGGCCGTGGGCTCGTTGACGATACGCAGGACGTTGAGGCCCGCGATCTCGCCGGCCTCCTTCGTGGCCTGGCGCTCGGAGTCGTTGAAGTAGGCCGGGACGGTGATGACCGCGTCGGCGACCTTCTCACCCAGGTAGGACTCGGCGTCGCGCTTCAGCTTCTGAAGGACGAACGCGGAGATCTGCTGCGGGTTGAAGTCCTTGCCGTCGAGGTTGATCTTCCAGTCGGTGCCCATGTGGCGCTTGACCGACCGGATGGTCCTGTCGACGTTCGTGACTGCCTGGCGCTTGGCGACCTCTCCGACGAGCACCTCGCCGTTCTTGGCGAAGGCGACGACGGACGGCGTGGTCCTGGCGCCTTCGGCGTTGGTGATGACGGTGGGCTCGCCGCCTTCGAGAACGCTGACGACGGAGTTAGTCGTGCCCAGGTCGATGCCGACCGCACGTGCCATTTCGATTCCTCCAGCTGACTTGAGTGGAACAGGCTCAAGGATGCACGACTGATCCTTGGGCGTCAACAGAGCTGAGTCGAGGGGACTCAACTATCGTGCGGCCACATTTCCGGGCGCCGCCCGGGACCACGCGGTTCCCGCAGGTCCGCGCGCCTTCGGAACTTCTCTTCCCCACTGAGTCACGATCGACCGGCACCCGCTTCGCAAATGCCATGTCGCGGAGCACAATCACACACAACGGTCGGGGGTATCTGATGGTTCCGCGCCCGGATCCCGGCCCGGCGGCCCACGCCGGGGACCGGGTCCCGGACCAAGCCCCGGGCCCGGCCCAGGGCCCAGCCCTGGAGCACGTCACGGGCCCCTTGGGCCACACCCTGGGCCGCGCCACGGGTCATGCCCTGCGCGACGCCATGGACCGGGTCCTCGACCATCTCCTCGACCCCAAGCGCCTGCTGGACCTGACGCTCGGCTCACTCCTGCTGGTCCTGATCTCGCCCGTACTGGCCGCCGCCGCCCTCACCCTCACGCTCTCCGGGCGGCACCCCGGCAGCGCCTTCACCCACGGGCGCCGCGTCGGCATGAACGGCCGGATCTTCACCCTCCGCACCCTCGCCACCCGCCGCCGGCGGCTCGACCTGCTGTCGCGCCTGCCCCATGTCGTATCGGGCGAGATGTCCCTCGTCGGCCCCGCGCCGCTCACGCCCGGCGACCCCAGGGCGGCAGCGCCCTGGCGGCAGTCCGTACGGCCGGGGCTCACCGGCCTCGCCCAGGTGCGCCGGCGCTCCCCGCTTCCTTGGGACGAGCCCGCGCTGCTCGACCAGCACTACGTCGAGCACCACTGGATCGGCCTCGACCTGCTGATCCTCGCCCGCACCCCGGCCGCCGCCTCCGCCCCGTACGTCGCGAACACCGCCGCGCCGCGGATCCCGGCACAGGGTCACCTCAGCGACACAGATCACCGGCCGCGCGGCTACAGTGCGGCGGGATAACTGGGTACCCTCAGCACGAACCGATTAAGTTACCGCTTAGTAGATGCCACTGACGTGGTGCTGTTCTTTCCACCCTCGCAGGCCCGAGGAGCCCCCAATGCAACTCGCCGCGATCATCGTGTCGCTGGTGCTGACCGTGGTCGGCGTCGCGCTCATCTCCCGAGCCGTCGTCGAGATCTACCGGTTCGTGAAGCTCGGCTCACCCGTACCGGCCGGCAGTCGCACCGACGACCCCAGGGCGCGCACGGTCACCCTGGCCAAGGAGTTCCTCGGCCATACGCGGATGAACCGCTGGGGCGTCGTGGGCTTCGCGCACTGGTTCGTCGCGATCGGCTTCCTGACGCTCGGGCTGACGATCGTCAACGCGTACGGCCAGTTGTTCCAGGCCGACTGGACCATCCCGTACATCGGCACCTTCCTGCCGTACGAGGTCTACATCGAGTTCATCGCGCTCGCCACGACCGTCGGCATCCTCGTACTGATCGCGATCCGGCTGCTGAACCTGCCGTCGCGGGCGGGCCGCAAGTCGCGCTTCACCGGCTCCAAGGCCTGGCAGGCGTACTTCGTCGAGTACGTGATCCTCGTCATCGGCCTCGCGATCCTCACCCTGCGCGGCCTCGAAGGCGCCCTGCACCACGTCGACAGCTACGACCCGGCGTACTGGGCCTCGTACCCGCTGGTCCTGGCCTTCAAGGGGCTCAGCCCCGGCACGCTGCAGAACCTGGTCTACCTGACCGCCATGATCAAGCTCGGCGTGACGATGATCTGGGCCATCACCATCGGCCTCAACACGAACATGGGCGTCGCCTGGCACCGTTTCCTCGCCTTCCCGAACATCTGGTTCAAGCGCGAATCCGACGGCGGTACGGCGCTGGGCGCGCTCCGCCCGATGGTGTCCGGCGGCAAGGAGATCGACTTCGAGGACCCGGGCGAGGACGACGTCTTCGGTGTCTCGCAGGTCGAGCAGTTCTCCTGGAAGGGCCTCCTCGACTTCTCCACGTGCACGGAGTGCGGTCGATGCCAGTCGCAGTGCCCCGCCTGGAACACCGGCAAGCCGCTCTCGCCGAAGCTCCTGATCATGTCTCTGCGCGACCACGCGCACGCCAAGGCGCCGTATCTGCTGGCGGGCGGCGGCAAGACGACAGAGGGCGAGGAGAAGGCGTCCGCGGAGCAACTGGCCGGTGTGCCGGCCGCCGCCCTCGCGGAGGCCGAACGCCCGCTGATCGGGACGCTGGAGGAGAACGGCGTCATCGACCCGGACGTCCTCTGGTCCTGCACCACCTGCGGCGCGTGCGTCGAGCAGTGCCCGGTCGACATCGAGCACATCGACCACATCCTCGACATGCGCCGCTACCAGGTGATGATCGAGAGCTCGTTCCCCTCCGAGGCCGGGACGATGCTCAAGAACCTGGAGAAGAAGGGCAATCCCTGGGGCCTCCAGAAGAAGCAGCGCCTGGAGTGGACCAAGGAGCTCAAGCAGGAGGCGGGCTTCGAGGTGCCGGTCGTGGGCCAGGACGTCGAGGACCTCTCCGAGGTCGACTACCTGTACTGGGTCGGCTGCGCGGGCGCCCTCGAAGACCGCGCCAAGAAGACCACGAAGGCCTTCGCCGAACTGCTGCACATCGCGGGTGTGAAGTTCGCGATCATGGGCGGCGACGAGAAGTGCACGGGCGACTCGGCCCGCCGCCTGGGCAACGAGCCGCTGTTCCAGCAGCTCGGCCAGGAGAACGTGGCGATGCTGAACACGGCGTACGGCGAGTCCCTCAACGAGGATGGCGAGGTCGATCCGCAGACGAAGAAGCCGAAGTCCTTGAAGAAGATCGTCGCGACCTGCCCGCACTGCTTCAACACGATCGCCAACGAGTACCCGCAGCTCGGCGGCGAGTACGAGGTCATCCACCACACCCAGCTGCTCCAGCGCCTCGTCGACGAGGAGCGGCTGATCCCGGTGACCCCGGTCGAGGGTCTGATCACCTACCACGACCCCTGCTACCTGGGCCGGCACAACAAGGTCTACACACCGCCGCGCGAGATCATCGCGAAGGTGCCCGGCCTCCGTAACGAGGAGATGCACCGCCACAAGGAGCGCGGCTTCTGCTGCGGCGCGGGCGGCGCGCGGATGTGGATGGAGGAGCGGATCGGCAAGCGCGTCAACAACGAGCGCGTGGACGAGGCCCTTTCGCTGAATCCGGACATCGTGTCGACGGCGTGCCCGTTCTGCCTCGTGATGCTGACCGACTCGGTCAACGGCAAGAAGAACGAAGGCAAGGCGAAGGAATCGCTCCAGGTCGTGGACGTGGCGCAGTTGCTGCTCGACTCGGTACGGACGCCGGCGGACCGGGCGGACTCCTCCGAGCCCGCGGCCGAACCGGCGGCGGAGCCCGCCACGTAACACCCTCCTCGAAGCACTCTCCTTAAGAAGAACGCGGCCGGACCTGCCTCGGGGGCGGGTCCGGCCGCTTCCGTCGTCCGGGGCCTTTTCCATCCCCTGGGACTATCGGCCCGTGATCGCGATCGGTCCGTTTCCTTACCGCAACGCGCGAACTGGAGCATCATGTGGCAGCGAATGTCATGTGACCGGACAGAAGTAGGTGGATGAGGTCGTGCGCATACGTACCGGCGCCTCGACAGCGGTGATGACCGGCGCCGGCCTCTGTACGGCGCTGGCCCTGCTGCTGACCGGTTGCAGCGGTTCCGGCTCGGAAGGCGGCTCCGACGGCGGCTCGGGCGGCAGCAAGGCCAAGAACGGCGACACCGCGCCCCTGGCCGGCCGCGCCTCCGTACCGAAGCGCCCCGTTCCGCGCGGCGACGGCAGCGAGGTCCCGGCCGACTTCAACGGCGACGGCCACCGCGACCTCGTACTGAACGACCTGGTCAAGGCACCTGAAGCGATCCAGGGCGACGACGCGGGCATCGGCATCGTGTACGGCTCCGACTCACCGCGCGGCGTCGACCCCGCCGTACGCCAGACGCTGACCCCCGCCGCCAACGGCGCGGCCACCGACGGCGTCCTCCCGGCCGCCTTCGACGCGGCGGCCACCTGCGACCTGGACGGGGACGGTTTCGCCGACCTGATCGTGAGCACGGACCCGCCGTACGACGGCCTCGGCCGCCCGCCCGTCCCGCTCCAGCTGCTCTTCGGCGGCCCGGACGGCATCACGGGCAAGGCGGTCGTCCTGAAGATCCCCGCGAAGGCGCGTTACGGCAACGAGTGGCCCGACCACCCGGTGTGCGGCGACTTCGACGGCGACGACAAGCCGGACCTCACCGTCTCCGCGAGCGCCGGGCAGGTCAGCTACCTGCGCGGCCCGTTCAGCCGCGCCGGCGCGCCCCGCGCCGCGGCGGCCCCCATCCCCGGCGGCGGCCCGGTCCTCTACGCCCCGACGGGCAAGGCGGACACGGACGGCGACGGCTACGACGACCTGGTGCACGCCACGCGCACGCACGAGCCCGGCAAGGCGGCCAAGGGCAAGCTGCTGCTGGGAGGCCCGCAGGGGCCGGGCGAGGAGGGCGGCACGTACACCTTCAAGGCCGTCGGACTCCCGCCCGCGCCCAAACTGCCCGGTGCGGGCGGCAGGACCACGACGGACCTCCTGGAGTCCGCGGACCTCACGGGCGACAAGCGGCCGGACGTACTGACCCGCACGCACCAGGGCGAGGAGAAGGATCTGATCGCGCTGTATCCGTCGGGGAAGGACGGAAAGGCGGCGGAGCGCCCGGTGATCAGCTTCAGCACGTCGATCTTCCTGAAGTAGGATCAGGTTTCCCCACTCCCCAGGTGTAGCAAGCCCCCCAGGGTTCCCTTAGGGGATGTCACAGCTCGGCCGCAAAGGCTGGCCTGTTCCAGCTCCTCCGGCCCCCCGCCCTCCCGAAACGGGTACGTTCGGTGACGTGGCTGGATTCAGGATCGGACGCGGCCGGGACAACCGCACACGTCAGCAAGACCCGCAGCAGCAGCCGTACGGACGGCAGGCGGCGCCCCCTCCGCAGTACGGAGGCGGGCAGCCGGCGCCCCCGTACGGCCGGCAGCCGCGCCCTCCGCAGCAGCAGTGGCCCCCGCCGGGCGCCGGACAGCCCGGCCCCCCGCAGGGCGGTTACGGCTACCCCGGACCTGGTGGACACGGCGGCCGGCAGGGCGGGCACGGCGAGCCCGAGTACTTCGGCGACCCGTACAACCAGCAGCACGGCGGTGGCGGCGCGCAGGACCCGTACGCCAACAACCCTGGTCACACGCAGCAGTTCAGCGTGGACGAGCACGGTTACGGCGACGGCGCCACGTACCACGCCGGCGCGGCCCCGGCCCCGGCCGGCCCGCGCCTGCACTGGAAGCAGCTGCTGAGCGGCATCGTGCTGCGCCCGAACGGGACGTTCTGGCAGATGCGTGACTACGCGGTCTGGGGCCCGGCGCTGGTCGTCACGTTCCTCTACGGTCTGCTCGCCATCTTCGGCTTCGACGGCGCCCGCGAGGAGGCGATAAACGCCACCCTCTCGACGGCCATCCCGTATGTCCTGACGACGGCCGTCGCCTTCGTGATCGGCGGTCTGATCCTGGGTGTGGTGACCCACACCCTGGCCCGCCAACTGGGCGGCGACGGCGCGTGGCAGCCGACGGTCGGCCTCTCCATGCTGATCATGTCGATCACGGACGCACCGCGCCTGGTCTTCGCGCTCTTCCTGGGCGGCCAGAACTCCCTGGTGCAGATCCTCGGCTGGGTCACCTGGGTCGCGGCGGGGGCGCTGTTCACCATGATGGTGAGCCGGTCGCACGACCTGCCGTGGCCGAAGGCGCTGGGCGCCTCGGCGATCCAGCTGATCGCTCTGCTGTCGCTGATCAAGCTGGGCACGATCTGACGACCGGAGCCCGCCGTCCGACGGACGGCGGGCTCACCGGTTCTCAGGAATCGGCTTCTCAGGAATCGGCTTCTCAGGCTTCGGGTGCTCAGGCTTCGAGAACCTGCTGCCCGCTGCGGCGCACGACCGGTGGCTCGACGCTCCAGGGGAAGTTGATCCACTCGTCGGTGCGCTTCCAGACGTACTCGCATTTCACGAGCGACTGTGTCTTCTCGTAGATGACGGCGCTGCGGACCTCGGCGACGTGATCGAGACAGAATTCGTGGACGAGTTTGAGGGTACGCCCGGTGTCGGCGACGTCGTCGGCGATGAGGATCCTCTTGTTGGAGAAGTCGACCACGTTCGGCACAGGTGCCAGCATGACCGGCATTTCCAGAGTCGTACCAACTCCCGTGTAGAACTCCACATTCACCAGATGGATGTTCTTGCAGTCGAGGGCGTACGCGAGCCCGCCGGCGACGAAGACCCCGCCGCGGGCGATGCTCAGGACGACGTCGGGCTCGTACCCGTCGTCGGCGACGGCCTGCGCCAGCTCCCGTACGGCGAGGCCGAAGCGCTCGTACGTGAGGTTCTCCCGTATGTCGTCCACGTCCCTCACACCTGGGTCCGGTGGAAATTCAGGAACGAGCGGGAGGCGGTGGGCCCGCGCTGCCCCTGATAACGCGACCCGTAGCGATCGGAACCGTACGGGAACTCCGCCGGCGTACTGAGCCGGAACAGACACAACTGCCCGATCTTCATACCGGGCCAGAGTTTGATGGGCAGGGTCGCGAGATTCGACAGCTCCAGGGTCACGTGCCCGGAGAAGCCGGGGTCGATGAACCCGGCGGTCGAGTGCGTGACGAGCCCCAGGCGCCCGAGACTCGATTTCCCCTCCAGCCGGGAGGCGATGTCGTCGGGGAGCGAGATGACCTCGTACGACGAGGCGAGCACGAACTCACCGGGATGCAGGATGAACGCCTCGTCCCCGTCCGGCTCGACCTTGCGGGTCAGATCGGTCTGCTCGACGGCGGGGTCGATGTGCGGATAACGGTGGTTCTCGAACACGCGGAAGAACCGGTCGAGCCGTACGTCGATGCTCGACGGCTGCACCATCGATTCGTCGTAAGGGTCGATACGCACGCGCCCGGAATCGATCTCGGCCCGGATGTCCTTGTCAGAGAGAAGCACGCCCCGAGGATACGCAGAACGCGCGGGCCCACCCCAACCGGGCAACCCCGCGCGCCCCTACCAACCACCTGCGTCAGCGCCGCCCGACCTCCACCGGCACGGCATGCCGCAACCGAGCACAACGCGGACACCGAATCAACCGCCCGGGCCCGAGCCGCCCGGCGTCAAGCTGCTGCATCGGGAACGTCGTAGTACTGAACACATGCCCCTCGGCACAGCGGACGACGGTGCGATCCATCAAGTCCATCAGGTCCCTTCCCCAAGAACGCGGACGAACCCACACATTAGGGGATGACCAGGACGGCCACCGAAGCGGCACTCCGATGACGGAGGCTACCCCCAACTCCCGGGGCCGAGAGCCACATCGAGCAGCCGGAGTCGACAATGGGGTAGAGTGTCCACGGAAGCGCCACTGATCAGGGCGGCTCCACGCGGGTGTAGTTTAATGGTAGAACATGAGCTTCCCAAGCTCAGAGCGCGAGTTCGATTCTCGTCACCCGCTCCACGACGAAGGCCCAAGTCAACGACTTGGGCCTTGTTTGTTGTCTAGACCATTTCTTGCCCCACCAGCCCTCCACCAGCCCTATCTGCTGACAGAAGCCCGGTTTCGGCGACGTCTCGCGCGATGCGCGAGCCTTTCCGCGCCGGACTTCTCGAATGGCGAGACGCATTTCCTGTGAACTGGGTCACAGGAGCGTGAGGCGTTGCGGCATTGCGAAAGCGATGCCGCTTCCTGCGGACTCCGCCCGGGGCATGAAGGCGGAGACAGGACCGCTGTTCCTGGCTAAGCGGTCCCGCCTCCGCCACGCTGCCTCGGGCAGGGCAGCCACGACCTCACCCGGAGTGCTTCCGCGTCTCCGCCTGGGCCTGCTCGGCCGCTTCGCCGCGCTGCTGCCGGACTTCGGCGTCGATGCTCTTCGCGAGCTTGCGCTGGTGCTTCTTCTTGGAGTGCTGGTAGATCAGTTGTGCCTTGGGGCTGGACTGGCCCGCCCGGACCATGAGGTCTTTGAGCTTCGCGCCCGAGTCCGCCGCCAGGGTGTTGCCGGTGTGGCGGAGATCGTAGAAGCGGAAGCTGTCCGGCAGGCCCGCCGCGGTCCGCGCCTTGCGCCACTTGCGCCCGAAGGAAGACCGTCGCAAGGCGGCTCCGCGCTCTCCGACGATGAGCAGTCCGTCCGGTTCCTTCTCGGCGAACCACTGAAGGTGGCGACGCAGCTCGGGCACCACGAAGTCGGGCAGGTAGATCGCCCGCTTCCCTGCGCGCGACTTCGGTGCTCCCACGACCTTCTGGCCGTTGGTCAGCTCCGGTGCGGCTCGTCTGATCCACACGACGCCTTCGTCGAGGTCGATATCACCGCGCCGCAGCTCCGCGAGCTCTTCGGGGCGGAGGGACGCGAAGGCGCCCAGGAAGATCATGATGCGCCAGCGCGGTCCGATCGCCTCGGCCAGCGCGTAGACCTGATGGATCTCGGCGACATCGCGTTCGTCCGCCTCCTCCTTGCCGGCGCCCTTGATACGGCATGGGTTGCTCTTGAGGAGTTCGTCGTCGACCGCGGTCTGGAGCACCGCCTTCAGCAGACGGTAGGACTTGGCCACTGTGGTCTTGGCGCCATTGGTCGCCTTGAGCCGTTCGGCTCGCCACACGCGTACATCCGCCGGCTGGATGTCGTCCAGGTCCCACGCGCCGAAGGCGGGCAGGATGTGGAGCCTGAGCAAGCGGGTGTACAGATCCTCGGTGGTCGCCGCGAGGCCGCGCTCCCGAACCCACCTGTTGGCGAAGTCCTCGAAGTTGACCGCTCCGGCATCGGGGTCGGTCCAGTGTTTGCGCTCTATGTCCGCCTGGGTCAGCGTGAGCCAGGTCGTCGCCTCCGTCTTGGTCTCGAAGGTGTGTGGCGCGTAGCGCCGCACACCGTCCGGAGCCCAGTAGCGGGCCTGGAAGCGTCCCGACTGGGTCTTGCGCACGCTGCCGAACTCGCGCCGCCGCTGCGGCTTGCGCGGCATCAGGCGGCCCTGCCGTAGCTCGGCCGACCCCGTCGCGCGGGCTGGACGGTGTGGGCTTCGATGTACGCGGTGAGAGCGCTGTCGGCAATGCGGACGTGGCGTCCGACCTTGACGAAGACGATGCGGCGTTCCGCCACGAGGCGGCGGACGAAGCGCACGCCTGTGCCGAGCCGTTCGGCGGCCTCGTCCACAGTGAGGAGGCGGTCAGCCATGCAGCGTCACCTCCTTCGCGGCACGCGTGGTCCGAGCGGAGTCATGGGGTATCGCGGGCCGGAGCAAGGCGGGGTCCTCTCTTCGCAGGCATATGGCACGGCAATGCCGGCCTGCGTGGTCGATCGCTTGGGATGGCGGTTGTTGGCGTGCGCCCGCCCCTGCGGGGGCAGCCGGAGCGGCAGTTGAGCTACGCGTCGCTGCTGGGGCCGTTCTCACTGGCCGAGCCGCCTGGGGACACGGTGGTGTTGGTCATCGGGCTGCCCAAAGCGGCTCCTCGGTGGCTGAGTTGGCACTGGCCGATGCCTTGTTGAGCACGGGGGAATTCAACGGTGCTGCGACCCTGAATTCCTTCCGGGCATATTGCGAGCGGTCTGTTTTCCATGACCAAATGTGTACCTCGCGTTCGCCGGTTTGGTGAACCGGCGTTCTGCGGCTATGTTGCGCTCCGCTTCACCGTGGAAGGGAGTTGAGCCGGACTCCTGAGGGCGCGGCCATGAGTGGTGGATTCGGTCGCCGGGGGGTGTTCTGACGTGGGGTTGTGTGTTGTAGCTCGGGTCACGGCGACTGCGCAAGATATTCGCGATGTGATGCTTCTGGCTTTGTCGTTGCTCAGGCTTTTTTGTCGACCGGCGTTTCGGGTCTACCGTTATATGAAAGCCCCCGCAGCAAGTGTTCGCCGACAGCTGTCCGCTTTCTCTGGCGAGTGCTGGACTTGTGCGGGGTGGTTGTGGCTGTCTTGGATTCGCCCGCCGCGGCGACCCAACCAGCCCTAGCCGCCTGCCTCTTGACCCGCCGCAGCCACTACCGCCCCACGCATGAATGAAGCCCCCGGCAAGGCCGGGGGCTTCAACCGCAACCTCTCAACCGCCATCCCTAGCGATCAACCTGCGGAAACCGGGATTGCCGTCCCATAAGGCCCGCGAGCAGAGGAGCTGATGTCCAGTATGACCGAACCCCAGCCGAAGACCCCGTCCCACCGTGACGCGACGCCATCGTGGCCTCCGGTCGCCGTACCCGGCCAAGCCGCCAACTCCCCCGTGCCTCCCACGGGCGAAGACCGCGAGGACGAGCCTCCAGCGACGCCGCTGCCCGAAGGGGCACAGGTGCTGGCCGATCTGCAGGCGCAGATCACGCGGTACGTGATCCTGCCTTCGGCGGAGGCCCTGACGGCGGTGACGTTGTGGGTGGCGGCCTCGCATCTGCAGCCGGCGTGGCAGCACGCGCCGCGTCTGGCGGTGGTGGCTCCGGAGAAGCGGTGCGGCAAGTCGCGGCTGCTGGACGTGCTGACCGAGACGGTGCACAACTGCCTGATCACGGTCAACGCCAGTCCTGCCGCGATCTTCCGGTCGATCACCGACGACAATCCGCCCACGCTCCTGGTCGATGAGGCCGACACCCTCTTCGGCACCGCGAAGGCGGCTGAACGGAACGAGGATCTACGGGGTCTGCTGAATGCCGGGCATCAGCGGAACCGGCCCACGCTGCGGGTCTCGGGGCCCGAGCACAAGCCGACCCCGTTCCCCACCTTCGCCATGGCAGCCCTTGCCGGGATCGACGACCTGCCGGACACGATCATGGACCGGTCGGTCGTCATCCGGATGCGCCGCCGGGCACCGGGAGAGAAGGTCGCGGCCTTCCGCACCCACCGCGACACCCCCGCGCTCCACGCCCTGCGCGACCGCCTCACCTCCTGGCTCCAGCCCATCGGTGCGCTGGCGGCGGACCGGGAGCCGGTCATGCCGGTCGAGGACCGCGCGGCCGACACGTGGGAGCCGCTGGTAATCGTCGCCGACCTCGCCGGTGGCGACTGGCCCGCGCTGGTCCGCGTCGCCTGCCAGGCCATGAGCGACTACGAGGCGGGGCAGGACGAGGAAGGCGGTCTGCGCACCCGCCTGCTGGTCGGTATCCGCCGGGCCTTCGGCGCCGAGCGTGACCCGGTGGTACTGGCCACCAAGCGCCTGCTGGAAGCGCTCAACGCGGACAGGGAAGCTCCGTGGGCGGAGTACGGTGCCGGCGGTCTGACGCCGCGCGGCCTGCAACTGCTCCTGAAGCCCTACGGCATCGGCTCGGCCAACCGTCGCTTCCCCGACGGCACTCAGGCCAAGGGCTTCGCGCGCAACCAGTTCCTCGACGCCTGGGCCCGCTACTGCCCCGAACCGGCACCCCCGGCTCCGGTCACGGCGCAACGGCTGCCCGGCACCGCGCCCTGACCCGGAACGTCCCGTCGCACCCGTCCCCGCCCAGGTCAGCGCGGGGACGGGTGAAGGCCCCGCAACGAGTCGACTCGACATCACCACTCCACCCGTACCTGCCCTGACCAGGCACGCAACGAGTGGTACGAGTCCCGCCCCCATGGCGGCCGGGCCCCTCCCCCGGCTCACAGCCGCCACCCCTAGCCCACCTGGAGTGTTCCCGCTTGCCTGATTCATCCGTTCACTCCCACCAGACCACCGGCGCGACGAACCGTGGCCGGCGGGTGACGAAGCACGCCGCCGAGCGGTACGCCCTTGCCGCCGCCGGTGCAGTCATCGTGGCCCTGACCGTCGGGGCGTTCTGGCTGTCCTACGCGCACCTCGCGGAGGTGGCCGGGAAGCACGGGCTGGGCGGCTCGCCCACGCGTCAGTGGGCCTGGCCGGCGACCGTTGACGCGTTCATCGTCGCGGGCGAACTCCTCATGCTCCGCGCCGGTCTGCGCCGGGTCACCGACGGATGGGCCATCGCCCTCACCGCCACCGGATCGGTCGGCTCCATCGCCCTCAACGTCGCCGGCGTCAGCGGCACCGCAGGCTCTGGCGCCGTGCCGCTGCTCGACTACGTCGTCGCCGCCGTCCCGCCCACCGCAGCCCTGCTCGCCTTCGGAGTACTGATGCGGCAGATCCACCAAGGCGTCGACCAACCCACCGGCCATCCGGACACGACTTCCGACCAGCCCGCCAACCCGCCTACCACGGCGTCCGCAGAGCCTCCGGCTCTGGTGGCGGAGAGCGAGCCGCTCGGCGGCAGTCCTGAACTCATCGGCCCATCCGGTTCTCCCGCCCGCCCCGTGCCGGAAGTGTTCGACACGGTTCCGGCACAGGACGCGGCTCCTCGGCGTACGGGGCGGCCCCCGAATGCCTCGCTTGACGAGCTGCTGGCCATCGCCCGCCCCGTGGCCGAACGGCTCGGTGGGGTCGACCGCGACGTGATCACGGACGAGATCCGGATCGTTCAGGGGCGCAAAGCCGCCAACGAGCGCCTGCTGAAGGTTTTCAAGGTGCTTGAGGAGGAGCGGGACTCAGCGCGTCCCTCGGCCCAGCGGTCCGGCTGACCGCCTCACATCTCTCGATCACCGGAAGTCCGGAAGTAGTTCGGACTTCCGGTGACCGGACCCTCCCCACTCCTTCCGCCCTCCCCACTCAGAGCCTCTGCTCCGCCGACGCCCCCGCGTCACTGCGCACCGGCTGACCCGCCAGCGCTTGGCACCCAGCCCGATTACCTACCGACCCCGGAGTTCCGCACCATGACTGACCAGCACCGCGAACAGCCCACCCCTGAGCAGGAGATGACGACCGCACCGGCTTCAACGCGAGCAAGGTATCCCGTTGGACCGTCCAAGGGCCGGTCCAACGGGGGAATCTCCGCCCCGGGGGTGGCGGAGGGGCACGGGCACCAGCGGGTGCCCGAGCAAAACGACCCCACTGACGTCTCTGATCCGTCCGTTGCGCCGTTGCCGCGTGCTGCTGATCAAGCCGCGCTGCACCGCGTCGCCCGCCGCCGCGAGCGCCAAGACGAGCAGCGCAAAGAGCGCGTCGATGTCCGATACAGCGTCGGCGAGAAGACCGACATCCTCGGCATGGCCCAGTCACTGAACATCGCCGCCGCCCACTACGTCGGCGCCGTCGTCATGGCCCACGTGCACGGTGACCTCGCCCTGCCCGGCCAACGCACCCCACTGGACGACTACATCGACGAACTCAACGCGCTACGCGCCCAGATCACCCACATCGGCCGCAACCTCAACCAGATCGCCTGGAAGCTCAACTCCGGCGGCCACCCACACCCCGGGGACAGCGCCCTGCTCGCCGAGACCGAGCACACCCTGACCGCCGTAGGCGCGGCTGTGCGGGACATCGCACAGGCCGCGAACCAGGCGGTCAGCAAGAAGGCCGCCCGTTGATCGCGAAGATCAACAGCGGCAAGAGCACCGCCGGCCTGATCCGCTACCTCTTCGACACGAAGAAGGCCAAGGACCACACCGACCCGCACCTGGTGGGCTCCTGGGACGGCTTCGCCCCGGATCCCGGCCGCGCCAACGATCCCGACGCCGCCAGGAAGCTCCTGGTCGCGGATCTCGACCTGCACGTCAAGCAGGCCGAACGGCTGGGCCGAGCACCGGAGAAGCATGTGTGGCACTGCTCGGTCCGCGCCGCCGAGAGCGACCGCATTCTCACGGACGAACAGTGGGCCGATGTCGCCCGCCGCGTCGTTCACGCCACCGGCATTGCCCCCGAGGGTGATCCGGACGGGTGCCGGTGGGTCGCCGTCCGGCACGCACCCGACCACATCCACATCGCCGCCACCACGGTCCGGGCGGACCTGCGGACCGCCCGGCACTGGAACGACTACCTCACCGCCGACCGTGAACTCGCCGCCGTCGAGAAGCACTACGGCCTGCACCAGGTCGTACGCGGCGACCGCACCGCCGCCAAACGCCCCACCCGCGCCGAACAGGAGAAAGCCAAACGCGCCGGCCAACAGAAGACGCCGCGCGAGCGCCTGCGCGCCGCAGCCCGCACGGCGGTGGCCGCCGCGACCAGTACGGAGGAGTTCCTCACCCTGCTGGAGCACACCGAGGGGGTGCTCGTCGACGTCAAGCGCTTCCCCTCCGGCGACGTCCGCGGCTACACCCTCGCCCTCGAAGGCGACACCAACAGCGAGGCGGAGCCGATCTGGTACTCCGGATCGAAACTCTCCCCCGACCTGTCATGGCCCAGGATCAGCGAACGCCTGACCGCCACAACCCCCACCGCACGCCCGTGGCAGGACGCGATCACCGCCATCGAGTACATCCCCCGCGCTCTCACCAACGACGCGGCGCCAGCCTCACAGGCCCACATCACCGCACTCGGCGAAACCCTCGACGCCCTGCCCCTCCTCACCCCCGCCCCCTACCGGGAGGAACTCCGGCGGGCAGCAGCCGCCTTCGAACGCGCCTCCCGCTCCCGCGTCCAGGCCGAGAACCGCCACGCCGCCCGGCTGCGCGCAGCCGTCAGGGCCATGCTCCGCACCCCACCACCGAACAGCCTTGACGGCACGCTCCTGGCCCTGTTGCTCGACACGATCGTCCTGGCCACCGCCGCCACCTTGCGATGGCACGACCTGCACCACCACGACCAGCAGGTCACCGCCACCCGCAGCGCCCTCACCCACCTCCACACCGCCGCGGACCAGGCCGCCACCACCGCCCTGGCCACCGTCAAACGGGCAGGGCCCACCAGCCCCACGGTCCGCCTCCGGTACGAACACACCGTCTACATGGTGCTGCCCGAACACGCCGACACGATCCTCAACGCCCCCGACTGGGACGCGCTCGCCGCCACCCTCGCCCGCGCCGACACCAGCGGCCTCGACCCCGTCGAAGTCCTCCGAGCCGTCGCCCAGCGCCCCCTCGACGACGCCCGGTACCCCGCACGCCTCCTCGCCTGGCGCATCCAACAAACCACCCACACCGCACAGACACCCCGCACCACGCCGCCGGCACCACAGCCCACACCAAGTCCGGCGCCACAGCCCGGCGGGCCGCGCACCTGCCACTGACCCCCGGACGCCAAGTCCACCGAGTCACGGAGGCACCCCATGCCCCGCGCACCACCCAGGTCAGTTCGAACCGCTCACCAGCTCAGACCATCCACACCACATTGCACAAGGAACCGCCCATGCCCCAGCCCCACATCCGCCCCGACGTCGTCGCCCTCTTCGCCGACGTGGACTGGCACGGCCACCTCGACGACCCCCAGCGCGCATACCACCGTGACGGGCGTCCCTTCACCCTCGCCGAGCAGGGCCTGCTCGTCACCATCACCCCGGAAGAGAAGGCCGCCGGGCACCAGCAGATACGGCGCGAGAACGAGTGGCTGGACGAAGTCGACTCGATGAGGGACGACTTCGTCGCCCTGGTAATGAAGTACTTCGACCGGCTCCCCAAAAACGCCGTGGTCGCCGACGCCATCGGCATCATGACCGACGAGGACTACGCCGAGTACGAACGCCTCGTCCCGATCGTCACCGCACAGGACACCCTCGAATACCGCGCCACCCACGGAAACTCGACCGAACACCTCACCCGGCACA
This sequence comes from Streptomyces sp. NPDC051217, assembly GCF_044455465.1. Taxonomy (NCBI): domain Bacteria; kingdom Bacillati; phylum Actinomycetota; class Actinomycetes; order Kitasatosporales; family Streptomycetaceae; genus Streptomyces; species Streptomyces sp. NPDC051217. The sequence goes on from NZ_JBITEV010000016.1 coordinate 162,099, forward strand.
CGGAGGACTGACCGCACACACCGACAGCCGCCGACCGCAGGCGGGCACTGACATAGCCGCCGATCAGGCCGCTACCCTGCAGGCGATGGCCAGAGCCCCAACGGCCGTCACCTGCCCGCCTGAACCACAACCGCACACAGACACGCACCGCAGCCCCGCATACCGAAACGGCATGCGGGGCTGCACAGTTACCACTCCCCGGTGTGAACACGCCCGTCCACGAGGCCGGTTCAGACCCGAGGCGAGAGGCGAGACGGCGGGCTTGGCACCGGGTCAGACGGAGAGCAGCCCCCTCTCCCTGGGCGTGGACGACGACGTTGCCCGTCAGTCGGCCGGAGCGCGCAGGAGCCGGTCCTTGGTGCTCTCGGGCAGCACCCGGCGCAGGACCGGCGCCGACGAGGCAAGGGACGCGGCAAATGCCGCAACGAGATCCTGCGGCACACCGGCGGAGAACGACGCCGCCCACAAGTACGGTGCGCCAAGTGTGGGTTCGGCCCATGCCTGCCACCCGGCCGGACCCGCCTCGCCGGCCGCCACGGTCAGGGCACGCGGGTCACCGTCCTGGATGAGCGGCGGCACCTCGCCGAGGCTGACGTATGTGGTGAACATCGGGTCCACCGCCCCGAAACGGGGATGGTCGATGTCGCGCAGCCAGCTGCGCGTGGTGAGCGTGTCGAGGACCAGCTCGGGTCCGGCGGACGCGGCTGTGGGCTGGTGGCGGTTGTGGAGGGCGGCGAGGAAGTCGCCGAGGATCTCGCCGGGGATGCCGGGGGTGAAGTAGGCAGACCACGCGGCGAGCGGGCTGCTGGTGTCCTCACGGGCGGAGACCTGCCAGGCGGCCGGCAGCTCCCCGAGGAGGAACGGCTCGTCCGCCAGGACCCACTGGGCCCAGCGCAGCGTGTCGGGGCTGATGTGCAGGACGGTACTGCGCAGAACTTGCCGGTCCTCCGAAGCCTCATCCGGATCGCGCCTGCCACGGACAACCGTCAGGTTCGCCCAGCCCAGCCCGGTGAGGGCGTCGGCCACCAGCTCGTAGAGGCATCCGTCGTCACCGGCCAGATACCGGGGACCGACCCAGAACGCCTGGGCAGCGGACGAGGCTGACGGGGTGGGTGGTTCGAGCGGGAACTCGGGATACAGAAGCGCCTCCAAGGCTAGGGGTGGGAACTACATGCCACCGACGGCGGGCAGCACGGGGGCGACCGACCCGGTCGGCTAAATCGGGATCCTCCCCGCAGGCGAGTGCAGGACCTCCGCGGAGTTGGTCCGGCCGAGTCTTCCCGGACGGTCCGCACGCCTTGTTGGGTCCCTCGGCCCCGCTGATGACAGCCCCGAGAAATCGAGCGGAACGTTCGCCTGGCTGATTCGCCCCGGGAACGTCCCCATCCGTTCAGAAACGGAGCGGGGCATGCGCCCAGTCCTGAACATCGGCATGGTCTCCGTGTTCCGAAACGGAACGAGCCCCGACGGCGGTCATCGCCGCATTTCTCTTGGCCAACTGCGGGTGGCGAATGATCACGGACAGGGCTCCGACAGACAGTGCCGGGACACGGGCTCATACCTCGTTGACCTGGCGACTTCCCTCAAGAACGTCTACGTTGACACGCCCTGCCCGCATAACCAAGTACTTCGTGGATCGTTCCTGTCTGCCGTCAGCAAACTGATCAAGATGCGCACGTAGGCCCTCAGATTTCATGGCCATATCCTCAGACGAGATGGCGTGCATCCGTACTGCCGGCTACAGCCCCTCCTGCCGTCACTCGCGGAAGGAACGTGCCCTCAGTCGAGAGAGCACCCGGGTGCAGTGGGCTCGTGGTCGGCTCGGGATGCCGCCCCACGGGAAACCGCACAATGCCCGCATGCAGCGGGCGTGCCTCCAGCCTGTCCGCCAGATGAGTCGTACACGGTCTGAGCCGTCGCTTCGCCCCCGCCTAGACCCATAGCTGTGGCGTGGCCGTGCCTAGCCTCAATCGACGGCCGCTACCGCTCTGACCGTGGGCGCGGGCTTTGGTGACGACCGCTAGGTGATGGTCCTTCGCCACTTCGTCATCGATCCAGCCGCCCGTGGCTGCCGATCAAGTCGTTGCTGAAGTGAAACTGGAGAGCAGAGCAGCAGTATGCAGATTGCGTGCACTACGTGAAGAAACAGTGCCTATGATGCGTCAAGGCTGCCTGTCACAAGGGAAATCGGGGCAGCTCGGCACACCCGCGCGTATCGAACTGCGGGTGCGAATACGGGGGCGCTTCATGTACTTGGCCTGCTTGCATGCCGAAAACTTCCGGATTTTCGGGGCCGCACCCCGGCAGGATGACGGAAAGAATCTGAGCCTGCGGGCCACGTTCGGGCCGTCCACCAACGTACTGGTTGGGGAGAACGGCAGCGGGAAAACCGCGATCGTCGACGCTATCCGGCTGTGCCTGCAGACCACAGCGGGCGACTACTACCGGATCACCGAAGACGACTTCCACGTCAACGAACACGGCCGCGCCGACACCTTCACACTCACCTGCACCTTCAAAGATCTCACCCGCCAGCAGCAGGCCGTGTTCCTCGAGCACCTGACCACAGAGGACGACGGCACATGCGCCCTGTACATCACCGTGCGCGCGCAGTTGATAGATCCAGGGCGCTCCGGCCGCACCTCCCTGACCACCCGAACCGGCCGCGACGGCAACGGCCCTGCTCTGGACGGCACTGCCCGGGAACTCCTGAAAGCCACCTACCTGCGCCCGCTGCGGGACGCGGAAGCTGAACTGCGCTCCGGCCGCGGATCACGCCTTTCGCAGATCCTCGCCGACTACCCCGCCATGCGGTCCCAGGACAAGAACGACTTCGACGAGGACTCTGACAGCGCGGAAACACTGGTCGGCATCCTCAAGCGCACCGAACACCACATCAACAAGAATCACGGCATCCGCGCGGCCCACCAGGACATCAACACCAACTACCTGCAGAAGTTCGCTATCGGCGCCGACACGTTGCGGGGAGAGATCGGCGTCGCTGGTGACGCCACCCTCGCCCGTGCGCTGGAGCGCCTGGAACTACGGCTGTTCGCCGGCACGAAGGAGTGGAGCAAGCACGGACTCGGCTACAGCAACGCCCTGTTTATGGCCGCCGAACTTCTCCTACTGGGCAACAGTGCCTTCGCTCCGCTGCTATTGATCGAAGAGCCCGAGGCACATCTGCACCCGCAACTGCAGACCCGCATCATGGATCTCCTGCACGAACGGGCCGGAGACACCGATGACCAGCCGACGCTCCCCGTGCAGGTCATATGCACGACCCACAGCCCCAATATCGCCTCGGCCACCCCTGTGGAGCACCTCACCCTGGTGGCCCGCGGTGCCACCTTCAACCTGGCTCCCGATCGAACGCGCTTGCACCGCGACGACTACGCCTTCCTCAGCCGCTTCCTCGACGTCACCAAGGCCAACCTCTTCTTCGCCCGGGGCGTTGCCATCGTCGAGGGCGCTGCCGAAGCGATCCTGCTGCCCGCGCTCGCCCAGGCCGTGAGCCGGTCGTTCAACGAGCGCGGGCTGAGCATTGTCAACGTGGGCAGCGTCGGCCTCTTTCGCTACCGGCGCATCTTCCAGCGCGACGGCCAGCAAATCCCCGTCAAGGTGGCCTGCATCCGCGACCGCGACCTCGTCCCCGCAGGCACCCCGAAAGACATGCGCAAGGAACTGAAGTGCTCGGCCGAGATGACACCAGAGCAGATCGCCGCGTATGTCGCCAACCTGAGCGATGAAGACGACGGCAACGTGCGCACATTCGTCTCTGACCACTGGACCCTTGAGTACGACCTCGCTGCAGCCTCCTGGACCCTGGCCACTCTCATGCAACAAGCCGTGCGCGCAGCCTCGAAGTCCACCTGGCCCACTGCCGACCAGCTCAAGGTCCTCGATGAACAGGCCGAGCAGGAAGTCCAGAAGTGGAGGGGTGCCGGACGGACACTGGCCGACGTAGCCCTCGACGTCTACAGGCCGCTGCGCATAGGACGGGTCAGCAAGTCCATCACGGCCCAGCATGCTGCCCGCGTACTACAGAAGACCCCCGTCAGGGACGAAGACCTTCCGCCCTACCTCATCGCTGCCTTCGACCACCTCTGCACACCGGCGGCTGACCGATGAGCCTTCCCTTCACTCCGGGCGTATTGGCCAAGGACAGGACCGAGGCTTTGGCCGCCCAGCGTGGCCTCGACCTCTCCCACCCTGAACAATGGGACTTTCTGCAGAGCACCGAGACTCTGGATCTCCAAGCAGCCCCCGGATCGGGGAAGACCAGTCTGGTCGGGCTCAAGCTCACACTCCTGGCACAAGGCTGGACCTCAGCCACCAGCGGCATCTGCGTCCTGTCACACACCAACACCGCCAAGGACGAGATAACACGCCGTCTCAGCGACACTCCGGCGGGGCGCCGCCTGATGGGGTTCCCGCACTTCATCGGAACCATCCAGACGTTCACCAATACATTTTTCGCGCTGCCGGCCCTTCGCTCGCAAGGCATCGAGATCCAGGCCATCGACGATGAGGCATACGCCGAGGACGCCCTGTGGCTCCTGGACAACAATCCCCGGTACCGCACGCTGAAGATATACACGGAGCATGGTTACGACAGGCGTGACCTTGTTGCGAAAGCGACCTACGTCTGCGAAGCCGGAGAGCTCATCGTCACCGGCCCTAAGGGTGCGTTGCCGTTCAAATCCACCAGCGAGAGCGCCCAACAGCTAGTCCGACTTAAGCAAGAACTCAAGCACAGGGGCCGCTTTCGCTACGGCGACATGTTCGCGATTGCGGAGCAATATATCGCTCGTCTCCCTGACGTTGCCCGTGCCACCGCGTACCGGTTTCCCTTTGTCCTGCTCGACGAGATGCAAGACACGAGCGATCTCCAGCAGCACCTCCTGGACCAGGTCTTCGGCCAGGGCGGCACCGTAGTACAGCGAGTGGGTGACACGAACCAGGGCATCTTCGCCGATGGAACCCCCGCCCCACCGCGGCCTTCTTCCTTCCCGATGCCCACCGCGTCCGAACTACCGGTCAGCCGGCGCTTCGGCACCCAGATCGCTGCGCTGGCCAGCCAGCTCACGGTCCGACGCCGACAGACCATCGAAGGAGAGGGTCCCGAGGGAACCATTGCCGTCCTTCTCTACGACGACGACTCCGTCACCGACGTCGTCCCCGCCTTCGAACGCCTGGCTCGGCAAAAAGTCCCCGCCGACATTCTCGCCGCCCACCCGCCCCGCGTGCTGGCCTCCCGGCTGGCCCCAGGAACCGCCAAGAAGTTTCCACGTGCGATCAACTGCTACCTGCCCAACCACGTCGCGCTGCCCCGAACGCAAGGCGCTCAAGAGCTGATCACCCACCTGCGATCCGCGCGCGCCGACCTCCAGACCGACCGCCATACCGCAACGGTAAACGCCTGGGACGCCGTGCGCCGAGCCTGTAGAGGCAGACAGGATCAGCCATTGCCTCCCCTGTCACGCCTCGAACGCGCCCCTCACTCGCCCGGCGGCCAGGCACGCCTACTCCTGCACCATCTGCTCACCGCCGACATCGACCGCGCAGACCAATGGAACAAACTGATGGACCGGCTCAAAGAGACGCTGCCGCATCTCACCGGCACCCCATTACCGGCCACGAGAAGGCTTCACGAAGCTCTCGGCCACATGCCTGTGCCTCTATCACGAACCGTACCCACCACCGGTACAGACGCAGGTTTCGTGGCCTCATCCATCCAGCGTGCCAAAGGTGAGACACACGCCGCCACTCTTATCCTTGAGTGCCTGGACAGCCGAGGTCAGAGACACGATGTAGGCCAAACCCTGGCCCTCATCACGCAGGCGACGGACATCGCCAGTGCTTCGGATACCGTGCGCAAGACGGCGCAGCTACTCTTCGTCGGTATCACGCGCCCCACACATCTCCTGGTTCTGGCTCTGCACCGTACTCGCGCGCAGCCGCTTCTGAGCACCTTTGACGGGTGGGGCTGGGAGGTTCACAGCGCGGCCACCAGTATCTGAGGACCACGTAGTGCGGCCAGGGGTAACTTCGGGAGAGCGCCAAGGTTGAAACGACCCTGCCCACTGCATCCCAGGGACGATGTCCGAGTCGGCGGTCGATTACGCGTTGGCCGGGACGCTCACCGCTCGCGCCCGCTCGTACAGGGCTTGTGCCGGGCGGTTGCGCAGGTGGGGACGTAGTAGTGCTTTCATCTGCACGACGCGCTCGTCGGCGCGCCCCGACTGGACCAACGGGTAGTCGTCAAGGACGCGGCCCCAGGTAGCGCATGCGGCCTCCAAGTGCCCTAGTTCCAGTTGTCGTTCCGCGAGCATGGCGTCGTAGCGGACGCGGGTCCTGCGGTACACGTCATGGCGGAGCTGCGACGATTCCTCAAGGTTCTTGACCGAGCCGGCCACGTCTCCAAGGCCGTATTGAACCTGTGCGACGTGGTACGCAAGGGACGACGGGTCGTAGCTGCCGAACGCCGCAGTTCGTGATTCAGCCTTCTCCATCGCAACTTCCGCTTCCTTTATGAGCTGAAGGGCGTTCCGGCGGTCGCCCGAGGCGGCGTAGGCGTGGGCCTGCTGTCCGGCGAGGAATGCCCGCATGCGCGGGCCGGCGGCGGGCGAGGCGGCTGCTGCTGCGTTCGCCAGGCGAAGGGCCGGGGCGTGGTGGTTGAGGTCCACCGCCTGAAGGCTCATCCCGCGCAGGGTGGTGCAGTACGTGAGATGGTCCTCGGCTGCACCCGCGAGTTCCAGGGCTTTGACGTAGTAGCGCTGTGCCAGGCCGTGGAGGCCCTCGTCCACGGCCATGTACCCCGTGAGATAGAGGAGGTCGGAGGCCGCCGACAGCATGGCCTTGCGTACTTCATTGGTGCCGTCAGCCCGAAGATGGGGCCCGACCGTATTGACCAGGAACGCGGCAGCCATCGGCCGTGCATGGCGTCCGCCGAACATGTCGTCCAGCTCGGAGACCTTCTCCGTCATGGCGATCACTGCATCGACTTCGGCGAATCCGATGCGGCGGGATCGGCCGGCCTGCACGGCTTCCATCCGGCCTACGACCTCTGGCCAGTTCGGGATGGTGAGCGCGACGGAGAACAGAGCCGAGCCCATGACACCGCGGCGGGACGGGTCCATGTCTTGCCTCCCCAGGTTGAGCAACCCTTCAACGGTAGCTCCGGGAGCGAACTGGCCATCCAACGGTGAGGGAAGCCCCGCGTCTACGTGAGTGATCGGGCGGCCGAGCCTGCGCGCGAGGGCCTCCAGGATGAGCGGACGGACTTCCTTCCTGGGGACCGTCCCGTCCAGCCAGTGGCTCACCGCTGAAGCGTCGTATTTCAACGGTCGGCCGTGCTCGGTACCGACCTTGTTGACGGCGGTCGCGAACTGGCTGTGGCTCAACGCCGACTCGTTGAGCAGGCGACTCAGGCAGCCGTTTTGCTCGCGCTTGGCCATGGCGTAGCTCCCCGCGTTCCGCGAACTTTCAACGCTTTCAATTTGCCGCGCTGCGCACACGGTACCGCTGTGCGTGTTCGTCCGGTTGCGTAGTGCGTGCAGGAACACCAGGCCCGTATGGCCATACATGACAGCGCCGGACTGCTGCTTGCAGCGCGACGAGGCGGACTGGCAGCACGCAGAACGCGAAGCCCCGTCCAGGTCGGGCCCGCTGTTACACGATCTCGGAGGGAATTCCCGTGCATCCGACGCTTCCCGCACAGCGCGCTCCCGCTCTGCTCTCTCCACGTTTACCGGCCCGCCTCGACACGATCCCGGTGAGTGGCGAGACGGCGACTTGGAGACAGCCGATGAGAAGTGCGCACGCTGAGATGTCGTTCGATGCCGATCCGAGGCGGGTGGAGGCTGCGCGTCGGGTGACGGCCGCTGTGCTGGGGAGGGTCGGCGTCAGGGATCGCGATGTGGTCGGGACGGTGCAGCTGTTGGTCAGCGAGATCGTCACCAACGCCATCGTCCACGGCAACGCCAACTCCGTCTCGTTCCAGGTCACTTGTGACCCCGCCGGTGACGTGCTGATCGAGGTCGACGACCACTCCTCCGGTGGCCCGGAGGTGCGGGAGGCAGGTCTGGATGACGAAGGTGGACGCGGCATGCAGCTCGTCTCTTTCTTCGCCCGGGACTGGGGCCGCAAAGGCACCTGCACCTGGTGCACGTTCACCGCCGGGAGCGGCTGATGCACTCCTCCTCCACGGCCCTCGCCGAGA
>NZ_JBITEV010000017.1:0-164130 GCF_044455465.1 Streptomyces sp. NPDC051217
GGAACACGCACGCCGCCGGGGGGGGGGGGGCCCCCCCCCCCGGGGGGGCCCCCCCCCCCGCGGGGGGGGGGGGGGGGGGGGCCCGCGCGCGGGGGGGGGGGGGGGGGGGGGGGGGGGGGGGCCCGCCCCCCCCCCCGGGGGGGGGGGGGGCGCCCCCCCCCCCCCCCCCCCCCCCCCGGCGAGGCCGCTGCGCGCGGCGGACCGGACCGTTCAGGGGCCGATCCGCGACGGCTGCGTGCCTATGGTGGTTACGGTCACTCGGACGCCGGCAGGACCTCGATGGTCTTCGAGGTCGTGATCGGCGCGAGCGAGCTGTCGTCGGTGTAGGCACGCATCGAGTCGTTCGTCACCGACACGGTCACCGTGCCACGGCGCAGCGCGGTGAGCGTCCGGGTCTGTGGGTCGAGGATCGCGACCTTGCGCTTGTCGCGGGCCTGAGCGATGGCCTGCTTCCCGCTGCCGATCGCCAGGTTGGACGAGCCGCTCCAGTGGACCGACATCGGGTACCGCAGCGGCACCACACGGCTGCCCGTTCCCACGCCCTGCGGCTGCACGATGCTGCCCGAGAGCTGCGCGGTCTCGCCGGCGCCGACCGATGCCGGGGTGTTCAGTGTGATGGACTGCGCGAAGGCGCGCACATCGGCCTCGAGCCACTGCTGGTTCGCGCTCCGGTCCGCGTCGACGGACCAGTTGACCCACCCGGTGAAGCCGCCGCGGTCCGGCGTGCCGTACGGGTCCTTGCCCGACGACGGCAGCACCGTGTACGGGACGCCCTCAAGGCGGTGGACATCGGCGATCTGGGCGTGGGATCCGGCCATCGCCGCGCCCTTGCCCGTGGAGCCACGGAAGTCCGTGAGCATGTGCTCGACGAGCGCGGCCTCGTCGCGGTCGCCGAGCTGGCTGGACTTCGTCTCGGCGGGGTCGTCCACCGGGTGGTGGGCGAACACCATGACGTTGTGCACCGAGTCGTCGTTCTTCGCGTCGGCGAGTGCCTTCTGGAACATCGGGAGCTGGTCCCACGCCGTCCCGCGCAGGGACCCGACGGAGCTGGCGAGCAGGATGAACCGCGTGCCCTTGTGGTCGAACGTCCGGTACGGCCGGCCGAACTCCTTGGTGAAGTTCGTCAGGTCCTGCTGGACGTTGTTGATGCCGTAGGACTCGTGGTTGCCCGGCACGTAGTAGCACGGGACCGAGCCGGACTTCGGGTCCGGTGTGCTGTTCGCCGCCGGTTCCTGGCCGACCGGTGTGAGGTCGCATCCGGCGTCGGTGAGTACCTTGCGGGCAAGGGCGAGGTCCTGCGGCAGGCCGCGGTCGGTGATGTCACCGTTGAGGACGATCAAGTCCGGATTGGTTTTGCGGATCCGCTGGATGGCGGCCGTCGCGACCTGGGTCAACGCCGGGTTGTCGGCGGTGAACTGCACGTCCGACAGCGTGGCGAACTTCCACGTGTCGTGGCCCTGGAGCAGCGAGCCGTCGTCGGAGACGAGCGGGTCGGGCTGCGGGGCGGGCTGGTCGGGCTCCGCGGGCAGGTCGATCGACGTCGGTATGTCGGCCTCGACGCGGTCAAGGACGAACGTGCCCGCCTTCTGCTGCGCGGCGCTCGTGTTGATGCCCTGGAAGCCCGAGACCGCGATCGGGAACTTCGTGTTCGCCGGCAGTGTGAACGACGCGTTCTGCCAGTTGTCGCTCGCGGTCAGGCCGGTGCCGTAGGCGCCGCTGCTCTTGCCGTCCGCCTCGACGTAGCTGATGTAAGTCAGGCCGTTCGGCACGCTGATGCTCGACTTGAGCCGCACCCGCAGGCGAAGCGGCTGGCCGGGCACCTGGATACGCCCGGCCGTCGACCTCGCCGCGATGCCCACGTTGCGCATCGCGTTGAAGTCGATCCGCAGGCCGTCGGGGTCCGCCGAGAACGTTGTGGCCGCGGTGCTGTTGTTGAGCCAGTGGGCGAGCACGTCGTCGTCGAAGTCGTAGACCGTCTTGGTCTGCACACCGACCGTGACCGGGAGCTGGACCGACTTGCCGCCGACCGAGACTTTGAGGATCGTGCCCGCGTTGGTGAGCGGGGTGATCTTCAGCTGGCCGTCCACGGACTTGATGTCGATGACGCTGTGGTCGTAGTCGAGGATGAGGTCCTGCGGTTCGATGGGTGCCGTGTAGCCCTGGGCGTCGCGGCCGGTCACGGAGACGGTGACAGCGTTGTCGGGCGTCGCGTCGGCGATCGACAGGCGCCGGGACGACATCTCCACGCTGTTGACCGTGCCGAGGACGGAGACCTTCTCCTGCGCCTGGTTGTTACGCACATGCGCACGGACCGTGATCGTGCGATCCGCGTGGGCCGGGGCCGTGAGCATGCCGTCCTTGACGGATGCTCCGTTCGCAGTCCACCGCACGGACTTCGGGTCGACCGTCACCGGCGTCTCGTGGTTGTCGACGCCCTCGGCGACGAGGCGGCGGTGGAGTCCCGGAAAGACCTTCACGCCACCGTCGGCCGACGCCGCACCCGGCGCGGGCTTGACGAGGAGCTGGTCCAGGTGGCCGTCGCCCTTCGCGACGAACACCCCCACGCCGTTCGGGTCGTTGCGCTCGTGACCGTCGGACGGGACGTTGCGGACGGTCGCGGCGTCCCCGCCGAGCGCGCGGGCGACCATCGTGCTGGAGCCACCGCCGTCGAGGTTGACCGCGGTCTCCACGCCCATCGCGGCGAGGTCACGCGCCTCCTTGTCGATCCCGACGCCGCCCTTGCCGGTGCCGCCCGGGCCGTCCCAGGTGGCGAGAACGAGCGTCTTGCCGCCGTTCTTGAAACCGAGCGCGGTGCGCGGGGCGATCGAGGTGTCGAGACCGCTGACGACCTTGCCGCCGGAGACGATGGTGCCGCCGTGGCCGAGCGCGAACTTCAACGTCTTGGCAACGTTGTCGGCGAGACCGTAGTCGAGCTTTACCGGGTCGCCGGGCCGCAGCGCGCGGAGCGCGGTCGCCGAGGCGCCGCGCCCGACGAGCACGAAGCTGTCGTCCGCGATCGTCCCCGAGCCCGCGGGACCGTTCGGCGTGACCGACACGACCGAGCCGTTCTTGACCAGCACCTCGGCGATCTGGTCGTTGGCCACGCCCGTCAGGCCGCGGTTGCGGTTGTAGTCGCCCCACGCCGATGTGAACGCGATCAGACCGTCCGCGGGGACCCCGGCGCCGTTCGCGGCGTTGAGCGACAGCACCTTGTGGTCCGCACCCGCGAAGTTCGCGTTCGCGTTGACCGTCAGGTCCACGAGCTGGGCGATGCCGTCCTTGGTGACGCCCACGTGCTGACGGCCGCTGATGTCGGCGGACTTGAGCAGCTTTCCGTTCTGGACCTCGCCCCCGAGCGCCGCGTTGGAGTTGCCGATGTCGAAGAACTCGCCGTTGACGCCCGCGACGGCACCGGCCTTGTTGGCGGCCTCACTCAGCGGCCCGCCGGACGCGACCGGTCCGGAGGTCAGCAGATCCGTGCCGACCGCGCGCTTGGACAGGTCCACGTTCAGGAACTGCGCGTCGTACCAGCCCTTCTGGTCGAGGGCCTTCACGTGCTGGAGGTCGATCCCCGGGCCGATCTTCTCCGACGTGTTGGTCAAGGGGATTCCGCCCATGACGGGCGCACCGGTGGCCGGCGCACCGGTGACGGGCACACCGGTGACCGGATCAATGTTGGCCGGAGCGACAACGACCGGCCCGACTGGGCCGCTGTCCGCGTACGCGACGGCAGGTGCGGCGGCCAGTGCGGTCGCTGTGGCGAGCACGAGCAGCCATGATCCCGTACGCCGATGGTTCAAGACCATCAATCTCATTGGTACCTCGGGGTCAAGAGAGGAAGCGGGGGAAACCCCCTGCTGCGCCCATTTCGATCAGGGCACGCACCCGATCACAAAGGTCCACCAATACGTGCGAACGACGCCGCCACGAGCCTTTGGTGAACACTGACTGCACGTTGCATCTTGTTGCTGTGGTGGCGGGGGTCGCCGCTGCCTGGTTCGGCGCCGTAGCGATGGCGGCAAAATCATCGGCGAGCTGGGCCTGTTGGGTGGTGATACGTCCGGCGCGGTTGGCGCGGACCGGCCGGTAGGGGCGGCAGTACTCGTCCGTGAGGACGCCGTTGGTCGAGGGTGAGTAGCGTCGTCCACCCGAAGGGTGGGGGGCACGGCGTCCGGTGCGTACGCGCGCAAGGCGCAGGACTGGCGTTGTGGATGGACCGGCCGTACTTGGGCGTTGGGCGACTCCGACAACGCGGCGAGCGCGCGTGCCGGGCGTCGTGAGCCGGGTCCTCACGGGCTCATGTGGACCTGCGTGACCGCCACAGCAAGCGGCGCAAAGCCCCTCGACATCAAGATCCAGCGGCTCGCGCGTCTTGGCGCTTGAGTTTCCAGCGGCTGGAGGGTCCAGGATCTCGCCCATGGAAGACCAACGCCCCGACGTGCTCACCATCGGCCAGCTCGCGCACCGCACCGGCCTTCCGGTGCGCACCCTGCGCTTCTGGTCGGACGAGGGAGCGGTGCCGCCCGTGGCCCGCTCCGCGAGCGGCTACCGGCTGTACGACGCCCAGGCCGTGGCCCGCGTCGAGCTGGTCCGCACCCTTCGGGAGCTGGGCCTCGGGCTCGACGACGTGTGCCGCGTCCTGAGCGGCCGCACCACGGTCGCCGAGGTCGCCGACGCACACGTGGCCGCGCTCGACGCGCAGATCCGCTCACTCAAGGTGAGCCGGGCCGTCCTGTCCACCGTATCGAAACGTGGTTCCACCACCGAGGAGACAGCACTGATGAACCGGTTGGCACGGCTTTCCGCCGCCGAACGCAATCAGATCATCGACGAGTTCAAGGAAGAGGTGTTCGGCGGTCTCGACATCGACCCGCGCCTTCGTGACCGCATGCGCAACTTCAGCATCGAACTTCCCGACGACCCCACACCCGAGCAGGTCGACGCCTGGATCGAACTGGCCGAGCTGGTGCGGGACCCCGGTTTCCGCTCCCGGATGCGCACCATGCTGGAGCTGAGCACCCCGGTCCCCGGGCAGATTCGTCCCCCCGGGGCGTCCATTTGGTGGGCCAGGCAGGTCGTGCAGACCGTCGCGGAGGTCATAAAACGCGAGATCTCCCCTGAGGGGCCGGCGGCAGCCGAAGTGCTGTCCGAGCTGTTCGGCGACGCCGATCGGGCCGCCGTGCTGTTGTGCCTGGAGGCCGGGATCGAGGCAGGGGCGGAGCGCTACCGCAGGCTCGTCGCCCGCGTGCGCGGACAGTTTTCGTCTCCCGACGCGACCGAGGAGCTGGAGTGGCTGGCGCGAGCCCTGCGCGCCGCGGATCAAGCCTGACCGGCCCCTACCAACCCGCGGGTCCGGCCGGGACGGGGACCGCGTCACCCGGTGCCGCTCCGGCAGCCGCCCGACCGAGGCCCGGGTCGACGGGGAGGCGGTTGACGACTGCTTCCAGCCGGACAGGGAGGCTCGCTCCCCCACCCTCACCCAGGACCTCCCCCGCAGCCACCAACTCCCGCCGGGCACCGAGATCACGTGCCGAGACGGCACGTAACTCCTCTGCTCCCGTGATCCGTTGACGCGGATGAGCCTTCCTAGGTGGTGGACCACTGTCACGCGTACGCTCAGTTCTCCACGTCGTTGGAGAAGTCCTCGGCGCACTGGTCCTTCTCGCTCTGGCTGTTGGCGTGCTCCACACAGTCGTTGAAGTTGTCGAACTCCTCCGAGTTGAAGAGCGACACACCGATGATGACGATCACTGTCGAGGCGACGAGTCCCAGCGCTCCGAGGACGGCGCCGACCATCGACATGGTGCGGCGGGGCGCCCGGCCTCCACGGGCCCGGCGGGCACCGATGATGCCGAGCACCACGGCCAGCAGGCCCAGGACCATCCCGCCCACGACCGTCCAGAAAAGAAGAATCGCGAGGATGCCCAGCACCAGTGCGGCCACCGCGAGGGCGTTGCTCCGGGCGGGCGCCGGCTCGGGCGCCGACTGCGGGGACGTGCCGTCGGCCGCTTGGTGGGGGTAGTTGGGCAGGGACATCGACATCACCCTCCGTTGGTGGTTGTATGCGTCAGGTTCAACTCCGCATGCCCCCGAACGCGGCGCGGACACGCGCCCGGCGAGACGGGCCCACCACCCGCCGAAACAGCGGAGGGGCGTCGGAAGGCGGCCGGCGGCGCGGGCCGGGGCCTGGGCCTGGGCCGGTGGGACCGGACAGCTGACCGGTTCGCGGTTAGGCGCGCACGACCTTCTTCGCACTGTTGTACCCCTTGATCCGCAGTGCTGGACGCCCCCGACCGCGGCGCCCTTTCGCTGGCCAACTCGCCGTCGCCGCCTTCACGCTGCCAGTCGTCGCGCGAAACGACGTGCGCTCCGAACCGCATGACCAGCCGCGACACGAGCGGCGACCGGTGGGCGCGCCCGGCCTGGTGCTGAACGCGGCCCTGCTGTGAACAACCCGCCACCTGGACGCCTGCGTTGAGCAGTTGCGAGCGCTGCCGGACGATAAGCGAGCACCACGCGCCGGACGGGGAGGTCGCCTCAGTCGTGAACACGCGCGCCCAGCAGCCGTGAGGATCTTCTCCCTGTTGCGCCGGGCGTCTCGTGCCGGTAGGCGACGTCGCTGCGGTCTGACCATCCAAGGAACTCACAGCTCGAAGGACTCAGTGCGATGTCCCGATCGCGGTGCGTGAGACAGCCGTACAACTTCCCGGGCGCCACAGCCGTCCAACCAGTGCCGGGTCGCAGTCGAACCGGCACTCATCTCAGGGGGATCGACATGAAACCTGCCTCCGTCGGCCGCGCGCTGCGGCTCGGAGCACGCACCACCGTGGCCATGGGGATGGCCGCCGTCGGCTTAGGCATCGCGCCTGCCTTCGCCGAGGAGCAGCAGACCGACCAACTGTGGATACAGCACCCGTACGAGCCGACGGTCACCGTCGCCCCGGAGGGCGGCACCGGACAGTATCGTGACCTGCCCGTCGGCCTGTACCACGACGACAGCGCCTACGCGGTCACGGACGGACGGCTCACCGTCGACGTGTCGGGCCTGGCAGAGGTCGCCGAGGTGGCCTGGCCGGAGAACTGCGTGCCCAGCGGGAGTACCGCGGTGTGCTCCGTTCCCGAGGTTCCGATCCTGACGGACGACTACGAGGAGCAGGTGCGGCTCAAGGTGCGCGCCCTGCCCGGCACCGCCTCAGGAGCCCAAGGGAAGATCACCTACGAGGCGACGGCCAAGGGCGGTCCCGACGGCGAACTCGTCGCCCCGCACAACTCGTTCGACACGACCGTGACGGTCGGCTCGGGCCCCGACCTGGGCGTGGTCCAGCCGGACAAGCTGGTGGGCGTGCGACCGGGCGGCTCGCTCACCGCGCCGTTCGCCGTCACCAACACCGGTAACGAACCCGCGCAGGGCTTCAACGTGCGGATGTGGGGGACGTACGGCCTGGAGTTCGCGACGAAGTACCCGCAGTGCGCGTACACGCCCACGGGCGGTGAGGGCGAGGCCGCTCCGATGACGGTGGTCACTTGCGCGTTCGACACGGTCGTCGCGCCGGGTGCCACTGCCGGGCTGCCCGCGCCGCTGAAGCTCGATGTCGCTGACCATGCCCTGTACGAGCTCTTCGGCTACTCCGTCGAGCCGGGCGCGGGCGCCACCGACATCCAGGCCGACGACAACTACGGTGCCTGGCCCATCGAGGCCGTCAACACCGCGGACTTCGCGGTGCGCGGCGACACGGTCCGCGGAAAGGCCGGTTCGAAGGTCACGGCCACAGTCCGCTTCCTGAACAGAGGTCCGGCCTGGGTCGGCCACATAGGCTCGGGCGACCCGGCCGCGGTCGTCTCGTTCCACGTGCCGAAGGGCACGGCCGCCACGGCCGTCCCGGACCTCTGCGAGCCACGCAGCGTGGAAGGCGGCTCCCTGGAGGAGCGGCTCGGCGCCCCGCGCTACGACTGCTACCTGCCGCTGTGGGTCAAGCAGGACTCGAGGACCGCCCTGCCGTTCCAGCTGGAGATCAGCCGGGTGGTGCCGGGCGCGACCGGTAAGATCGTCGCCCACCCCGGTTGGGGCCCGTCGTTCCCGTTCGACCCGAAGTCGCGGAACAACACGGCGCAGGTCGTGGTGAACCCGTAGCCGCGTCTCCGCACCGGGGGACGCTCCGCCGACGCGGGGCGCCCCCGGTCGGTGGCGGATCGGGAAGAGTTCGCCGCCCGGGTAGGGAGTGTCCGCGAGCCGTTCGGTGACCTGGCGTGTCGTCAGGTGCCTCGGATGTGGCAGCCAGCCCATCGGTCCCAGTCCCGGGGTCAGGCCGGTGGAGAGGGTGATCTCGCAGTTGCCGTTGTCAGGGCGCTGAGGGCCTTGCCGCCGGGGTGGACCCGGCAGCGCGCGGCGCGGTGATCGACCCGTCGCGCATCGCCGGCAGGCCGGGCCGCTGGTTGCGGCGCAGCACCGCGTGGGGCTCGCACCGCCCGGCCTCCTCAGTAATCTCCTCCCCCAGTCCTGCATCGACCGTCCCGGGCGGCACGCGCGCATCCCCATCGCCTTCACAGGTCCAGGAACGACATCGTCATCAGCAGGCCCTCGGCCGGCCGGCGCGGGTTGAACGTCAGCACCCGTCCAGCCCGCCTTCACCAACGCTCACGAGACGTGGGGGAGATGGGTGAACGGCACTGCCACGTTGATGACTTCAACCCGGGGGTCCCTTTGCTTCAAGCTGGGAACAGAAGCCGCCAGGGACGTGAGGACGGTCTGCGGTCCTTCGCCTTTCAACATATTATTCTGTGCTGTGCCCTCCTCGCAGGGCACATGGCGGCAACGCGTCCGGGTTCTCCCGCGTCGTACACCGGAACCGGGCAAGGAGCCCGGCAAGAAGTCAGGCCGTGGTCAAGGCGAAGGCCGGGCGCCCGAATCCGACCGGAGGGCGTAGGCACGCCCCGCCCGTTTGCAGAAGACAGGGAGTAGGGGCACATGCCAACGCACGACGAGGACGACGCGGCGTCGTCCGATACCGGCGCCGGACGTCTGGTCGCGGGCCGTTACAGATTGCTGGCCGTCCTCGGGTACGGCGGGATGGGCACCGTGTGGCGCGCCCATGACGAGGTACTCCAGCGCGAGGTGGCCGTGAAGGAGGTACGCGCTCCCGTCGGGCTGTCCGCGGAGCGCGTGGAGCGGATGTATACCCGCATGCACCGGGAGGCCTGGGCGGCTGCCCGCATCAGCGCACGTGGTGTGGTGACAGTCCATGACGTGGCTACGGACGAGGGCCGGCCCTGGATCGTCATGGAGTTCATCCGCGGCCAGTCCCTGGCCGATGTCATCAACTCCACCGGCGCCCTCCCACCGAGGGAAGTCGCGCGGGTGGGTTCCGAGGTGTTGGCCGCACTCCGCGGAGCACACGACGCCGGAGTACTGCACCGGGACGTGAAACCTGCCAACGTCCTTCTCGCCGACGACGGGAGGGTGGTGCTCACCGACTTTGGTATCGCCGCTGTCGAGGGAGAATCGGCACTGACGATGACGGGTGAGGTCGTCGGCTCTCCGGAGTATCTGGCGCCGGAGCGGGCATTGGGCCGGGCTCCCGGTCCGGCATCGGATCTGTGGTCCCTCGGGATTCTGCTCTACACAGCCGTTCAGGGCCGCTCGCCGTTCCGTCGGACCACAGCCCTGTCCACCATGCGCGCCGTCGTCGACGACCAGTTGCCCCAGCCGCACAAGGCCGGACCGCTCGCATCCGTCATCGAGGGCCTGACACGCAAGGATCCCGCCGAACGCATGTCGGCCGAAGAGGCCGAGCGGGAGCTGGGCTTCTTCCCTGCGGACACGACCGCGCCCTCCGCGCCCACATCCGGCACCGCAAGCCTGCCCACCGCCGAGTTGCCCCTCGGGGAGTCGGAACCGACCGCGGCCACCGAGGAATTGAACGCCACCGCGACCTCACCGGCACCGAGGCACACCGCGGACCCCCGGGTCATGGTGGCGATGATCGACACTTCCACAAAGGAAGAGCCCAGGACTCCCACGGTGTCGGAAGCCGACGCCGCTGCCCCTCACTCCTCCGTGCCGGGAACGGGGCGGACAGCCGCGGCAGCCGTACCCACTGCCGGGGAACTCCCCCCGGCGTCCAGGAGCGACGCGCCCCTCGCCGCCGGACAACCGGCAACCCCTCCGATCCCGGTCGACCGCAACGGCGAGCCCCGGACCTCGCCGCTCCACCCCTCGCCGAGGGCCACCTCGGAGCGGGCCGACGCGTCACCTCACGCATCCGCCGGCATCGCCTCCTCGCCCACCGGGGCGGCGGGGCCGGCATCGACGTCCGTACCCACGGCTGTTCCGGCGGGGCCCGTCTCAGCGGCGACCGATCAAGTGGGGGCGGGGACGTCCAGTTCCGGCTCCACACCACGTAGGCGGCGCACCGGCCTGATCACAGTGGCAGGGGTTGCGCTCGTGCTGCTCGCCGGAAGCCTGGGCTACGCACTCATGGACAGGGAGAGTGCGGACCGGACGAACTCCGGTTCGCTCGCCGGGCAGGAGCAGGACGACTCCGGAGCGGCGGCCGGCAAGCCGGACGCCACCGCCGAGAAGCCTGTTTCGATCACGGTGACGGGTGACGCGACCGATTACGCGGGGAGTTGCCCCCCAAGTGACTCTCAGGCCCCCCGCTTCACCGCGAACTTCACGGTGTCCGAGCTACCCATCCAGTTCTCGTACCGGTGGGTTTCGGCCAACGGGTCGGTGATCGACCGGCGATGGCGAACGCTGGAGTTCCGGGAAGGCGGCCCCCGATCCCGCGAGGAGACGGTGAGCTTGTCGGCGTACGCAGGGGCCGGAACGCTCCGGAGTGAACTGGCGGTCGAGATTCGGTCGCCCTTCGACGCGGTGTCCAACTCCGTGCCGTTCTCGATCACATGCGGCTCGGTGACCAGCAGTTAGAGCCAGGGCGCCCCAGGTCGCATCACGCCAACCGAGTCCTACCGGCGCGTCAGCGTCGACCTTTCACCACTCGTAGTGGTTCATCCGAGGGTGCGGCGTTCCGCCGCAGCCGAGACAGTCGCAAGGAGAGTTCGTGTCGTCGGTCATCGTGGGGCGTACAGGCCCGTTCGCGGGTCAAAGCGTGGTATTGGGCGGTGCTCCGCTTCGATTCGGACGCAAGAGCGACAACGACGTGATCATCGTCAGCGTCAGTGCCTCCCGTCTGCACGCCGAGATCGTCCCGGAGGACGGAGAATTCGTTCTCTACGACCGGAACAGCAGGAATGGAACGCTCGTCAACGATCAGCGTGTCACCCGTCATGTACTCAAGGCGGGCGACTCCGTACGCATCGGCGACGAGACCTTCCTGTTCGAGACACAGGAGGCCCTGGAGACGGTCCTGGCTCTCTCCGAGCTGGACTTGCCACGTGTCGACGCCAAGGTGAACCCGGGCGAGATACGGGTCACGGTGACTGGAGGAGGCCCGGTGGGTCTCGCCTTCGCCCTGCTGCTGGAGAGCTCCATGCCGGGGCGCGCGTCCATCACCGTGCACGACGGCCGCTGGATCAAGAACGGCTCCACAGTGGTCTGGAAGGACGAGAGTCAGGGCAACGTTCGCCGGCAGCAGGTCGTCACCGTGCAGAGCCGGCAGTACCTGGCGCTCACCGAGGAGATACGGTCGGCGCTGTTTGGCTCAGGCGGATACTCGGAGATGTGGCCCGTGGGACCGGATTCGGTCGACGGACAGCCGCCCCGCAACATTCGGATCGCGTACATCGAGGACAAGCTGCTGGAGCTGGCCAACAGCAAGTCCGCGATTCGTCTGGTGCCGAAGCGATTCGACGTGTCGGAACAGGAGCACCGACTCTCCCAGGAGCATCTGCTGGTGATTTGCGAAGGCGGACGGTCGCGTACCCGGGAGCACTTCGCGGATCGTTTCGGCGCGGCCGACGCGTCAATCTACTCCCTTGAGGGGGAGCACCTCCAGGACGTAGTGCTGGGACTGCGCGTCAAGTCCCAGCTGCCGGACCCGATGAGCGTCCTTCTCACCGTGGCGCAGAACCGGTTCCTGCTCAACTCGCTGCGCGGCGAAGGCTTCCTCAACATGAGGCTGACCCGAGAGGAAGCGGGCAACGTTGTCGGCATCGATCCGGTCCGACAGGTCTTCGAGGAATGCATCGCGGCCCGGCCCTGCGTCATGAGCCGCCACACGGACAACGAATTCGTCTGCCCGACCCACGGCACCCTGTTCCTGCCTGCCCTGCTGCGCAGTTCGCCACTGTGGAAACGGATTCAAGAGGGCCTGAAGTTGTTCGGTGTCGCCGAGGACGATCTCAGCGCCATCACCTCGTTCCGGTTGGACATGGTGCAACGGCCCCGGTTCACGGCCGAACTCACCCGCCCCACCGCCACGAGCCCCGGTACCTACGGCCTTCTGCTGGGCGACGCGGCCAACGCCATCCACTTCTGGCCCGGACGCGGCCTCAACAGCGGCCTTGCCTCCGCCGTTTCACTCGCCCGGACCCTCACCCGTGCCTGGCAGGGCCGCCCGCTGCGCGACGCCGACTTCATCCGGCACGAGGCGGCGATGTCCATGTTGCAGTACCGCCACAAGAGTCGGGCCTGGAACGCCATGGTTGCCGCTGACGGGCAGGGAGTGACCCGCGCCATCAAGGACATCATCGCCCAGAGCATGGAGGCGGACCGACCGACCGAACTCGATGCCGACCGAACCGATTTGGACGTTCTGCTGGACCGCGTGCTGGCGATCCGTGAGCGCCTTGCCCCGCGCCTCCCCGGAATGCCCAGCGACGACGATCTGCGGTGCCATCTGTCCACGCTCGCTCCGTCGACCCTGCGGACCCTCCAGGAGAGCGGCCCCTGGGACACGCTGATCGTGGGCGGTGAGGAGGCTGACATCGACATCTTCTACCAGCCGGATCCCCCGGTCTACGTCACAAGTCCCACCGACCCGCGCCTGATCGGCCAGGGCTCGGGACCCGAGGGGATTGCGCTCATGACCGACCGCCACTGACCGTCGCGATGGGTGCGGTTGAGTGCTCTCCCGGCTGATGCCGGGAGATTCCCACTCACCTCGCGGTGACGCGCTGGGCGCGCCTGACGACTGCCCTCCCGGCAGCCGGGATGAGCGCGAGGCTCATCCGGTACTGGTGCAAGACCTTCCGGGCTGCGTTGCGGTCGGCGTCTCCCGAGCAGCCGCAGTCCGGGTTCTTGCACATCAACACGGCCTCGCTCTCCCGGTTACCGGGCGTGTGACGGGAATGCTCCGTGGCAGTGAGCCGACAAGGTGCCCCTCGCCGTCCCTGCCGTCGACAATCCGCGCCCTCACAACAGCGGTCGAACCCTCACTATGAGGGGCGAAGAACGGGCTCGACCTCTGCCAGGCTGTCGTGCAGCCGACGAGCCCCGCGGGCAACACGATCGTCGGCGGCGCCCAACATCTCCTCGCAGAGCCGTAGCGCCTCGTCCAGGTCGCCCGAGAAAACGCTGAAGACATCGACGACTGCGGTGTGGATCCAATCGGCATGGTTGTCGTTGGCGGCTGCCAGTGCGGACGCAACTATCGTCAGTCCGACCTTGTCCATCCGCCGAAGCAGGCCCTCCGCGGTCCGCCGAGTGACAAAGGTGTCACCAGGATCGAGCACGAGCCCCAGCAACGGCTCTACGGCCTCCCGCATCTCTGCGAACCCTGCCAGGCTGTGACCGGCATCCGCCCGGTCACGCCAGTCGTCGCTTCGCCCGAGATCGCCAAGCGTCACGACGACCGCACGCCGTAGGCCACTGTCCACGGATTCGCCCGCCCCTCCCACGATTCCGGTCAAAGTACCACTGAGGCGCCCTACTCGATGGTCGACCGGACAGGTCCTAAGCGGGTCGCGGTCACGGTCGCGGAAGTGGCCGTCGTCGTACCGAACTTCAGCGAGTTGGAGGCCGGGGTGATGAGAAACCGGTGCCGGAGAGGGTGTCCTTCGCGCCCGCCTTGATCAGGAAGGCTGAAGACAGCCGGATCTTGCTCCACCGTGGCCGACGGTTCACACACCAGGGCGGCAGCCTGGGCCGCGCGAGCAGCCGGCGCTGGAGACGTTTGCCGCGTAAGGTCCCCCGCTGCCCATGTCGGCTCGTGATCCGGTCGGCGCACAGTTCGCCCCGGAGGGCGAGCGAACGCCGGACGGACCCGCACGCGCGCTCTGAACCGTATGGGCGGGATACGGGTCAACTCCTCCCATGTAGGGGACGGTTGAGCAGGCAACAGGATCGTTTCCGGCTGAAGGGCCGTGGGCAGCATGACACGGCCCTGACAACGTTTTCACACGGGCACCGACTCACCTCCCGCTGCTCCCCACCCACAGACAGGGACGACCTTGCTGGCACCACGAAGACCCCGACGGCTCGCCCATGTCCCGGCCTGGTCCGGGGCCCTGCTGATGACGGCGGCTCTGACGGCGGGCCCTGCCACCGTCCCGGCCACGGCTGCTGGTCCCGGCTCCCCCACCGCAGCCGGCGCGTTCACGACCACCTCTCAGGCGGCCCCGGACCACGCCACCGTCACGCTGATCACCGGCGACCAAGTGGTGCTGGACGGCGAGGGCGCCGCGGTCGGCATCCTGCCCGCCAAGGGCCGCGCCGGCATTTCCGTCCAGATCGGCCGCACCGGCGACCACACCTATGTCGTCCCCGCCGACGCCGAGGCGCTGATCGACGCGGGCAAGGTGGACCTCGCCCTGTTCGATGTCGCGAAGCTGAACCGGCCCGAGTACCGCGAGATCGCGGACGGTGGCGCGCCCGTGCTCGTGCGGTACACCGCCGACGACGCGGCGGCCAGACAGCGGCTGCGGGCGGACACCGACGCGAAGGTCCGCGCGCTGCCCTCCGTGGACTCCGACGCCGTCGTGGTGGCCCCCGGGGAGGCGGCGACGGCCTGGGCCGCGCTCACCGACACCGCGGACGACAGCAGTGAACTGGCCCCGGGGGTCGCCTCCTTGCGTCTGGACCGCGTGATGAGCGCCGCGCTCGACGTGAGCGTGCCGCAGATCGGGGCGCCGGGCCAGTGGCAGGCCGGCTTCGACGGCACCGGCGTGAAGATCGCCGTCCTGGACACCGGCATCGACTCCACGCACCCCGACCTCGCGGGCCAGGTCGTCGCCGAACAGAACTTCTCCACCGACGCCGAACTCCAGGACGCCAACGGGCACGGCACACACGTCGCCTCGACCGCCGCCGGCTCCGGGGCGGGCTCCGACGGCCGGTACAAGGGCGTGGCTCCGGGGGCCCGGCTGATCAACGGCAAGGTCCTCAACGCCTCGGGCTCCGGCCTGACCTCGGGCATCCTGGCCGGTATGGAGTGGGCCGTCGCGCAGGGCGCCGATGTCGTCAACATGTCCCTCGGCTCCGCGGACGAGCCGGGCAGCGACCCGCTGGAGGAGGCCGTCGACGCCCTCTCCGACCAGGCGCTGTTCGTCATCGCCGCAGGCAACTCCGGCTCCGGCTCGGGCACGTTGTCGACCCCGGGTGTGGCCGAGAGCGCGCTGACCGTGGGCGCCGTCGACAAGCGGGACGCCCTCGCCTCCTTCTCCTCGCGCGGACCGCGCGCGGACGGCGGCGTCAAGCCCGACGTCACCGCGCCCGGCGTCGCCATCACCGCTGCCGCCGCCGCGGGCACGCGCCCGGACGACCCGCGCCCCGCGCCCGGTTACGTCACCCTTGAGGGCACCTCGATGGCCACCCCGCACGTGACAGGGGCAGCGGCCCTGCTCATGCAGCGGCACCCGAACTGGAGCGGCCCGCGCGTCAAGGCCCTGCTGACCGGCTCCGCGCTGCCCGGCGACCACGGCGCGTACGAGCAGGGCACCGGGCGCATCGACCTGACCCGGGCCACCACGCAGACCGTCGTCGCCGAGCCCGGCCCGCTGAACTTCGGTGAGTTCGAGTGGCCGCACACCGACGGCGAGCCGCGCACCCGTACCGTCACCTACCGCAACCTCGGCGACCGGCCTGTCACCCTCGACCTCACCGCCACCTCCGCCGGTCCGGACTCCGGCCCCGCCCCCGAGGGCCTGTTCACGCTCGGCAGCGACCAAGTCACCGTCCCCGCGGGCGGCACCGCCGGTGTCGAGGTGACCGCGGACCCCCGGGTCGGCGGTGAGACGACCGGCGCGTTCGCCGTGACGGTCGTCGCCACCGGCGGCGGCGCGACGGTCCGCAGTGTGGGCGGCCTGGACCGGGCCGCCCACGTCTACGAGGTCACCGTGAAGGCGACCGGCCGCGACGGTCTGCCCCCGGACTACTTCGGCTGGGCCGCCTGGTTCACCGGTATCGGCAACGACTCCTTCGTGCTGCTCAGGGGCGAGGACGGTACCGCCACCGTGGAGCTGCCTGCCGGTGACTACACCCTGACCGGCCGCAACTTCGCCGAGTCCGGCGGCATCGACAACCTCGTGGCCCCGAAGCTGACCGTCGACCGCGACATGACGATCTCCTTCGACGCGCGCGACGCCCGCCCCGTCGAAGTGACCCTGCCGGACCCGGACGCCACCGGTGTCTCCACCTTCATCTCGACCGCTGTGCGCTCCGGCGGCAGTGAGACCATCTCCAGCATCGGGCTCGCCTCGGGCCTGGGCGACACCCGCACCGCGCTGATCGGCGACCCGCCGGCGCGCGGCGAGGTGACGTCGTACTTCCTCTCGCACTGGCAGAGCGGCTCGACCGAATACCACGTGGCCCACACCCTGCGCGACAGCTTCTACACCGGTCACGTCCAGCACGTCAGAAAGCGCGACCTGGCCGAACTGACGATCCGTCAAGGTACCTCTGTGCCGGGGATGCTGGGGGCGAACTGGACCCTGCTGCCGGGCACCGGCACCGCCGCCGTGGGCGCTTACAGCGATCTGCCGAGCACCCGGACGGTATACGTCCAGGGCGGCTACGTCTGGGGCGGGCACACCCAGCAGCTCGATCCCACCAACGGCCGCAAACTCGCGGAGTACGAGCTGCCCGCGCGTCGCCACGCCGCCGGGGCGAGCCGCACGGAGACCTTCAACACCGGGGTGTTCGGGCCGTCGCTCGGCAACGGCGGCGGGCTGGTTCGCGACGGCGACACGCTCGCCGGGAGCATCGCCCCGTTCACCGACGGCGCGGGGCACGCCGGCGGCAGCGTGTACGACACCGACTCCGCGACCACCACCCTCCACCGCGACGGCAAGCTCTACGCCACCGCCGACGGCCCACTCGACGAGGTGCGTTTCGAGCTGCCCCCGGGCAAGGCCCGCTACCGGCTGGAAACCACGGTCGGCCGGGCCTCGGCCGGGTTCGCCTCCGTCACCTCCAAGGTGACCTGGCAGGCCGAGTTCACCTCGGCCCGCACCTCCTCGCCCGTTTCCGTCCCGGTCGGCGCGGTCCGCTACACGCCCCGGCTCGATCTCGCCTCCACGGCGCCGGCCGGCGTCCGGTACCAGGTGCCGGTCGCCGTACAGGGGTCGGCCGCCGGCCACGGACTCGCGTCGCTCGCGGTGTCCGTGTCCTACGACGGCGGAAAGTCGTGGCGGCCAACGGCGGTCCGGCACGGCGGGATCACCGTGGTGAACCCGGCCGCGGGCGGGTCAGTCTCGCTGCGGTCGGCGGTCCGTGACCGCGACGGCAACACGTTCGGCCAGACGATCATCGACGCCTACCGCACCCGGTGACCGGCCTCCGCCGCATCCGGTGACTCTCGGCTCCGCCCGCGTCCGCACCTCGGGGCGCGGGCGGAGCCATGCCGGCGTACCGACAGCACGGCAGTGCCGGTGGAGGAGGACCCGGGGCTTGACCTGAAGGTCGCTTGAGGTTCTACGGTCCTCCCATGAGTATGGAGTCCACAGCCTGGACGCAGTTGCACAACGTCATGAACGCCCGCCCTGAGCGCAGGCCGTTCGCCCGCGCGACCCTCCGGAGAATCGCCGGCTTCGCCCGGCCGCACCGCCGCCGCATCATCCAGTTCGTCCTGCTCGGGGTCGCCACCGCGCTGCTCGCGGTGGCGACTCCCGTCCTCGCGGGCCGCGTTGTCGACGCGATCGTGTCCGGCGGCGACGAGCGGCTCGTGGTCCAACTCGCTCTGCTCATCGCGCTCATCGCCCTCGCCGAAGCCGGCCTCGGCCTCCTTGGCCGCCGGCTCTCGGCCACCCTCGGCGAGGGGCTGATCCTGGACCTGCGGATCGCGGTCTTCGACCACGTCCAGCGCATGCCTGTCGCCTTCTTCACCCGCACCCGTACCGGAGCCCTGGTCAGCCGGCTCAACAACGATGTGATCGGTGCTCAGCGCGCCTTCAGCAATACCCTCTCCGGTGTCGTCAGCAATGTGGTGACGCTGATACTGACCCTCGCGGTGATGCTCACACTCTCCTGGCGCATCACGCTCCTCGCGCTCGTCCTGCTGCCCGTCTTCGTGATGCCCGCGCGCCGGATGGGCACGCGTATGGCGAGGCTTCAGCGGGAGGCAGCCGACCTCAACGCCGCGATGGGCAACCGGATGACCGAGCGATTCTCGGCACCGGGCGCGACCCTGATCAAGCTGTTCGGGCGGCCTGCCGACGAGTCCGCCGAATTCGCGGCGCGGGCCCGCAGGGTGAGGGACATCGGGGTTCGTACGGCCATGGCGCAGTCCACGTTCATCACTGCCCTGACACTCGTCTCCGCCCTGGCCCTGGCGCTCGTCTACGGGCTCGGTGGCTCCTACGCCCTGCGCGGCAGCCTCGACCCCGGCGCGGTGGTCGCGCTCTCCCTGCTGCTCGTCCGCCTCTACGCGCCGCTGACCGCGCTCGCCGGAGCGCGCGTCGAGGTGATGAGCGCCCTCGTCAGCTTCGAGCGGGTCTTCGAAATCCTCGGTCTCAAGCCCCTCATCGTGGAACGACCCGACGCGCGGCGGGTTCCCGACGGGCCCGTTTCCGTCGAGTTCGACGCCGTACGCTTCGGCTATCCCTCCGCCGACAAGGTCTCCCTGGCCTCGCTGGAAGAGGTCGCCTCGCTCGACACCCGCGGCGGCGCCGAGGTCCTCCATGGCATCTCGTTTCGCGCCGAGCCCGGACAGACGGTCGCCCTCGTGGGCTCGTCCGGCGCGGGCAAGTCGACCATCGCGCAACTGCTCCCGCGCCTCTACGACACCGACGGGGGCGCCGTCCGTATCGGCGGTGTCGACGTACGCGACCTGTCGGCCCAGTCCCTCCGCACCACGCTCGGCATGGTCACCCAGGACGGTCATCTCTTCCACGAGTCCGTTCGCGCGAACCTGCTGCTCGCCCGGCCCGAAGCCACCGACGACGAACTGTGGGACGTCCTGCGCCGGGCCCGCCTCAGCGGTCTCGTCCAGTCACTGCCCGACGGGCTCGCGACCGTCGTCGGCGAGCGCGGCTACCGGCTCTCCGGCGGCGAACGCCAGCGCATGACCATCGCCCGGCTGCTCCTCGCCCGTCACCGTGTCGTGATCCTCGACGAAGCGACCGCGCATCTCGACAACACCTCCGAGGCCGCGGTCCAGGCGGCGCTCGCCGAAGCTCTGGAAGGCCGTACCGCCGTCGTGATCGCGCACCGGCTCTCCACCGTACGGGCCGCTGATCTGATCCTCGTGGTCGAGGACGGCCGGATCGTCGAACGGGGCACGCACGAAGACCTTCTCCGTGCGGACGGGCGCTATGCGGAGCTTTACCACACGCAGTTCGAGGGCGGGGAGACGGGTGAAAGCGTCACGCACGACCGGGATCCGGGCAAGCCGGATCCCCGCGACCTCCCGCCCTGTCCCGACCTGAGCGCCGGGGTCACCACAGACGTCGCACCCGCGGCCGGGTAGCGAGCGGCCGGTGGCGCGGATGCCGGCCGCGCGAGGGCCAAGCAACCGCGGCGTTTGAACGCCGTGGTTGCCGACACTCGTACGAGGGGCGTCGAGCCGGACCATCGCCCTGCCCACCAGCATTCCGAACAGCCGAGAACGGCCCCCTGGACAAACCGACGGGCCGTCACAAAGATCGAGGCCAGGTCATACAGGGCGGATTCACGTGGACCAGACGCCCTCTGAGACGAGTATCGCCGCGTTTGCGTTCCGCCCTGTTCTCGCACAGGCCCTTGATGAGGGCCAACTCGAATAAAGGGTGTGTATGTCCGGCATAACCAGATCAACACCGCATGATCCGCAGGAAATTGTTCGTCAGGTACGGGCGGGCACGCTCAGCCGGCGGAAACTGCTCAAGATGTTCAGCGTGTCCGCGGCTTCGGCCGGGCTGGTCGCAGCAGGGCAGACCGCCTCCTCCGCCCAAGGCCGCCGCTACGACTACGTCATCGTGGGAGCCGGCTCAGCCGGCTGCACGCTGGCCGCACGATTACTGGCGGATTCACATGCGAGCGTGCTGCTGATCGAGGCGGGAGGGTCGAATGATCTGCCGGAGGTACGTGATTTCACGAAGTCGGGCACGCTGACCGCCCCCTGTTCCCCGCTCAACTGGCACTTCCAGTCGGAGCCTCAGGCCGCCCTGATGAACAGGCCTCAGTCATTCGTGTGCGGCAAGCTCGCGGGCGGCAGCAGTTCCATCAACGGGATGGTGTGGGTCCGTGGCAATCCCGGCGACTACGACAACTGGGCCGCACAGGGCGCCGAGGGCTGGGACTACGCGAGCGTGCGCCCATCGCTGGACGCGCTGACGGGACCGATCCGCCCGTCGGACCAGCTGACACGGCGTAACGCCCTGTCACGGGCCACTCTGGAAGCCGCCGTCGACCTCGGGTACCGGTACAACCCCGACTACAACGGCGCCGGCCAGTTCGGCGCCGCGTACACACAGCTCAATGTGGTCAATCGCATCCGCCAGGACGCGTTCACCACATTCCTCGCGCCGTATCTCACCGATCCCCGGCTGACGGTCGTCACAGACGCCAACGTCACGCGGCTGACGTTCGACCGCCGAAACGCGATCGACCGCGTCGTCATCGAGTCGGGCGAACGCGAGTACACGGTCAAGGCAGAGCGGGAGGTCATCGTCAGTACGGGCGCGGTGAACACCGCTCGTCTGCTTCAGCTGTCCGGCGTCGGCGCCGCCGGCGACTTGCGACCGCACGGCATCGACGTCGTGATCGACCTGCCCGGTGTCGGTGCGAACCTGCACGATCACCTGATCTCCGTCGTTTCGCGAGCGCTCAGAGCTCCCGAGCCGGAATCCCACATCACCGCCATGGACGTCAACGTCTTCACCGGCCAAGGCCGGGTGCCGGGCACGCCGCGGTTCGAGTTCCAGACCTACTACTCGCGCGTCGGTTATCCGCCGGCCCCGGACGAGTCCACGTCGATCGGGGTGATGAACCTGCACCCGACCAGCCGCGGCTACGTCAAGTTGCGCTCAGCCGACCCGCACACTCCGCCCGTCATCCAGCCGAACTTCCTCCGGACGCGGGAGGACCTCGAGAACTCCCTTGAGGGCTTCGAGCTCTCCCTGGACTTGATGAACGCGAGGCGACTCCGTCAGTGGGTGAGGGACGAGAACGTCGTGCCCGACACACCCGTCAGGACCAGGAAGGAGAAGATCGCCGCGCTGCGTGCCTTCTCCCAGTCCGACTTCCACACCGTGGGTACCTGCCGCATGGGCACCGACGCGCTCGCCGTCGTCGATCCCCAACTGCGCGTGCGCGGGGTCAGTGGTCTGCGCCTGGCCAGCGCCGCGATAATGCCCAGCATCACCTCGGGCAATACGAACGCCCCGTCCATGATGATCGGCGACCGTTGCGGAAGGCTCATTCTTGGCCGCGGGTGACGGCGTGCCGGGCACCGCCGGAGGACGCGGGGCCCGGCACCCGAGGGTGGTGCCCGTCCGGGACCGGGTGACGCTCGGATGCGGCCTTCGCATCGTTCGCCCGCGTCTCCCCGATCCCGTTTCGCCGCTTCGTCAGGGCTCACCCCGTCGTGGGTGTTTCCTCGCGGTGCAGAGCGTGAGCGGGTGGCCGACGATCGAAGGAGACCGCCAAGGACCGCCGAGAAGGGACTCGCATGTACAGCGACAAGCTCGGGATCTATCTGAATGATCACCTGGCCGGTGCCACTTTCGGCGTCGGGATCGCCCGGCGCATCGCCCACCAGCACCGCCACTCGGTACGCGGCGCCGACCTGGCGCGCATCGCCGAGGAGATCGCCCAGGACCGGGTGACCCTGCTCCAGATCATGGACTCACTCGGCGTTCCCGCCCGCCGCTACAAGATCTACGGAGGCTGGGCGGCCGAGAGGCTCGGGCGCCTCAAACCGAACGGTGTCCTGTACCGGCGCTCCGGGCTCAGCACATTCGTCGAGCTGGAGACCCTGCGGCTGGGAGTCGAGGGGAAGACCCTCATCTGGCGCACGCTGCTCGTGGTGGCGTCAGCGGCGGCCCAACTGGATGAATCCCAGTTGCGGAGCCTGCTGGACCGGGCGCGGGAACAGATCGACTCGCTGGAGGCAATGCGGCTCACGGCAGCGGCAGCGATCTTCTCCGACCGAAGTGCGCCGGTGACTTCGGACAGCCCGTGAGACTGAGCCCTCGTCGTCGACGATGGCGGCACGGGGAACATGCCGAACATCAGGTTCGAAATCAGGCCGAACCTCGCTACCGCCCCGGCGACCACCTACTCCTCGATGGTGTGGAATCCGGCCCCCGCGCCGGTGACGGACCGATGGAGTCCCTACCTGGACGCCACCACGACCGGCACGTGGTACCTCACGGGCAATGCGGGGACCGTGACCGGGTGCACGGGGAGCCGTACGCCCCCGAGGCGTGCGCGGCGTTGACGCGCTTCCCGGCGAGCCGGTGGTGCTCGGCACCCGGACCGCCAACGACCGCGCGATGCCCCTCGCGGCGACGCCGGGGTTCACCGAGAGGGAGCGGCCAGAGGTCCGGCCCGCGGCGCGTACCCGTCCGCGCTGTGCCACGGCCCGGCCCCGCCCCGCTGAGCACGGGCTGACACCATGGAACCGGTTGAGCCGTACGGCGGAGTACGCCGCAGACGACGGAGGAGCCGTCCCGTGCCACTGACCTCGGAGCCGTTGCGGAAGTTGGGCTTCCTGACGATCGGCCTGTTCGACCCGGCAGACCCCCGCCGCGGGCACGAGTCGACCCTGGAGATAATCGAGTTGGGGGAACGGCTGGGGTTCGACAGCGCGTGGGTGCGGCACCGGCATCTCCAGTACGGCATCTCCTCCCCTGTCGCCGTCCTGGCCGCCGCCTCGCAGCGCACCAGCCGTATCGAGCTGGGCACCGCCGTCATCCCCCTCGGCTGGGAGAATCCGCTGCGGCTGGCCGAGGACCTGGCGACCGTCGACATCCTGTCCAAAGGACGGCTCAACCCCGGAGTCAGCGTCGGCCCCCCGATGCACTACGACCAGGTCAAGGGGGCGCTCTACCCCGACACCGCCGACGCCGAGGACTTCGGTTACAAGCGGGTACGGCGGCTGCTGGACCACGTACGCGGTGAACCCGCCACGCGGTCGGCGGGAGTTGAGGGCTTCGAGGTCTTCTCGGACCTCGTACAACCCCAGGCGTCCGGTCTGGGACGCCGTATGTGGTACGGAGGCGCGAGCCTGCGGTCCGCGCGGTGGGCCGGTGAGAACGGGATGAACTTCCTCACCAGCAGCGTGGTGAAGGCGGAGGACGGCGAAGGGCCGGGCGCGGCAAGAGACTTCGCCGCGATCCAGCTCTCCCATGTCCGCGCCTTCCGCGCCCACCACCCCGACGGCGACCGCGCCCGGGTCTCACAGGGCCTGGTCGTGATCCCGACCGATCATGCGACGGCGGCGCAGCGCGCCAAGTACGAGGAGTACGCCCGTACCCGCCTGCCCCGCACCGCCACGCCCCAGGGCCCGGCCCGTCTGATGTTCGCGCCCGACCTCGTCGGCCCGTCCACGGAGATCGCCGAACGGCTCCACGAACACGCCGCGTTCCAGGAGATCGACGAGGTCGCGTTCGCGCTGCCGTTCACCTTCGACCACGACGACTACGTCCAGATCCTCACAGATATCGCCACCGGCCTCGCCCCGGCTCTCGGCCACCGCCCGACCGCTCCCTGACGGGGCCCGCGGGGCTCGTCCACCCGCGCTTCAGACCCGTGGCCCCGACGCCCCCGACCCGGGCGGCCCCGGCACCGTGCCGGTCGCCGGGCCCCGCACCGCGTCCGGGTGGGACGCCGCGTGGGTGACGAAGATGTCGTGGAGCGTGCGGACCGCTCGGGGCATCGAGGACGACGGGCGGCGCTGGATCACCATCAGGACCTCCGTGTCGTCGTCCGCCAGGGGACGGCAGGTAATGGCGCCCTGCCGCTCCAGGGGGTCGCCGAGCACGCTGAAGGCGGGCAGCACCGTGGAGCCCAGGCCCTCGGCGACCATCAGTTTGCCCATCTCGGCACCGTCCGTGGAGTACGAGAAGGAGGGCGGCCGGCCACGGAGCAGGCGGTGGACGTAACGGTGCATCACATAGCCCGAGCGCATCACGATCAGCGGTTCCGTGAGCAGGTCGGCGACCCGGACCGTACGCATCGCCGCCAGCGGGCTGTCCGGGTGCAGGCACACCACCGCGCGGCAGCGCAGCAGTTCGGTCGTCTCCAGGTCCGGCGGGCGGTCGTCGCCGGCGAGGTAGTTCACCAGGCCGAGATCCAGACTGCCCTCCAGAAGCTCCCGGTGGATGTCGGCCTGCTGCGCGCCGACCACCTCGACCTGGGTGCCGGGCCGCGCCTCGCGGAATTCCCGTACGGCCGGCACCAGCAGCGGCACGGTGGCCGCGCTGACCGTACCGAGCCTGACCATCCGAGTGGTGTGGTGCTGGTGGTCCGCGGCCCTCCGCAGCCGGTCGACCGCGTCCAGGACGCCGATGATGTGCGGCAGCAGCGCCCTTCCGTCCTCGCTGATCTTGGCCCCGGACCGCTTGCGGTCCAGCAGGACCACACCCAGCTCGCGCTCCAGATTGCGGACGGTCTCGCTCAACGCGGGCTGGGAGATGTGCAGTTCCTCGGCCGCGCGGCGCAGCGATCCCAGGCGGGTGACCGCCTCCAGATAGGTGAGCTGTTCGATCCGCACGACGGCCTCATGCCCGCTGAATGAAAGGGAGACCCTACCAGTCCCTCGTGAATGCCGTCTCGACCCGGCGGCCCGGCATGCGTACTCTCGATGACGTGGGCCATTCCCAGTCGGCGCCGGTCCCGGCGCAACGGATCCTGACGCGGCGACGTCATATCGACCTCGCCCGTGTCTCCAGTGCCTTCTGTTGTCGCGCGGCCTGAGGGGCAACGTCCCTGCGTGGCACGTCAGTTCGACATTTCCGGACTCGTCGGCCGCGGTGCCCGTAGACCGCGTCGTACCTGGCGACAGGTAGCGCGTACCGCCCCCTCTCCCCCGGGCCGTCAGGCGGCGGACGCCGGCCTCCCCTCCGAGGCCGCACCCCGGAGCAGATCGCCGAGCGCGTCGTCGCGTACAAGCGGCTCGGTGTGGATCTACGGGAGAGGGAGACCGAACTCCTCGCATCCGAGGAGAAGGTGGGCCGCACCGCATCCGGGCTCCTCCAGTCCTGACCCCACCCGTCCGCCCGACCGCCTGTCCGCCCGTCCGCCCGTCCATTCCCCCATTCACCCGAACACGGAAGCGAGCTCTCATGGCCACCGTTCTGTCCGTCTCGGGGAGTCCGTCCCCGACGTCACGCACCGCCCGTCTGCTGCGGCATCTCGACGCGGCGCTGATCGCCCAAGGCCACCAGGTCGTCCCCCTCGACGTCCGTACCCTCTCCGCCGAGGCCCTGCTGGGCGCCGACTTCGCCCACCCCGACATCAAGCGCGCCACCGAGCTGTTCGCGCGCGCGGACGGCGTCGTCATCGGCACCCCGGTCTACAAGGCCGCGTACTCCGGACTGCTGAAGTCTCTGCTCGACCTGCTGCCGCAGTACGCACTGGCGGACAAGGTCGTCCTCCCGCTCGCCACCGGCGGCTCCGTCGCGCACGTCCTGGCCATCGACTACGCGCTCCGCCCGGTGCTCTCGGCGATGGGGGCGACGCACGTCGTGCCGGGATGGTTCGTCCTGGACCGGCACATAGTGGCCGCTCAGGACGGGTCGACAGAGATCGAGGAAAGCACGGCAGGGGCACTCGACCAGGTACTCGCGCAGTTCTCCACCGCCCTCGGGAGCGACGTGCTCCTCCGCGCCGCGAGCTGAGCCTCATCTCCCGCTGTCCGCCCCTGCCTCCCCGCCCTCTCTTCTCTGGAGACCGCTGTGACCGTGACCACCCATGTGATCGCCGACGACGCGGAAGCCCTGCGCACCGCCGCCGCTCTCGCCGAGGAGTTCCGGGCCGGTGCCGCCGGGCGGGACGCCTCCCGTACGCTGCCGCACGCCGAACTCGACCGGCTCACGGCGACCGGCCTGCTGGCCGTCACCGTCCCGGCCGCGTACGGCGGCGCCGGCATACGCGCCGAGACGCTCGCCGAGATCTTCCGGCTGCTGGCGACCGCCGATCCCAGCCTCGCGCAGATCCCGCAGAGCCACTTCGCGTACGTCAACGTGCTCCGCGCGCAGGGCACCGAGGAGCAGCGGAAGTTCTTCTTCGGCGAGCTGCTCGCGGGGCGCCGGTTCGGGAACGCCCAGTCGGAGGCGGGGACCCGGCACATCCAGGACATCCGGACCCGCCTCGAACCCCTCCCCGACGGCTCGTACCGGCTGGACGGTGTCAAGCACTACGCCACCGGGGCCCTGTTCGCCCACTGGATCCCGGTGCTGGCCCGTGCCGCGAACGACGACCCGCACGTCGCGTTCGTACCGCGCGACACCGACGGGGTGACGGTGGTGGACGACTGGGACGGCATGGGGCAGCGCACCACCGCCAGCGGAACGGTCCGGCTCGACGCGGTCGCGGTGCCCGCCGACCGGGTGGTGCCGCACCACCTCACCTTCGAGGGCCCCCAACTGCACGGCGCCGTAGCACAGTTGCTGCACGCGGCGATCGACGTCGGCATCGCGGGCGGCGCGCTTGCCGAGGCGGTCGAGTTCGTACGGACGAAGAGCCGGCCGTGGTTCGAGAGCGGCTTCGAGCGGGCCGACGAGGACCCCCTGCTCATCCAGCGGTTCGGCGAACTGGCGATCCAACTGCGGGCGGCCGAGGCCTTGTTGTCGGCTGCCGGGCGCTCGGTCGACGCGGCGTCCGCCGACCTCACCGACGACAGCGCGGCCGAGGCGTCGGTAGCGGTGGCCGCCGTACGGGCCTTCGCCGCGGGCGCCGCCGTCGACACGGCCAGCGCCGTCTTCGAGGTGTCCGGCACCCGGTCCGCGCTGGACGCCCTCAATCTGCACCGGCACTGGCGCGACGCCCGCACCCACACCCTGCACGACCCTGCCCGCTGGAAGGTCCAGCACATCGGGCGCTTCGTCCTGAACGGCACCCGGCCGCCGCGCCACGGCCTCCTCTGAGCCGGTCCCCGGGCCACCTGAACAACCCACGCGTTCTCCGGACCTCCGCACCTCCGGACCTCCTGATACCTCCGCCCGATCGATCGGAGACCGACACCGATGAGCCTCACCTTCCACTGGTTCCTCCCCACCTACGGGGACAGCCGCGACGTCGTCGGCGGCGGGCACGGCGTCCCCGTCGGCGCAGCCGGGGGCCGACGGCCGGCCACCCTCGGCTATCTGACCCAAATCGCCCGCGCGGCCGAGCAGTTGGGCTTCACCGGCGCCCTGACACCCACCGGAGCCTGGTGCGAGGACGCCTGGCTGACCACCGCCATGCTCGCCCGCGAGACCGAACGGCTGAAGTTCCTGGTGGCCTTCCGCCCCGGCTTCGTCGTACCGACCCTGGCCGCCCAGATGGCCGCCACGTACCAGCGCCACACCGGCGGCAGGCTGCTGCTCAACGTGGTGACCGGCGGCGAGAGCCACGAGCAGCGCGCGTACGGGGACTTCCTCGACAAGGACGCCCGCTACGCCCGTACCGGCGAATTCCTGCACATCGTGCGGGAGTTGTGGCAGGGCAGGTCGGTGGACTTCGGGGGCGAGCACCTGCGGGTCGAGGACGCCGGGCTGACGCGGGTGCCCGATCCCGTGCCCGAGGTCTACTTCGGCGGCTCTTCCTCCGCGGCGGGAGAGGTCGCGGCCCGGCACAGCGACGTATATCTGACCTGGGGCGAACCGCCCGCGCAGGTCGCCGAGAAAATCGCGTGGATCAGGCGGCTGGCCGAGGCCCAGGGGCGTACGGTGCGCTTCGGCATCAGGCTGCACGTCATCGCGCGGGACACCGCGGACGCCGCCTGGGCCGAGACCCGGCGGCTGCTGGCCGGTTTCTCGCCCGAGGCCGTACGGACCGTCCAGGCCGGGCTCGCCCGCAGCGAGTCGGAGGGCCAGCGGCGGATGCTCGCGCTGCACGGCGGCAGCGACGACGGGCTGGAGATCTCGCCCAACCTGTGGGCCGGCATCGGTCTGGTCCGCGGCGGCGCCGGGACGGCACTGGTCGGCAGCCACACCGAGGTCGCGGAACGCATCACCGAATACCACCGGCTCGGTATCGACGAGTTCATCCTCTCCGGGCATCCGCATGTCGAGGAGGCGTACTGGTTCGGGGAGGGTGTGCTGCCGCTGCTGGCCGCCGAGGGGCTGTGGCGCCACCCCGAGGCGGGAGCGGCGGGCACGACGGATGATCTGGGCGGTGTCCAGGTCCCGTTCGCGGGCGGGATCGGGGCCGCACGCTGACCGGCGAGGGCGACCGGATCGTCATCGAGACCCTCGGCGCCGCCACGGTCCGCTCGGATCGGTCCGGCAGCCGGTCACCGCCACGCTCGCCGAGGTCGCCGCCGACCCTGGCATCGCCTCGATCATCAGCCCTTACAGCCGGCAGGGGGTCACGAAGGTCACCATCGTGTTCGCCGGTGAACCGCGAAATGCGGGCCGTCGGCAGCACGAAGACGGACACCCGGGGCCGTATGGGCCATTCCGTCCCCGGGGACCCCGGGGACGGCCGGTTTCACACCGTCACAAGCCCATGCTCCCCAGCCAGCTGCGTGTGACAGCGGAGGAAGCCTGCCGCACGGCGGCGTCCGCCGCCGCTGCCGCCAGGCCCGGCGTCGCGGGAGCAGTGGGAGCGGAAGGCGCCCGGGTGTCCTCGGTAGCCGGCTGCATGAACCACACAGGGGTACCACCCGGATCGGCGACCCAGAGGCCGACACGGAGGTCACCGCACACCCACAGCACCCCGTAGCCGTCCGTCATACGGCGCCAGGTAGCGGCGGGCACAGCGCCCCGGTAGCTCCTGACAGCCTCCCGCTGCGGACTGAGCAAGGTCACGGTCGCCGTAACGGACCGACGCAGCAGAGGCTCCGGACCGTCGAGCCGGCACGGCCACGCCTGCCACCGCATCTCGGCGAGCTGGGGAGGGAGTCGGCCCGACACACGCCGGTGAAAGAGCAGAAACAGCAGCCCGACCAACAGGGGCAGAGGCCCCAGGCCGAAGAGCGCCGCTCCCCAGGAGCTGAACCGCACAAGACAGCCCCCTCCCCCGCACAACGCCGCGCCGAGGACAGTCAGCCCCACACCCCGGTTCCTCAGATTCCGCCGCTCCTGATCGGCCCGGTCGCGCATCCAGCGCTCCGTCGCCGGATTCTCCTTGGCGGACCTCTCCGAGATCCAGTACCCGTACTCCTCCGCAAGCACAGCGCCCCCACCTGATCGCCCAAGCCAGCCACTGCACACGGACGTTCACTCCGGGACAACGGTTCCCTCCCCCAAGCGCGGCTGACCGACCATGGAGCCAGGCCGTCGCACACTGCCGGACAGCTTCGGCGAACAGACCGAGGCCGTTTGGCGCACGTCGCCCCCGCGGCCCCGCGCGGTCCGGACGGACGCGGCCGAACGTGTGAGCCTTCCGGGCAACACCGTCCCAGCCGCGCCGATGAGACGGATTCGCGGCCGTCACGGGCGGCGGTCGAGTGGCGCCAGGGGCGGTTCTTCGTAATGTCGGTAGGAGCCGACACCGCACGTCTGCCGCCAGTCCCCCCCAAGGAGAGCCGACATGACCGCTTCCGCCGCCCCCGGGTCCTCCCGACGAGCCGACAAGGACATCACCGGGTTCCAGGCATCCCCCCAGTTCGCCCAGGCACTGCAGCAGATCGTCGTGGACCTGATCGAGCTGAACATTCAGGGCAAGCAGGCCCACTGGAATGTGGTCGGCCACAACTTCAGGGACCTGCATCTCCAGCTCGACCAGATCATCGACGACGCCAGGGAGGCGGCCGACACCATCGCCGAACGCATGCGGGCGCTCGGAACGGTCCCCGACGGGCGCTCCGACACCGTGGCGGCGACCACCACCCTGCCCTCGTACCCGACGGGCGAACAGAGCGTCAGCACCGTGGTCGACCTCTTCACCGTGCGCCTGCGGGCCGCCGTCGACACCGTGCGTACCTACCACGACCAGGTCGACCGCGAGGACCCCTCGACGGCCGACC
Source organism: Streptomyces sp. NPDC051217 (assembly GCF_044455465.1). Classification (NCBI taxonomy): domain Bacteria; kingdom Bacillati; phylum Actinomycetota; class Actinomycetes; order Kitasatosporales; family Streptomycetaceae; genus Streptomyces; species Streptomyces sp. NPDC051217. The sequence goes on from NZ_JBITEV010000017.1 coordinate 30,432, forward strand.
TCCTGCACAGCATCATCGACGACTTCGAGAAGCACGCCTGGATGGTCAGCGCGGAGAACCGGACCGTCTGAACACCGGGCACCTCAACCGGTCCAGGACCCGCGCGCCAGCCGTACCGGCACCAGGGCGAATGCGACAGCGGCCACCACACACGCCGCGCACAGCAGAGGAATGTCCGTGTTCCCGTGGACGATGAGTGCCGCACCGGCCAGGGCACCCAGGAACATGGCCACCGCCGTCACGAACCGCACACCCGCCCTCGCCCCACCGCCACCCCCCAGACGGCCGTCCGCCGCGATACCGGTGATCGTCATCGTCAGAACCGTCGTGGTCAGATCTGGCACAGCCAGGGACCGCACCACCGCGTTCTGCGCGCCCATGGCCACCGCGAGCAGCACGATCAGCACCCACCGGACTCCGCCGTCGAACGGCGGATCCGCCACCCGGCTGGTCACCCACGCCGCCAACAGCAGCACGGTCTGCACCACAGTGACCGACAACAGCACCCTGCCACGATGCCTGGGCACCCGGTGGGCCAGCCGCCCCCCGCCCACCGCACCGGCGGCGAACGCCGCCAGCGCCAGAACGGATGCCACCACCGAGAAACCGGAAGCTCCCGCCAGAGCGAAGCCGAGGAAGACGATGTTGCCGGTCATGTTCGCCACGAAGACCCGGCCCAGAGCGAGATAGCTGAACGCGTCCACCAGACCGGTGACCACCGTCAGTACGAGCAACAGGGGTGGCAACGGGCCATGCCGGCCCGACAGGTCAGGAACCAGCACCTCCCGGATCTCACTCAAGGTTCTTCGCATCAACCGTGCCTCTCCCGATGCCGTCCCTGACAAATGCACGCGACCGGAGGGAACACGGGCAAGAAATTCCGGGCCGCCCACCGCAACACCCTGACGGACGCCGACCGACATGACCGGCTCCGACACGTGGCCGCCACCCTGGGTGACAGGCCGTCAGGGACTGCGGAGCGCCCGTGCCGTGCGGGGGGCCTGGGCGGCGACGCCGGCGATGCTCGACGTGATGAACGAAGCGCCGCCCAGCAGGTCTCCGACCACATGCACACGCGGGTCGGCAGGGACCGGCCCGCCGGACGGGTGGCGCGTGGCCAGACCCGCGCCCACCGGAGACCCGACCGGTTCAACTTGGTGCCGGGCCCGCCCCCGTCGTTCGGGTGAACGACGGACGGGTCTGCGTCGGCGGAGCGGGCGCCGGCAGGAAGCGTCGGTGATGCTGAGGGCGACTCAACCCCTGCCGTCCTCGAAGACCGCCCGCCTGCTCCGGGAGCCCGATCTGACGATCCTTTGTATTCTCTTCGCGCTGTTGGGAGCCGCGAGCAATGCGACGGGCACGGTGCTCCAGCGAAAAGCCGCCCTCGTGGTACCACGCGGCGACGCGTTCCGTTTCCGTCTCCTGCTGGACATGGTCCGCCAGCCCGTATGGCTGCTCGGCATCTGCGCTGTCGCCTGCGCGGCGTTCTTCCAGGCCCTCGCGCTCATCGAGGGACCGCTGTCTCTCGCCCAGCCCGTATTCATCCTTGAACTGCCATTCGCGCTGCTGATCGCCCTGCCCGTCCTGCACCGCTCCCTGCCACCGACGGGCTGGTACGCGATCGGCTGCCTGGTCGCCGGCCTCGCCCTGGCCGTGGCCGCCGCGGACCCCAGCCCCGGCACGACCCATGCCCCGATGGACTCGTGGATCATCGCCATCATTCTGTGCCTGGGCGCGATGGGACTCGCCGCGCTCCTCGCGACCCGCCTCCCGTCCGGCGCGGGCAGAGCCGCCCTCCTCGGAACGGCGGCCGCCGTCGGCAACGCACTGACCGCCGCATTGATCAAGTCCGCCGCCAACACCTTCTCGGAAGACGGCTTCGTCGCCTTCCTCGCCACCTGGCAGACCTACGGATTCATCGCGTGCGGAATCGCGGCGGTATTCCTCCTCGAGAACGCCCTCCAGGCCGGACCGATCGCCGCCTCACAGCCCGCCCTGACGATTGGCGACGCGACAGTCAGCCTCGTCCTCGGTATCGCGCTCTACTCCGAACACATCCGGACGGGCTGGTGGTTCCTCCCCCAACTCGGCGGCGTTGCCGTGATCGTCATCAGCACGGTCTACCTCTCCCGAGCCATCCCCCTCACCCGCGAAGTCTCCGGCTGAACAACGACCACCCCCATTTCAAGCGCGCCACGGCGCCCGCACTGGACGGCTTGGCCGCCGGTCACCCGGTCTGTCATCATGGGCGAAACGGAACTTCACTCCGAATCGATACGGATCATGGTTCCGGTCTGTCACGCGGAAGGAGCGTCGGCCGTGAGCAGCAGCGGTCAGGGTGCGGGAAGCGCGGTGGGGTCCAAGCGCAAGGATGCCCGGCGTAACCACCAGGCCCTGCTCGAAGCGGCCGCCGCCGTCTTCGTCACCTCGGGTGTGGAAGCGCCTGTACGCGACATCGCGGCCAAGGCCGGTGTCGGGATGGGTACGATCTACCGCCACTTTCCCACCCGGGCGGACCTCGTCATCGCCGTCTACCGGCATCAGGTCGACGCCTGCGCCGAAGCAGGGCCGGTCCTCCTGGCGAGCAGTCCGACGCCACACGCCGCCCTCGAACGGTGGGTCGATCTCTTCGTCGACTTCCTGGTCACCAAGCACGGCCTCGCAGCCGCGCTACAGACCGACAACGCCAGCTTCGAAACGCTGCACGCGTACTTCCTCGACCGTCTCCTGCCGGTGTGCACCCGGCTACTGGACGCTGCCGTCGCCTCCGGTGAGATCCGCTCCGGACTCGAAGCCCTCCAACTCATGCGCGGAATCGGCAACCTCTGTATCGGCGCCGACAGCGACCCCGGCTACGACGCGCGCCGCCTGGTCGCGCTTCTCGTCGCGGGACTACGCCAACCCTCCTGACCGGGCGGAGGATGTAGTGCCTCAGGGCGGAGGCCGCCGTGAGCCGCCTGCCCTCGGGCACGCCCGGCTCGCGGACCTGCCGACCGATGCTTTCGAAGGTCCGCGGTGTCACCGACGGCGAGGGGTCGCGGGACAGCCGCGCGATGGGTCCTGGTGCACATGATCGAGGAGACCGGACGGCACGCGGGCCACGCCGACATCCTCCGTGAGCAGGCCGACGGTTCCATCGGCCGCTGAAGGCCACGTCCGTGCCTGCCTTGACTGTCATAGGTGCGCATGCGCGCGCATGAGAGATGTCATGCGCACCCATGACAGACGGCACTGCCACCCACCCCGTGTCGACGGGAGTGTGGAGAGCATGGTCACAGCGATCGAAGCCGCCAGAGTGCGGCGCGGCTACCGGGGGGGGCGACACCGGCACCGTACGGGTGCGGAACCGGGACCGGAGATGCGGGCAGGACGGGAGAGCTGAAGGTGAGCGTGCACGACTGGGTGGAACGGCTCGGAGGCCCGAACGGCGCCGACCAGTACCGGCGCTCCGCGCTGGGCGGCGTGGGCTTCTTCGCCGTCTGCGAGACGGGGCTCTGGGCCCTCTGGGCGGCGACGACGGATACGGGCGCAGCCGTACGGGCATCCGTGGCCGCACTGGGCATCGCGCATGCCGCGATCCAGATCCTGCTGAGCCGCGCGGCCCTGCGCCGCTACCTCGCCGCCGGCCCACGGCCCGACGGTCTCGTGGTGGCGTACACGACTCTGACCGTGGCCATGGCGGCGCTGGGATGTGTACTGCTGTCGTCAGGTCGCATCGACGACCGCGCGCTGGTGTCCTACCTGCTGTGGCTGCTGATGTTCTTCTCCGGGCCCTCCGTCCTGGCCCTGCCGCCCAGCACCGGCGCGCTCCTCGCGGCGGCCGTCACGCTCGCGTCTCTGTCCGGTGCGGTGGCGGCGGGGCTGACAGGCTCGTTGCTGGCCGTCGTTATCGTCGCCACCGTGATCATCGTGCCGTTCATGGGCGTCGCGTTCCGGGCATCCGGCTGGGGCGTGCGGCTCGTCGAGGAGCTGGCCGCCGCACGTGAGACGCAGGCACGGCTGGCCGTCGCCGAGGAGCGTCTGCGTTTCGGCCGTGACCTGCACGATGTGCTGGGCCGGAACCTCGCGGTCGTGGCGTTCAAGAGTGAACTCGCGGTACAGCTCGCGCGGCGAGGCCGGCCGGAGGCGGTCGAACACATGGTGGAGGTGCAACGCATCGCGCAGGAGTCGCAGCGGGAGATCCGCTCGGTGGTGCGCGGGTACCGTACCGCCGACCTGCACACCGAACTCGCCGGAGCGCGCTCCGTCCTGGAGGCGGCGGGCATCAACTGCCGTATGGAGTACGGGGCGTCGGACCGCCTGCCCGACGCGGTGCAGGCGGCCCTCGGGTGGGTGGTCCGCGAGGCGACGACGAATGTGCTCCGCCACGCACAGGGCGCGTCGCGCTGCACCATGTCGCTGCGCGCCGCGGGTCCGGCCGCTGCCCTGCTGGTGATCGAGAACGACGGGGCGGCTGACGCGCTCTCCGCCACCAACACCGGCACCGGTCTGGCCGGCCTTCGGGAGCGTCTGAGCGCGCTCGGCGGCACACTGACGACCGAACGGAAACCGGGCGGGATCTTCCGCCTCACCGCGTACGTCCCGTGGGAGGAAAGCGAATGATCACGGTCCTGCTGGCGGACGACGAACATCTCATCCGGGGCGCGGTCGCCTCCCTCCTCACCCTGGAGGACGACATCACCGTCGTCGCGCAGGCCGGTACCGGCGACGAGGCCCTCGCCATGGCCGGGGCGCACCGCCCCGACGTCGCTGTTCTCGACCTCCAGATGCCCGAACCCGACGGCCTGACGGTCGCCGCGCGGCTGCGCGACTCCCTGCCCGGGTGCGCCTCGTTGATCGTCACCAGCCATGCCGGGGCCGGGGCCCTGAAGCGAGCGCTGAGCGTCGGCGTACGCGGCTTCGTACCCAAGACGCTGTCCGCGCACCGCCTCGCGCAGATCATCCGGACCGTCCACACCGGCGGCCGCTACATCGACCCGGAGCTCGCGGCCGACGCCATCACCGCGGGCGACTCGCCGCTGACGCCCCGTGAGACGGAAATCCTGGCGTACGCCGAGTACGGCGCGCCGGTCGCGGACATCGCCGCCCGCGCCTCGCTGTCCGTCGGGACCGTCCGCAACTACCTGTCGTCAGCCGCGATGAAGCTCGGTGCGCGGAACCGCCACGTCGCGGCTCGCCTCGCCCGCGAGAACGGCTGGCTCTGACTGGTCCGGTCGGTCCCGACGCCTCCCTCGCCCCTCGGAGACACCCCCTGCGGAGAGAGGGCCGCCGGCCAAGGGCGTGACGCGGTCACCCGGTCACCCGGTTACGCGGCCAAGAGGTCCACCAGCCTGTCGCGGACGCCGTCTCTGCCGTCCTCCGGGGCTGGCACCAGCCTCTCGCGGTGCTGCGGGTCCCGGGAAAGGACGTGCAGTCGCCCATCGTTCCGGGCCAGGATCAGGTCCGTGCTCGTGCCCGCCGTCTCGGCCGATCCCACCGCGGTGTACTCGGTCACGGTGACCAGCGCGGAACGCTCCGACCCGGTGAGTACGGCATCGGCGTCCGCCGACTGATCGGTGTCCGCCGACGGGCCCCGGGGAAGCCAGTCGGTGAGCGTACGGAGCGCCTCGTCGAGCTTGTAGAGGCCGATCTGGTGGACGCCGAGCGCGTCGATGCTGACCATCAGGCAGATCCGCTCGGGCTGGGGAAGCAGCAGGATCCGCCACGGCTCGCCCGGCTCCGTTCCGGTCGTACGGGCGTCGAGCACCTTCCTGGCCCGCTGCTGGAACGCGACGGCGATACCCAGGTCTCCCCGTACCTGGACCTCCTCGCCCGAGGAGCCCGCCAGGAGCAGTTGACGCGCGGCCAACGAGCGTACGGCCTCCGTGAGTTCGTCGTCCGACGGCCGTGCCTCCAGGAAGTCCACGATCGCGTCGACAGCGGTGAGTTCGGCGATGGTGTACGCGCCGAGCAGTACCGGCCCGGTGTTCACCAGATCCACCACGGCCGTGACCAGTCCCGGGGGAACGGACGCCTCGCCCGGCTCCGGCGCTGACGTCGGAGGAGTGCCGTTCTGATCCTCGCTCATGACGAACCTCCTGTCGGCCACCCGTCCGCGGCGGGCGCCGCCCGACTCTCACGGAGCACGGCGGCGGCGGTACGGGAGGGGGTCTGCGTCACCCATACGTCGGAGTTGCCGAAAAGGCCCCGTCCGGCCCTCGCGGACAGTGCCTGGCCCAGTTCGCCGGCCAGATCCGGCCGGTCGGGGGGGCGGGAACCGGGCGGCGAGTTCCTCGGACGCGGCCGTGACGTCGTCGTTGGCCTCGATCCGGCGCAGCGCCAGGGTGAGGGACCGCGCGATCGGCGGCGACAGGGACGTGGGCACCCCCAGGACCGGCGCGAGATACAGCGGGCGCCGCTCGGTCATCCGCGACAGACCCCAAGGCCCGACGTTACTGTCGGTGAGTTTGTACACCACGTAATCCATCAGGTGCCGCAGGTCGCTCGGACGCGGCAGCTTGGGCCCGCCGAACGCGGCCGGGGTCTTCTCCAGCTGTACCCACGTGCCCTGTGCGGTGCGGCCGTGCAGTTTCTCCCGTACGACCTGGCCGTGCATCCCGATGTCGGGGTAGAGCTTCTTGTCGATGTCTCGGTGGTGGCTGGAAAGCCTCGGATGGCTGCCCTGGGAGTGCCGCCACTTCTCGTACAGCCGCGGATCGTCCACCAGCACGTGGCCGCCGCGCAGCACGTCCCGGAGCTGCGGTACCTGGAGTCCGCGCGCCTCCAGATCGTCGAGAATCACCGCTTCCTCGGGGCTGAGACGTTCGGCGGCCTTGACCAGGCCTTTCCGGTACGACCCGGCCCGTGCGGTGATCTCGATCATGAGCCGCACTCTGGCGCGTACGAGTTCGGCCTGCCCGGCGAGGGCGGCATCGGAAGCCGCCTTGCCGGACCGCTCGGCGCGCGTGACGAACGCCCGCGTGTGCTTGGGCTTCATCTGGCCAGTACAGCACGAGGGGGAGGTACGCGCAGGGCAGGGCGCTGCCCATGGGGTCTGGGGGGGGCGGAGGACCCGTCGCCGCAAGGTCAGGCTCCTGTGGACGCGGGTTCCTTGTCGGCCGGAGCCGGGGTGCTCGCGGAGTCGTCCTGCTGGGACGCCGTGTAGTGGACGGTGGCGCCCTGCTTGGACCGTTCCACACGGCTGCGCGCGACCAGACGTTCCGTCGTGGTGCGCACGAGGTTGTCATTGATGTTGCGGTTCGGGTGCACGGCGGTGAGCGCCTTCGCGATCTCGGCGGCCGTACGCGGTTCCGACTGCTCCTTCAGGTACTCGTGGATCAGTTCGGTGAGGGGGGCGGCCTGCTTCCGGGCGGTCTTCCTGGCCGACGAACTCCTCGCCGGTGTGGGTGACTTCCTGCCGGTACGGCGCGTGGGTGCCTGAACCGTTCCGGTGTCGCCGAGTGCCGCGCGCACGCCTACGAGCAGTTCGTGGTCCTGCTCCAGACCGCTCAGCCGCGCCTGTAGAGAGGCGACTTCCGCACGGATACGCTCCTGCTCCACGGTATTGCGCTCAAGGTCGGCGGCGACTTGGTCCGCGTACTGGGTCTTGAGTGTGTTGTTCTCCTGCGTGCGCATGAGGGCTCCTCGGCTGGGGTGTTGGGAGTGGACTCTACCCATGTGCCCCAGTGGGACTGTGGTGTGAGTGACAGGGAACACAAGTGCGGCACACCCTCGCGGTGATGTCGACCTCGTCTGTTGGGCGGCCCGCGCGTACAGGACGGGCGGATCCCTGCGTCCGACCGCGATCCACCGTGGCCAACACATGTCTGCGCCTCGCGTTCTCACCTCACTCCCGGCCCTGCTGACGGGACGCTACCGCCCTGGGGGCTGTCGATCAGTGGCAGAGCCGGGAACACATGGTCCTCCCAGAGCAGACGAGAGGGCTCCTCCGGGTACGGCCCGACGGCCGGTTGTGTGTGGAAGAGTTGGGTCAGGCGTTCCGTGGTGTCGTACGCGGGCCAGCCGGGGTCGCCATGGGTGGCGAACGCCGTCCACGCGGCGCGCATACGGGTCGACAGCGCCTCCGCCTCCGGCGAAGGGTCGTCGCCGATCAGCCCCGCTGCTTGTCCGGCCTCCAGGTTGCCGAAGATGAGCGGCACGTCCAGGCCGTGGCAGGCCCCTAGCGCGCCGCCCATGCCCGGCGCGGGCCACGTCAGTTCGTAGACGTGGGCGCGGCCACCGCCCGCGAGCTGCGCGTGGGCGAGGTGGAGGGACGGCATGCGGAACAGCCAGTCCTCGTGGACCAGTTCGTACAGCTCGTTCGGGTCGGCCGACGGGAAAGCCTGGCGGTAGCGTCGTGGACCGTCGGGGCCAGGGGCGTACACCCGCAGGGCGGTCGAAGCCGCCTCCTCGGACACTTGGCCGAGCGTGCCGTCGATCAGGCCGAACAGCCGGTGTTCGTCGCGTGTGTGTCCCGCGACGAGTTCGATGTCCCGGCCGGAGCCGTCGGCCAGTGCCCGCCACGGAGTGACGGGAAGGACATCACCGTCGACCACAGGCGCGAACGGGATCTGCCGGTGCGCGGGACGCCCCCAACGCAGGACCCGCTGGGCAAGCTTGGCCGTAAGGGCGTCGCCCGCGCCGGAGAGTCGGATCGGGTCCACCGACGACAGGTCGGCCGTCGTTGGCCGCAGCCCCAGTTCGGAGGCGCAGGCGGTGGCGATGTCGGCGGCGAGTTCCGGCGAGAAGAAGGTGCCCGGCACGCTCTGCGCCACGGCCCGGCGGAAGAGCCTCTGCGCACGCCCCATCGCCATCAGCGCGGCGACAGACCCGCCGCCTGCCGACTGGCCGAAGACCGTGACCCGGTCCGGGTCGCCGCCGAAGGATCGGATGTTGTCGCGTACCCACTCCAGCGCGGCGACCTGGTCGAGCAGTCCCCTGTTGGCCGGTGCCCCGTCGATCTGGGCGAAGCCCTCGATCCCCACACGGTAGTTGAACGACACCAGTACGACGCTGCCCTCCCGCGCCAGGCGGCCGCCGTCGTATTCGGGCAGCCCGGACATGCCGATCACGTACGCGCCGCCCTGGATCCACACCATCACCGGGAGGCCCGCGCCCGGACCCGGCTCGGGCGACCAGACATTGACCGTCAGCCAGTCATGCCCGGCCGCTTGCCGGGCCCGCTCGTCCATCCCGAAGAACCCGGCCTGCGGTGGCGGAGGTCCGAACGCGAGCGCATGCCGTTTCCCGTCCCACCCCCGCGCCGCGCGCGGCGCGGCGAACCTCAACGCGCCAACGGGCGGTTCGGCGAACGGGATCCCCCGGAAGACGGCCAGGCTCCCCTCCCGGGAGCCGCGCACCAGCCCTGCCGCCGTGCGGACCACCGGATCGGACGGGGAGCCGGACGGCCGGGGCGCGGCAACGGACATGACAGCTACCTTTCGGAAAAAACGAGCCCGATCGAACGGCTCCATCGGCACGCGGGCGTGGAGCGCCGTCCCGGCATGCCGCTCCCGCGGATCGTCCCACCGAACCGGGGCGTGGGCGAACCGATTTGTTCGGGCGGCGAGGCGTCCATTTTTCTTGGGTGTGGGCCGCGGGGAGGGCTGTCGCGGGAAGCCTCAGGTGGAGGGCTCGGGAAGGACGACGACGGATTCCTGTTCGTTGGGATCGGTCCTGGCGATGATGGCGACGAGGTTCTCGGTCGTGCTGGCGTTGGCGGGCTGGTGAGGTACTCCGGCCGGGATGTAGACGAAGTCACCGGCTTCGATGGTGATGGTCTTCTTCAGACCCTGCCCGTAACGTCCTTCTGCGCGGCCGGAGATGACATAGATGGCCGATTCGTGGTCCTCGTGCAGGTGCGGGACTTCTTTGCCTCCCGGCGGGACGGTCAGCAGATGCATGCACAGCCCGCGGGAGCCGGCGGTCTTGCTCGATATGCCGGCGAACACGGGAAATCCTTGCTTGCTTTCGTAGGTGCCGGCGCCGGGGATGTGGACGATGTCGTCGTGTGCCGGACCGTTGGTGGTCTCCACCGCTTCTCCTTCTGTCGATGGGTCGCCCAACCCGCGGTATGGGGTCGGAACGTGTGGGGGCCGCGGGTACGGCCAGGTCAGCGGTACGGGGTGGGCCTCCAGCGACGTGAAGACGGTCACGCGCTCCTGGCCGGTGATACCCACGTAATTGAGCATGTGTGACAGCTCGGGCGCGGTGTCGCCGGCCAGCGCGTCCAAGGCCCGGAAGCAGGGCCCGGAGTCCAGCCCGGCCTCCTCGAAGACGGCTGCCACCACCGCGCGACCGGCCGCGTCGTGGCGGACGTTGGGCGAGAGCGGGAAGTACAGGGTGCTCGTGGCCGGCTCATCCTCGGCGCCGCGCAGGGTCAGGGTGGTGATGGGGGGTTTGGGGCTCAAGGGGGCCGATGCGGCGTGGCACGCTTCTTCGACCCGGCCACGACGGTGGCGGGATGCGACTCGCGCGGCCCGTTCCAGTCCGGCCGGATCGGCGTCCGCGTGCCGTAGGTAGACCTTCACCCGCGCCTCGGGCGTGGCCGCGAGATCGAGGGCGACGTAGACGAGCTCCTGGCCTTCGCCGTTCAGAGCCCCGTCGTGGTGCCGGTCCACCTTGTCCCACGCCTTCGCCAGGCCCAGCCGTCGCATGGCCTCCGCGACGAGATCCGGCGCCTCCCCAGCTCCTCGCGCCTGGGGGTTGAGGTACACCTTGAACATCGGCGTCCGGCCCGCCGCCCAGACCACCGAGTGGATCGCCGACCACTGCGGCGGCGAGCCTCGTGGCATGAACAAGTCCTCTACGGTCGCGTACCGCTCCAGGCAAACCCCCGTGTACTCCCGAAGCGACCGGGTCGCCTCCCGGGCGGCCAACTGTCTGCCCGCGGCTCCGGGCCGCTCCCCCAGTGCCTCCCACGTCGCACGGAGTTCAGGGCCGGAACCGCGCTGGAACCCCATCGACAACTCGATCGGAGCTCCGTCGTTGGAGGCCAGTGAGTGGTAGTCGAGACGAGTGGGGATCTCATGTCTCCCCCATGGTTCTGTGACCGCGCACAGCAGCTCCGCCTCTGCGTCGCCGAACGCGGGTCCTTCGGGTTCCAGCGCCGCGCACATGTTCCTGAGCCGCGCGAGGGCGAGTTCTGTGTATGACCGTTCGGTGACTCTTTCTCCGTCTGCCGCCACGCGTCGGTCGGGCAGGCCAGGCGGATACACCAGGAGATTTCTTTTCATGGCTGCATTCCTTGTCGAGGAATCGCGTCATCTTCTGTCTGGCTTCGAAGTCCGTCGCTGCCCTCTCAGTCTCAACATGGCGACGAGTAAAGTCAACACAGTGTCAGGTCAATCGACATCGCGTCAGGTGGCTCATCGGCCATCGCTATCGTGTGCGCATGAGCTCAGCGAACTCCTCGGCCGCCGGGGGCCCACGCAGCGGTAGTCGACGTCCCACACTCAGCAGAGGCGATCGCCAGGAGAGCGCGCTGCTCGACAGCGTCGAGGCGCTCCTGGTCACGAAGCCCCTGGAACGGATCACCATCGCGGACGTCGCCCAGCACACCGGGCTCTCCCGGCCGGCCGTGTACTTCTACTTCGCCAGCAAGGACGCTCTCGCCGAGACCGCGATCGCGCGCACCGTCGACGGCTTGATCGCGGCGGTCGAAGAGCGGGCCGCGAAGGTTCCGGACGAGTCCCTCGACGTCTGCATCGACGACCTCCTCACCATCGGCCTGGCCATGTGGCGCCGCAGCTCCCCCCTGCTCATCGCCGCCGTCGATCTGCTGGGCCGCCGGCCGGCTCTCCGCGAGATCTGGCAGGCGTATATGAACCGCTGCGCCGCCATCGTGGCCTCGGCGGTCGAACGCGACCGGGACCGGGGTGTCCTTCCTCGTAACGGTGACGCCCTCGCCATCGCCACTGCCGCGTGCTGGATGTTCGAGCGCAACTGCTACATGCTCTTCATGCGTGAGCACACCCGGTCGGATGAGGACGAGCTGATGGCGACCATCGCCATGATCTTCCGCCGGAGTCTGGGCGCCGAGGATCCGTGCCCCGCGTAGCCGGACCGCCCGTCATCACTCCGGCGATACTCACTGACGGTGTGTCGGAGACAGGGCCCCGCCGTTCCGTCGGGCGTTCCTCTCCCGGTACGTAACGGCACGTCAGCTGGGGTGGAACGGTCCCAGGCGTTCCGCACGTGGCTGAGTGTCTTGTCGCGCCGGGCCGGGCCCGCCAATGCTGGTGAGACGTTCAGCCGGCCACGAACAACGGGGAGCCCGACCAATGAACACGAACGCGATCCGCACCGCCGTCCTGACCGCGACGGTGACGGGCCTGACCCTCGCCTCGCTCGCCACCGCCACGGCCGCCGCTCCGCCGGCGCCCAAGTTCCTCAGCGCGGCGCAACTGCCCGCCGCCAGCACCCCGTGGACGGCCGAGCCCGTACAGAGGGGCCTCCCGGAGTACGGCTCCGTATGCACAGCCGGAGTCGTTCCCGCGAGCGGATCCTCCTACCGGGACTTCCGTACCGACCTGGACACCACCGGCCGCCAGACCACCACCGTCGCCGCCACCACCGCGAAGGCGAAGGCACTGGTGGCCAAGATCGACCAGCGGATCGCCGGATGCCTCGACCGGCTCGCGGCCGACGGCATCATCGGCGAGGCCTTCTACCACGGCAGGATCAATGTCGAAGAAGGGGCCGACGTCTACAACGTGGACACCTCCCACCCCGAGATCGGCACCGCCGACGCCCAGTTGATCTCCGTGGGCCGCGACGGCCGCACTGTCACGGTCCTGGAGATCGGCCACCTCGGCTGGACACTCTCCGAGGAACTGGACCCGTTCCGCGCCAGCACCCGCACCGCCGTCGCCAAGCTCTACTAAGGCGTGTCCGGCCCCCGGCCGGGTCCGGCAGGGCCGGGGGCGCACCATTTGCCGGCCGACCCCGTCCAGGACCGGCGCGAGTCCTGGTCGACGGGCCAGTCCCCGCGGCCGGACAGATCCAGCACGAGTGCGGCGATGTTCCACGCGTCGTGGTCGCCCCGGTGGTGGCGGCCCTCCAGCGGGAGGCCCGCCACCGCCAGCGCCTGGGCCATTCCGGGGCGTCGCCGCAGGCCGTAGGAGGCGGTGAAGGAGACCTTCGCGTTGGTGTGACGGCGGCCGAAGGGGTACTCCGTACCTGTCCGCCCGCACTGACGGGTGAACTGGTTACGGTCGTAGTCGCCCCAACTCGCCCAGGGCAGCAGCGCCGTTCGGTGCTGTGCGGCCAGTGCCCGGCATGCCTCGGCGAAAGACAGGCCCCCGTCCACCTCGGACCGCGTCAGCCCTGTCAGCTCCGTACAGAACGGGCTCACCTCCGACCGGGCCGGGCGTACCAGCAGCCGGTGCTTGGCGAGGCGTTCGCCCGCACGCAGGTCCACCACCGTAAGCCCGATCTCGATGATCTCGCTCGCCTGGCCGGGCGGCGGCTGTCCCTCCCAGCACGTCGCTTCGACATCGACCACGTTCAGCAGGTGCTCGCCCACGTCCATGAGGAGTGAGCCTAGGGAGCGCCCCGCCCCGGGTCACCCGGATTTCGGCTCCGGCCTCCCCCCTTACTGACCCACCCTTCCGTCGACGCACTCGCGCAACAGGTCGGCGTGCCCGCAGTGGCGGGCGTACTCGTCGATCCTGTGCACCATCAGCTCCCGGACCGCGATGCCGTCCTTCCCCAGACGTTCGCCCAGATCCGGGTGCTCGTCGAGCTTGGCGTCGGTCGCGGCCTGTTCTCGCGCCAGAGCGGAGTACGCGGCTTCGACCACGGCCTCGTCCGCGACGGCTCCGTGGAAGTCCCCGCCGCCGTCGCCGTAGAGCTTCGGCAGCGGATCACCGTCGGTGATCCAGTTGCGCCAGTCCCGCTCCACCTCGGCGAGGTGGCGGAGCAGACCGAGCAGTGACATCGTCGACGGCGGAACCGAGCGACGGCCCAGCTGCTCCGCGTCCAGGCCCTCGCACTTCATCCGCAGGGTCGTGCGATAGTCCGTCAGGAAGTCCCGCAGCGTCGCGAGCTCGCCGTCCGGACTGACTCCTTCGGTGTTGCGTGGGTCGTCGTCCGGGTCGGCCCACATGTCGGGGTAGACGGTCGCCCGGGTCCATCGTGCGGGTTGGTCACTCATGCGTTCCATGTTCGTCTGTGACGGCCCGAACCCGCGAGCGTTTTATGTTGTGGTCGAACGGGTGTGCTTGTGGGGCTTCCGCCAGGATAAGGATGAGTTGCTGCCGAGTGTGTGTCATCGGGAGGACATACCACCTGATGTTTACGGTGGGGCGATGGAACGTGCCCCCTGGTGGGTCCTGCTGTCCGCGGCAGGTGCCCCTGTGTTTTTGGTCGGCGGTTCGACGATTGCGCAACATCTGCAAGGACCTGCCTACGACCCCACGGATGACACACTCAGCGTACTGGCGTCCTACGGTGCCCGTGGCTACTGGCTGATGACAGGCGTACTGATCGTGCTGGGGATGTCGTACGTGACGACGGCGCACGGACTGCGGGAGGCCAAGTTCCTCGGGCGGCTCACCCTGGCCGGTGGCGGGGTGTCAGCCATGGCTCTGACACTGGTGCCCGCGCCCGTCAGCGGTGGGGCCCTGAAACACGGGCTGGTGGCCGGTACCGGCTTCGTACTGCTCGCGATCTGGCCCGCCCTGGCCGCGAGAGGTGGCGGCAAAAGCGTGCCTTGGGGCTTGAATCTCAAGGTGTCGGTCATCGCGAGCGTACTGATGTGCGCGGGCGCCGCGTGGTTCGCGCTGGAGTTGCAGAACGGGGAGGCGCCGGGGGTTGCCGAGCGGGTGGTGACCTTCGTTCAGGCCGTGTGGCCGCTGGTGGTGGCCGTCTCCTGCCGGGTCTGGCGCGGTCGGCCCGTCCCGGCAGGACCCTGACGAACCGGCGGGTGACGCAGGCAGGTGCTTGCCGCTCATCAGCGCGGAGAAGAACGTGTGGAGATCCTGGCTGGTCGAGATCATGTCTCCGGCGGCGGAGATCCAGGAGGGGTTGAAGCGGGTGGTGTCCGCCACCTGCCACTGGCCGGCGTCGTCGTACCCGTAGTAGCCGTGGGCGTGCGGCTCGGGGATCTCCGGCGAGGCGCCCGGCACCACGGTGCCGGTGAGCCCGAGCGGCCCGAGGATCAGCCGCCGCATCTCCTTGGCGTAGGAGCGGCCTGCCGGGGCCCCGGGCCCCGGGCCCCCGGCAGGCCGGCGATCGGACGCGCCGCGGTGGATCCCCGCCGCTACGGCGTCGGGACACCGTCACCGGTGGTGGGCGGCGGGATGGCGGGAGCCGGCCGGCCGGTGGTCGGGTCCTGTGGTGCGTCGTCGGTGAGCTGTTCACGTACGTACGTCCAGACCACCCCTGTCAACGCGGCGGCCGGTACGGCGAGCAGGCTGCCCACGATGCCCGCCAGGCTGGCACCGAGCGTCACCGCCAGCAGGACCACCGCCGCGTGGAGGCCGAGCCCCCGGCTCTGGATCATGGGCTGGAACACGTTTCCTTCGAGCTGCTGCACCACGATGATGATCGCCAGCACGATCAGCGCGTCCGTCGGGCCGTTCGACACCAACGCGATGAGCACCGCGACCAGTCCGGCGAACAGTGCGCCCACGACGGGGACGAACGCGGAGATGAACGTCAGCACGGCCAGCGGGAGTACGAGGGGTACGCCCACGATCCACAGGCCGAGGCCGATGAAGACGGCGTCGAGCAGACCGACGAACGCCTGGGAACGCACGAACGCGCCGAGGGTCTCCCAACCGCGGGCGAACACCACCGGGATGTCGGTGGCGAGGCGGCCGGGAAGCTGGCGGGTCAGCCACGGCAGGAACCTCGGTCCGTCCTTGAGGAAGAAGAACATCAGGAAGAGCGCCAGGACGGCGGTGACGACGCCGTTGACCACCGTGCTCACACCCGTGAGGATGCCGTTGACCAGCGTGCCGACACTGCCCTGGACCCTGGCGGCCGCGCTGTCGAGCGCGCCGGTGATCTCGTCCTCGCCGATGTTCAGCGGCGGCCCAGAGGCCCAGTCGCGCACCTTCTCGATGCCGTCACTCACCCCGCTCGTCAACTCGCCCGACTGGGACGCCACCGGCACGGCGATCAGAGCCACGACACCGGCGGCGACCATGAAGAACAGCAGCATCACGACTGAGGCGGCCAGGGCGGGATGCCACCCGTGCCGACGCAGAAAACGGGCCACGGGCCAGGTCAGCGTGGTCAGGAGCAGACCGACGATGAGCGGCCAGACGACCGACCACATCTGCCCCAGAAGCCAGAGAGCCGCCGCGGCCACGACAAGGATCACCAGCAACTCGACGGAGATACGGGCCGACGTGCGGAGCGCGGCGCGGGACTTCGTAGAACTCAACGTGGCAGACATGAGGATCACCTTATGGGCACCCCCTCCACCCCTCACGACCGCCGTCGCCCCGCACACCGCCGACGGCGGACCGGCCTTCGGGCGCGGGCTCCGAACGCCCGAATTGCCTGACAGGACCGCCCAGTTGAGGACGGTGTGTGTCCGAACTGCTGTGTGCCGGAGAGGGCTTCCACGTTCGTCGCGTCAGCAACTCCGCGAGACCGGACGCGAAGTCTCTGAGCCGGTCCAGCCCCGGCCCGTCGCGGCAGGCGTAGCGCCCTACCTCGCCGTCAGCGCGGTGGCCAGTTCGGCCAGGCCGTCGAACCGGCCGTCGAAGGCGTCCGTGCCCCTCGGTGGGTCCCCCACCGGGCGGTGAACGTACGCCGTGCGCATGCCGTTCGCCTGGGCGCCGCGGAGGTCCCAGGCGTGGGCCGCCACCATGAGGACGCGCTCCGGGGGGCATCCGGCGGTGGCGAGGGCGAGTTGGTAGACCTCCGGGGCCGGTTTGTAGGCCAGGGCGGCTTCGGCGGAGAGGGCTTGGTGCCAGCGCAGACCGGCGTGTGCGCTGAGGCGCGGGAGGGCGGTGCGGCCGGCGTTGGAGAGGCCGAGCACCGGGAAGCGCCCCGCGAGTCTTTCGAGGCCGGCGACCGAGTCGCCCCAAGGTGGCAGGCGCTGCCCCGCCGTGGCCAGCCGTGCGATGGCCGCCGGATCCGCGAGTCCGGCGTGGTCGGCCACCCGGTGAGCGGCCTCGGCATCGATGGTCTCGCTGTTGGCGTACGGGCGCTCCTCTCGCGCGATGCGTTGCTGTTCGGCCTCGACATGCCGTTGCCACAGAGTGAGCAGTCCGTCGACCGCCGCGTCGTCCGCCTCGGGCAGCGCCTCGCGGATTTCCGCTCGAAGCCCGCCCGGTTCGTCGACGAGTGTGCCGAGGACGTCGAAGACGACGACCTCGATGCCGCGGATCTCGGTCATGCGGTCTCCCGTTCGTAGCACCTGTCACCGGTTCAGCAGGTGACGACCTTGTCACCGGTCTCGTCACCGGTCAAGATGGTGACGTGGATTTCGCGTACGTGAGCGGCGACCCGGCCCTCGATCTGGCAGGCACCGTGGTGTCGCGCCGGGACATGCCCGTCGACGGCTTGGCCGCGCCACCGGACCTTGAGCGATGGGTCGCCGAATGTGACGGGCTCCCGGACCGCGTGACCGCCGACCTCGCGACCTTCGAGTCCGCGCTGTCACTGCGCGAGGCGGCCTACCAACTCGCTCTCGACCGCGTGCTCGGCCGGCCCTTCGATCCCGGCGGTCTCAAGATCGTCAACGACATGGCGGCCCGGCCGGTGCCCTCGATCAGGCTCAGCGACGCGGGGCTGCGCGTGTCGGGAGATCTCGCCGCGGTCCTCTCCCACATAGCCAGAAGCGCTGTCGTCGTGCTCGCGGACCCCGACGCCCACCTCAAGGAGTGCGGTCGCGCCACCTGCACCCGTATCTACCTCGATCGCTCCCGCGGCGCCCGCCGCACCTGGTGCGGGATGGACGAGTGCGGCAACCGGGTGAAGGCGGCGGCTTACCGAGCGCGCAGACGCGCTTCGGCGGCGGGCGAGGGCGGGGACCCGGCGTGACCAATCCCGCACGTGCGGCGGACGGGTCAGGAGCGTAGGAACGCCCTCAGGCCCGCCATGAGGCGTTCGACGTCGTCCGCGTTGTTGTACGGGGACAGGCCCACGCGCAGGCCGCCCGCGTCTCCCAGCCCGAGACGACGGGATGCTTCCAGGGCGTAGAACGAGCCCGCGGGTGCGTGTACGTGGGAGCGGGCGAGGAAGTGGTAGGCGTCGGACGCGGTGCGGTTCTTGAAGGTGAGCAGCATCGTGGGGGTTCGCAGCGCCGCGCGGGAGTGCCGTGTCACGCCGTCGAGTTGGGACAGCGCCTCCTCCATGCTCCTGCACAGCGCCGTCTCGTGGCCCTCGATCGACGCGAAGGCGGACCGGAGACGCTCGCGCCGGTCTCCGGCGGTGCCCGGGGCGAGGTCCGCGATGAAGTCCACCGCGGCGCGGGTGCCCGCGAGGGCCTCGTACGGGAGGGTGCCGAGCTCGAAACGCTCCGGTATCGCGTCGGTCGACGGCGCCAGTTTGTCCGGTCGCAGGGTCTCCAGCAGCCGCGTGGAAGCGGCGAGTACGCCGTGGTGGGGGCCGAAGAACTTGTACGGCGAGCAGACGAAAAGGTCCGCGCCGAGCGCCTCGATGTCCACGAGGGCGTGCGCGGCGAAGTGCACACCGTCGACATACAGCAGCGCTCCCGCCCGGTGGGCGAGGTCGGCCATCGCCGCCACGTCCGGCCGCGTCCCGATCAGGTTCGAGGCGGCGGTCACCGCGACCACCCGCGTGCGGTCGGTCAGCAGGGCGCCGACGGACGCCACGGGCAGTTCGCCCGTGGCCGGATCGAAGTCCGCCCAGCGCACCACGGCGCCGGCCCGCTCGGCGGCCTGCACCCAGGGGCGGATGTTGGAGTCGTGGTCCAGGCGGCTCACCACCACCTCGTCACCGGGCGCCCAACTCCGGGCCAGTACACGGGAGAAGTCGTACGTGAGCTGGGTCGCGCTGCGCCCGACGACGATCCCCGCTTCCCGCGCGCCCAGAAGATCGGCCATCGCCCGCCGGAAATCGCGCACGATCGTCTCGGCGTTGATCTCTCCCGGAGCCACCGATCCCCTGACCGACAGCGGATTGCTCAGCGCGTCGGTGACGGCCTCGATGACCGGGGAGGGCATCTGCGTGCCGCCGGGGCCGTCGAAGCGCGCGACTCCGGCTCGCAGACCGGGAAAGCGGGCCCGTACCGCCTCGACGTCGTACGTCATGAAATCCCTCACCGCTCCCGGTCCTGTCACACACCCCGGCTCCTCCGGGCTCGCGCTCCGGGCCGATCATCGCAGACGCCTCCGCCCCCGGGGCTGCTGCCATCGGCCCCGCCGCGCGCCTCCCGCTACGGCGTCAGGACGACTCCGTAGAAGCTCTCCGCGTTGCCCCGCCAGAACGCCTCCGCCTCCACGGGCGACAGGCCGGACACGAGGTGGTCCGTGAGGTCCACGACGTCCGGGTATTCGAGGCGCTGGCGGGAGACCGGCCAGTCGCTCCCGAACATCACGTGGTCCGTCCCGAACGTGTCGAAGAGGAAATCGACGTACGGCTGGAAGTCGTCGGCGTGCCACACGGGGCCGACCTCGGTGAGCATGCCGGAGATCTTGCAGTAGGTGGTGGGGCGTTCGGCGCAGCGGGCCATCCACGTACGCCACGATTCGTCCTCGTCCCACCGGTAGTGGGGCTTGGAGAGGTGGTCGATCACGACGGGCAGTTCCGGCACGGCCTCGATGGCTTCGGCGAGGGCCGGCAGGTGTTCGGGGCGGGTGAGTGCCTCGAAGCGGCGGCCGAGGTTGCTCAGCGTGCCGAGGCTGGTACGGACCTCCGGCCGGGTCACCCACCTCGGGTCCTCGATGTCGTGGATCATCGGGCGGACGGCGAGGAGGTTCTCGTCGGCGGCGAGGCGTTCGAGCGTGTCGGCGGCGTCCGGGCGGGCGAGGTCCGCCCACCCCGTCACGCCGAGGACGAACGGGGTGGACCGCGCGATGTCCAGAAGGGTCAGGGTCTCTTCGAGATTCGCCGCCGCCTGGACGGCCACCGTGCCGCCCACGTCGGCGGCCCTGACGTGCGGTTCCAGACGCTCGGGAGAGTGGTCCTCGCGCAGCACACCTTTCAGCGGCATCCACGGGAAGTGGCCACGCGCGATCTGGTCGAGGCTCCAGAAGTACTGGTGCGTGTCGAGCCGGGGGCTGACGGCCGGCCGGTCGTGGGTGCTGGCTGCCATGACGGGCCGCCCTTTCCTTTACGTCGTCGTCCGCGACCGGCGGACGGTCGGCGGTTCCGCGGCCCCTCTCCCCCGGCCCGCGGCCGCCGCCCCCGCCCCCCGGGGTGCGCTCATTGCTCGTAGCCTTCGACCTCGGCGACCGGGCGGGGTTCGACCCGCTGCGGGTCCTCGCCGGCATCCGCCCCGGCCCTGCGCCGCCGCAGCAGGTCCCAGCACTGGTCCAGCCGCTCCTCGAGCACCTGGAGCCGTGCTCGTTCCTCCGGGGCGAGCCCCTTGCCGGGCGCCCGGTCACGGAGTTGGCGTTCCTCGGCGACCAGCGTGTCGATGGTCTGCAGAATGTCGTCGGCCATCACTACCTCCGTCGGTGTCCGGACCTCCGTCGATGTCCGCCGCCGCGAGCCGGAACGTGCCTGTACCCGGACTGCCCGCGCCCGCCACTACGGTGTCCGCCGCCGCTCACAGCATCTCCAGCGGCACCGGGCCCCGGGCGGGCGGGAAAGCCGCGTCGAGGACGGTCAGGTCGTCGTCGGTCAGGGCGAGTGCGAGCGCGGCGTGGTTCTCGCGTACGTGCTCCGGACGGCCCGCCCGGGGGATCGCGATCACGTCGCTCCGGCGAAGGACCCAGGCCAGGGCCACCTGCGCCGGGGTGGCCCGGTGGGGATGAGCCACGGTTTCGAGGATCGGGGCGGACAGCAGCCGTCCCTGCTCGACCGGTGAGTACGCCATGACCGGGACGCCCCTCCCCTGGCATCCCGGCAGCAGGTCGTACTCGATTCCACGCCGGGTCAGGTTATAGAGGACCTGGTTCGTGGCCATCGCGTCGCCGCCCGTCACCTCCGCGAGATCCCGCAGGTCCGCCGGGTCGAAGTTGCTGACTCCCCAGTGGCGGATCTTGCCCGCGCGCCGCAGTTCCTCGAAGGCGGCGACCGTCTCCTCCAGCGGCACGGAGCCGCGCCAGTGCAGCAGGTAGAGGTCGATGCGATCGGTCCGCAGGCGCTTCAGACTGCGCTCGCACGCGTTGACGGTGTCCATCCGGCCCGCGTTGTACGGCAGCACCTTGGTCACCAGGAAGGCGTCGTCGCGGCGGTCCGCGAGAGTCTCACCCAGCAGTTCCTCCGCGGCGCCCTGACCGTACATCTCGGCGGTGTCGACCACCGTCAGGCCCAGGTCGAGTCCCAGCAGCAGGGACTCCTTCTCACCGGCGCGGCGCGACGGGTCCTCCGCCCAGCCCCAGGTGCCCTGTCCCAGCACGGGAACGCGTTCTCCCGAGGGAAGCCGGACGGTGCGGACGTCCGGTGTCGGTCCCATCGCGGGCCCCTCCTCTCGGTCGAGCTCTCGGACGAGCCGCCCCGGTCCCCGCCAACTGCCCCCGCGTTCCGGGCCTGCCTCACCGCGGGCGGGCAGGATGGTCATCTTTCAGCCACGCGGACCGTTCGTCGTCCCGTACCCCTTCAAGGCTCTCACCAGGGCGCTGCCTGTCAACCGCGGCCGACCGCGGTCGGCGCCCGTGGATCCGTCGGGTGGGGTGTCCGGTCGGGTAGGGACGGGACCGGGGACCCGGAAGGCCGAGACACACCCTTCGAGAACGCCGTCCCTTGCACCACGCAGTGGTCTAGACCTAACGTGTGCCACTTGCGGCACGTCCGTTCCGTACAGAGGACCGATCCTGTGATCGACATCGTTGTTGTACTCCGCGCCGAAGACGCCGTACTCGACTTCCTGTCCGTTCTCGCCGACGGAGAGGCCGCCCTCGTCCTCGCCGATCACGGCCGGACTCTCGCCTTCCCTGCCGAGCAGAGCCCCGCCGCGCGGCTCGCCGACATCGCGCGGCACGTGCGCCCGGCCGACGACGGGGCCGGGTCGCCCGGTCCCGCCTCCCTGGCGGAGCTCGTACGCGAGGCCGTACGCGAACTCGGCGGCGACCGCGACGCGGTCGTCTGGACCCACTCACCGGCCGACAACCGTCGCAGCCGCGGCAAGGTCGGCCGCGACACGGCGATCGGCTGCGCGGGCCACGAGGTGCGGCACGCCGTCGGCTACTCGCCGTTCCTCCAGGTCGTGAGCGACTTCGACCGTTCGCTGGACCGTGAACCGATCGCCACCAAGCTCGACTTCGTGAACCGGGCGTGCGAGCACCTGCTCACGGCGGAGTCGGCGGAGTACGTGGTCCAGACCCCCCGCATCCCCGCCACCGAGCGCTTCTTCCACACCGACGCCGATGAGCGCGAACGGCTCTTCGCCCTGCTGGCGAGCCTGGACGACGAGGCCGCGTCCATCCCGGACCCCTGGGAGTTCGGCAGTTCCCCGTACGAGAAGGACCGACTGGACGCCACCGCCGCCTGGGTGCTGGGCCATCGCGCCGAGACCGGCGATTCGCTGGTCGAAGTGGGCGCGTGCGAAGGCGCTCTGACGCGCCGTCTGATCGCGGCCGGCGGCGCCGTACACGCCACGGAGCCCAACCCGCTGTTCAGGACGCGCCTCACGGAGGCCGTGAGGGGCACCGGGAGTGTGCGGGTCTCCGCCGACGATCTCGCGGATCTCACCGAGGACGGGCACCCGCGCGCCGGGGCCCACCTGCTCATCGAGATGCTCTACTACGGCCAGGACCTCGCCCTGCTGGACCGGCTGCCCACCGACCACGTCTTCGTCGCCCTCGAACCGGACGCGATGAACGCCCGCGTACGGCCCTGGCTCGCGGCGTCGGCGACCTGGCAGGAGGTGGAGAGCGTCCGCCTGGTGCCACCGCGCGTCGAAACCGTCTGCGCGGGCCGCGCCTATCTCATCAAACGCGGCAGCGACGGCCTTCTTCTGCGGCGCACCGCCGGCTGAACGCCGTCATGACGCAGACGAGTCCGGCCGGGGCCGACGCGTACGACGTGTGCGTGGGGCTCGGGTACCACTGCGAGTCGACCTACCAGATCCGCCGGATCACCGGGAACCACTCCGCGCACTTCTTCGACTGGCTCGACCTCGACTTCGAGTCGGTGGTCGAGACCCTCGCCGACGACTTCGCCCACGTCCTGCGGCCGGGGATGGTGGAGCCGTTCAGCGACGGCCTCTGCGCGCTGGACCGCGGCTCGGACATCCGCTTCTTCCACGACTTCCGGCCGCCCGACGCCGGACGCCCCCTCACCCAGGACGACATCGACGCCCAACTCGACGGTGTCCGGGCCAAGTTCGCCGCGCTCGCGGAGCGATGGCGGGCGCTCGCCAGGTCTCCGGCCCATGTGCTCTACGTCCACCACGACGCTTTCGACGAATGCGCCGCGCGAGACCTGCGCCGGCTGCGTCACGTGATCGCCACCGCGCACCCGGGGCAACGGTTCTCGCTGCTGTGGCTGCGCCGTACGCCGCCCGACGACGCCGGTGACCTCCCGCCGGCAATCGCCTGGGGGACGGTGGCGGCGGCCCCCGATCGCTGGGAGGGCGACGACGCCCAGTGGGACGAGGTCTTCAGCGCCGTACAGATGTCACCCGATCCTCTTTGGCCCACCCCACAACCGAGGAGACAGCCCGCATGACTCCCCCACAGCCCGCCACCGTGATCCTCTCCCCGCACTTCGACGACGCCGCGCTCTCACTCGCCGGGCTGATCCCCCAACTCCCCGGCCCTGTCACGGTCGTTACGGTGTACGGCGGCGAGCCCGCGTCCCACCACCCCGTCTCCTGGTGGGACAGCGTCTGCGGATTCTCCACGGCGCGGGAGGCATACCACGCCCGCCGCGTGGAGGACGCTCGGGCCTGCGAACTCCTCGGGGTCGGGAGTGTCGTCCTGGACCATCCCGACGGCCCCTACGGGGACGGGACGGAACTCACCGGGATCGACAGCTGTCTCGCCGAACTGCCCTCGGGGACACTGCTGTTGATACCCATCGGCACCAATCAGCCCGATCACGAAAAGGTCCGCGACCGTGCGCTGACGGTGGCCCGGAAGCTCGGCCGCGCCGTCCCGCTCGCGTACGCCGACCTCCCCTACACCGGCCATCTGGACGAATGGGGATCCGCCGCCGCCGATCCCGCGCTCGGCCGCAGCCATCTGTACGGGCTCGCCTACCAGGACATGACGAGCCGTCACACACTGCGCGTGGAGCACGACCTCACGCTGACGGACGATCAGTGGGCCCTGAAGCGTGAGGCGGTGCTCTGTTACGGCTCCCAACTCGCCCCGCTGGCCTCCGACCACGGCATGCTACTGGCGCGCAGCGGGCCGCTGCGTGCCGAGCGCGTCTGGGCGGTCGAACCGCCGGCCGACGACATCGGGAAAGGCTGACGGGCCTACAGGGGCGGCGAGTCGGCCGGCCGGCCGGTCACCCGGCCGTGCCGGGGCGGGACGGCCACTCGCAGGGCGAGCCCATCGAGTCGCGGATGACGGCGGAGATCTTGCCGAGCGTGCGTAGCTGGTCCGCGTCGATCGGATCGAGGACGAGCCGGCGGACGGCCTCCACATGCCCGGGGGCGGTGGCGACGATCTTGGCGTAACCGGCGTCGGTGAGGGTCGCGACCGTGACGCGGCCGTTCTCGGGCGAGGGGCTGCGGCGGACCCAGCCGCGCTTCTCCAGCGTGGACACGGCGTGGGACAGACGCGACAGGGAGCCGTGGGCCAGGACCGCCAGGTCACTCATGGGCAGGGTGCGCCCGGGGGCCTCGGAGAGGCCCGCCAGGACCAGATAGCCGAAGAAGCTGATCTTGGCGTCGCTCTGGAGCTGCGCGTCCAGCGCGCTGACCAGACCGAGGAGCATCCCGCTGAACGGCACCCAGGACTCCAGCTCGGCCGCGGAGAGCCACGGCGTGTCGTCTGCCGGGGAGATCTCATCAGTCATGGGACCATCGTAGCCGCTTGACTTGAGACTTCAAGCGTGAGCAGGATGAGCATCGTCAGTTGACATCTCAAGTCAGGAGCACCCCATGACGTTGAAGATCGCGGTCATTCTGGGCAGCACCCGTCCGGGCCGTAACGGCGAGGCCGTCGCCAAATGGGCCCAGGAGATCGCCGCTCAGCGGGACGACGCCGAGTTCGAGCTCGTCGACATCGCGGACTTCAAGCTGCCGCACCTGGACGAGGCGATCCCGCCGTCCATGGGCCAGTACGCGAACGCCCACACCCTCGCGTGGGCCGAGAAGATCGCCTCCTTCGACGGCTATCTCTTCGTCACTCCCGAGTACAACCACTCGACCTCCGGCGCCCTGAAGAACGCCATCGACTTCCTCTACGGCGAATGGAACAACAAGGCCGCCGGCTTCGTCAGCTACGGCAGCGTCGGCGGTACGCGTGCCGTCGAGCACCTGCGTCTGATCATGTCCGAGCTCCAGGTGGCCACCGTGCGGGCGCAGGTCGCGCTCTCGCTCTTCAGCGACTTCGAGAACTTCTCCGCCTTCAAGCCCGGTGATCACCAGAAGGCGGCCCTGGACACCACACTGGACCAGCTCGTCAGCTGGTCCAAGGCCCTCCAGACGGTCCGTACCGGCGCCTGACGCCGCCGCCGAGGACCGAGTCCGGCAGACCTTCCCCCGTGGTCTGCCGGACTCGTCGCCGCGCTGGTCAGGCGTTGGTCAGTCACCCGGCGGCCGGTCGAGGACCCCGCTCGACGGATCTCCGTCGGACGACTGGTTCCACGAGGAGCACCTGGGTGCCTTCTACACCGGTGCCTGCGGCTTCCGGCCGACCCGGGCGGGTCTGATCGCGCTCTGAGCCGCCGTGGCGCTCAGCCGCGCGCGGTCTGCCCGGCCCGGCCGGCAGCGAGGCCGGTCAGTAGGACGGGGCCAAAGCCGCGGACCTGCGGCGCCGGGACGGGTCGGCGATCGACGGAGGTACGTAACCGGCGTCCCGTCCCGACAGGTTGGTGCCCGGCGGCACGATCTCGTCGATCCGGTCCAGCACGTCGCGGCTGAGGCTTACCTTGTCCGCTCCCAACTGGCTCTCCAACTGCTCGTACGTCCGCGGTCCGATGATCGCCGAGGTGACCGCGGGGTGTTCGATGACGAACGCGACCGCCAGTTCCACGAGTGTGAGCCCCGCTTCCTCGGCCAGCAGCGCCAGGCTCTCCGCCGCGTCCAGCTTGGCCGCGTTCTCCTTGGCGTTGATGTCGAAGCGCTCCGTCTGCTGGGCGGCCCGGCTGGAGGCGGGCTGCGCGACGCCCTTGCGGAAGCGGCCGGACAGCCAGCCGCCCGCCAGCGGGCCCCAGGACAGCACCCCGAGTCCGTAACGCCGCGCCACGGGCAGCATCTCGCGCTCGATGCCGCGCGCGAGCAGGGAGTACGGGGGCTGCTCGGTCACCACCCGTTCCCGGCCGCGCCGCTCCGCGATCCACTGCCCCTCGACGATCGCCGACGGCTCGAACGTGGAGGTACCGATAAGGCGGATCTTGCCCTGGTGGACGAGATCGCTGAGCGCGCCCAGCGTCTCGTCGAAGTCGGTGTCCGGCTCGGGCCGGTGCACCTGGTAGAGGTCGATCCAGTCGGTGTTCAGCCTGCGCAGGCTGTTCTCGACCTCCTGGATGATCCAACGCCGGGAATTGCCACGCTCGTTGGGGCCTTCGCCGCGGGCGCCGTGGAACTTCGTCGCGAGGACCACATCGTCCCTGCGGCCGCCGGCCAGCGCCTTGCCGACGATGGTCTCCGACTCGCCCGCCGAGTAGACGTCGGCGGTGTCGACGAAGTTGATGCCCGAGTCGAGCGCCCGGTGGATGATCCGGACGCTGTCGTCGTGATCGGTGTTGCCGCGGGCCCCGAACATCATCGTGCCGAGGCAGAGAGGGCTGACCTTCACACCCGTACGGCCGAGGTTCCGGTACTCCGTCATCGTGCGCTCCCTGGCAGAAGTCGATCAGTGAAGTGGATCCGAGAAGTGGATCAGCGCGCTCAGTCTCCCCCGGACCGTCGAACGTCAGCGAGTTTGTCCGGGTTGGTAACACGATAGACACCTGACACCCTGTCATCTTCCGAAGCCAGGCCCAAGACCATCACCCATTACGGGGAGTCACCGGAACGAAGCGGGCCGTCGGCGGCAGGAAGTGAATCCTCCTGCCGCCGAAGGGCACCGCGGGCGTGCGGGACTGTGTGGTCCGTCGGCGTCAGGCCAGCAGCCGCTTCCAGTCGGTCGCCGTGAGCACACCGGCCGAATGAGCCTTGTCCGCGCCCGCGCGGTGCAAAGTGGTCACCGCCTTCGCGACGTCGGCGCTCTCGCCCGCCCTGACCTGCGGGGTGATCAGCGGCCAGATGTCGGAGCCGAGGTAGCCGGTCTCGTCCGTGCCGCCCCGGACCATGGCCGCGCAGGTGTGCTTCTCGACGTTGTGCACGTCGGCCAGCTTGACCACCGCGCGCTTGGTGGCCGCGCCGAAGACGCCGTCCACCGGTACGTCCGGGAAGCCGCGACCACGCAGGAGGTACTGCGCGGCACGCACCTGGGGGCCGGCGGATCCCGGGCGCAGCAGCGGCCAGACGGAGGGCCGGTCGGCGGGTGCGACGCCAAGGGCGCCGGCGACCGCGTCGCGCAGCTCCTGGAGTCTGCCGTAGAGCACGCCGCCTGGGCATTCGGTCGAGTTGAAGTCGCGGTGGCCCATGATGTCCGTGACCGGCCGCCCGTACTGGGTGGCGATCCACGCGACGAGCTGGACGAGGGAGTTCCAGAGCGCGGCCGGTACGTCGACCTCCGTATAGAGGCCCTCGTTCTCGATACCGATGACCTCGCTGTTGCGGCCGCCGACGTTCGCGCCCTGCACATGCCGGGTGCCGCCGCGTACGACATCGAGGCTCTGGTGCCGGCCTTCGAGGACGAACCCGCCGCGCGAGTTGGTGAACTGCTGGCCGGAGTCGCCCCAACCCTGGCCGTCCATATGGAAGTTCTGGATCGACCGGCAGATCGCCATCGCGTGCGCCAGCGAGTAGTCCTCGCTGTTGCCGGGCTCCGCGGTGTGGTGCACGACGATGTAGGTCGGCACCCGGTCGAGTACGACGATCTGCTGGCTCGGGGGCCTCGCGCCCCATTCCGCGGTGGTGTAGATCCGCGGCTCGGGGGCGGCGAGCGGCGAACCGGCCGCCGGACGGCTGTCCGCGCGCACCGGGGCGGCGTGGGCCGGTCCGTTCACGGCGAGGCCGAGGGCGCCCACCGCCGTGGCGGTCAGACCGCCCCTCAGTACCGTTCGACGGCCGGGTCCTGACGTGGCAACCATGTCGATCTCCTTGGGAAGTGGGGGGGGAACGATCTCCCGGGTTCAACGACAACAGGCGTGTCGCGCAACAGGCGTACGCGCCAATCCGGTGGGGCGGAGTTGACGCGCGTCGACGATCCGCGACGCGTCAAGACAAGCAATCCCGTCATGTCCCCGACAACCCCGTCGGGCAACCTATTTGACGGCCTTTCGGTCGGCTGAAACCACGCGCGTTCGCGAATCGCCCGCGGGGTGACCAATCGCCCTCCGTCGCCTTTGCTCGCACCAATGACGGAAGACCCTGAGAGCCGGAAGTCCCGAAGGCACGTTTCCGCCCACGGCATCTGACGGCTTGTTAGGCAGTACGGGGGAAATCTTCGGGTCCGTGTCTGATCGCGCATCTCGGCGCGGTCGGATCAGACGATGATCGCGTTTCATGGCGCGGAGAAACGCGGCGGACGAGGACGGACCGTCCGCCTGCACCCACGAAAGGCTCGCCATGCTCCTTCTCCCCCGCGCTCTCCCTGTCGCGAGAGGCGCCCTGGCCCTCACCTCGCTCTGCACGTGCCTCTTCCTCGCCGGATGCGCCGGATCGGGTCCCGCGCCCGGCGCCGAACAGCGGGCGGAGAGCCGGGCCACGCGGACGGGGCCCGCCCAGAGCGGGACGAAAGAGGGCGGGACCAAGGAGAGCCCGGCCACGGAGAGCAGGTCCGCCGAAGGGAACCGGCCGGAAGGCGCCCCCGGGCGACGCCGGGGTGCGGCGAACGAGGCGGCCCACGGACTGTCCGGGAAACCGGTGGAGGCGTCCCTGGTCCGTGAGATCCCCGGTCTCGGTCCGCTCACCCGCTCCCGCATCCCCGTCTCCAGCCGTCAGGCGCTCGTGGCCAGCGGCGAGGACAGGAACTCGCCGAAGTCCGGCGTCGTGCTGTACGAGCGGAACGCGGACACCGGCTGGGAACCCGTCACCAACCGCTGGCCCGCGCACAACGCGCTGCGCGGCTGGACCTACAACCACCAGGCCGACGACCTGCGTTCGCCGATCGGCGTCTTCACACTCGGCGACGCCGGAGGCCGGCTCCCCGACCCAGGGACCAGACTCCCGTACGACGAGAACGAGGACTTCGAGTCCCCCGGAACCGGGTTCCTGGGCGAGTCGCTGGAAGGATCCTTCGACTACGTCGTCGCCATCGACTACAACCGCGCGTCGGGGTTCACTCCGCTGGACCAGACCCGCCCCCTCGGGCTCACCAAGGGCGGTGGCGTCTGGATCCATGTCGACCACGAGGGACCCACCCAGGCCTGCGTCTCGCTGTCGAGGACGCGGATGGTCGACCTCCTGCGCAAACTGGACCCGGCGAAGCGGCCGGTGATCGTGATGGGCGACGCCCTGGCACTCCGCGACTGACGCCGCCGAAGGGGCTCTTGCCGACGGGGGCGGGATGGCGGAAGGGTGTCTGCCACCACACCGGCAAGCACTCCCCCCACGAGTCACACGAGGTGCCCGGCATGAGAAGCGACCGCACAGGAACAGAGACAGCGACAGCGACCGGAGAGACCGCGCCCGCCGCGAAGCAGACCGGCGGGCCGAGCCGCCGCACGATCGTCGGCATGGTGGCGGCGGCCGTGGCGACGGTCTCGGTGCCCGCCGCCACGGCCACCCCGAGCCGGCCCCCGGGCAGGGCCCCGAGCCGGAGCGCGGGCCGGACGGCGACCCGGCCGGCCACGGCTGCCGCGACCCGCCCCGGACAATCCCTCGCCACGGGGCCGCTGTTCATCGGTACGTACACCTCCAGCGGCGGTCCGGGCATCGGGCTCGCCTCGTACGACACGGGTACCGGGCAGATCTCCGCCACCGGCACCCTCCGGGGCGTCGGCGACCCCTCGTACCTCGCCGTGCACCCCGACGGCACCACCCTGTACGCGGTCAACGAGCGCCAGGACGGCGGCGTCACCGCGATCGCGCTCGGCGAGGACGGGGGCCATACGGTCCTCGGCACACGGGGCACCGGCGGCTCCTCGCCCTGCCATCTGTCCGTACACCCCGGCGGGCGGTGGCTCCTCAGCGCGAACTACGGCTCCGGCAACGTCGCCGTCCACCCCGTCGAGGCGTCGGGCGCGCTCGGCGAGCGCACCGATCTGGTCACCCATTCCGAACCGGCTCCGGGGCCGGGACAGAACGGCCCGCACGCGCACCAGATCGTCACCACCCCGGACGGCGGCCATGTGCTCGCCGTCGACCTCGGCACCGACAGCGTCTACACCTACCGCCTCGACGAGACGGCAGGCACGCTCACCCAGGTCTCGTACGCCACACTGCCCGCGGGCGCCGGGCCACGGCATCTCGTCTTCCATCCCTCCGGCCAATACGCCTATCTGGCGAACGAGTTGAACAACACGATCGCCGTCTGCGGCTACGACACGGAGACCGGGACCCTCACCCCCGGCGAACCGCTGCCCACCGGCGCCGGCGGCGCGGGAAGCAGCTTCCCGTCCCAGCCGGTGATCACCGCCAACGGCGCGTTCGTCTTCCTCGCCAACCGTGGCCACAACAGCCTCTCCCGCTTCGCGGTGGAGGAGAACGGCGCCGGCCTGCGGCTGTTGGACACGGTGCCCGTCGGCGGTGACTACCCGAGGCAGCTCGCCCTCTCCCCCGACGGGACCCTGCTGTTCGCCGCCAATCAGCGGTCGAACGCCGTCTCCGTCTTCCACGTCGACCAGGAGAGCGGCCAACTGGGGTCGGCGGGCGACCCGTTCGCGTCGCCGGTCGCCGTCTGCGTGCTACCGCTCTGAGATCCGGGTCCGCCGGGCCGGCCGGTCACTCCGGGCGGCCCGGCCTGCCTCGCGGTCTCCGTACGACCGCCGTGCCGCCGTGCCACCGTCGGGATCCACCACGGTCCGGTGCGGCGGGGCGCCGACCTCCTCGTCGGCCCGGCCGGCGGGATGACCAGTCCGGGCAGGGTCATGAAGACGGCGAATCCCCTACGTCGGTATCGCTCGTGCTCCCCGTCGGGTCACGTGCGTGCGGAGCAGAGTTCCCGCGACAGTGCGGGATAGTCGGTGTAGCCCTCGGCTCCGTGCGTGTAGAGGTGCCGCTCGTCGATGGTGTTGAGCGGCGCGCCGACGGCGAAGCGCTCGGGAAGGTCCGGGTTGGCGATGAAGGACCTGCCGTACGAGACGAGGTCGGCGAGCCCTTCGGCGAGCACCGCCTCGCCGCCTTCGCGGGTGGTCGGGTCGTGGTTCTCGCCGATGTTGGCGACGAGCGGGCCGTGCCAGCGGGGGCGCAGATCGGCGAGCGCCGGGTAGGTGTCGTTGTCGGTGAGGTGGAGGTAGAGCAGACCGAGGCCGTCGACCGCGTCGAGAAGCGCGTGATAGACGGGGGCCGGGTCGGCCTCGGCCATGCCGAACTGGGGATTGCCCGGGGAGAGCCGCAGCGCCGTCCGCCCGGCTCCGATCGCGTCGGCGACCGCGGTGACCAGTTCGGCGGGGAAACGGATCCGGCCCTCGGTCGTACCGCCGTAGCCGTCGTTACGCAGATTGGTGTTGTCGGCGAGGAACTGGTGGATCAAGTAGCTGTTGGCGCCGTGCAGTTCGACCCCGTCGAAGCCTGCCGCCATCGCGTTCCGGGCCGCCTGCGCGTGGTCCTCGACGGCCTGCCGGATGTCGTCGTGCGTCATCTCGCGCGGCGGGAGGGGGTCGGCCTTGCCGCCGTCCCGTACGTGTACGGGGCCCGGGACCCGTACGGAGGACGGGCCGCTCGGTATGTCGCCGTCGATCCGGGACAGCGGGTGTCCCTGCCGGCCGCCGTGCATCAGCTGGGCCATGATCCGGCCCCCGGCGGCGTGCACCGCGTCCGTCACGGCCCGCCAGCCCTCGATGTGCGCCACCGTCTCCAGGCCGGGGAGCCGCCAGCCGCTCTGGCCCCGGCTGCTGGGCCAGATACCTTCGGTGACGACGAGTCCGGCGCCGGCGCGCTGCGCGTAGTAGTCGGCGACGACCGGCAGGGGACTGCCGTCCACGGCCGCGCGGTAACGGGTCATGGGAGCCATCACCATGCGGTTGGGGAGGCGGAGGGGGCCGAGGGAATACGGGGCGAGAAGCGTCGTTTTCGTCATGGCGGGACGGTAAGACCTCACACTGGTGTCAGGTTCAATCCCCGCCACCGTCGCGGAGACGGTGCGGACCCCGGGAGGAAGCGTGAAGATCGGTGAACTGGCGAGACGTACGGCCGTCAGCGAACGCTCGCTGCGCTACTACGAGGAGCAGGGACTGCTCGTCTCCGCGCGTACGCCCTCGGGCCATCGCACCTACCCGGAGCGGGCGGTCGACCGGGTGATCCGTATCCAGGAGCTGTTCGCGGCCGGGCTGTGCAGCGGGAAGATCGCCGAGCTGCTGCCGTGCATGCGGGACGAGGACGGCGGTCCGTCGGAGGCGGCGACGCCGTGGCTCGTCGCCGACCTGACGCGGCAGCGGGCCAGGATCGACGCGCGGATCGCCGAACTCGTCCGTACGCGGGAGGTGCTGGACGACGTCATCGTGGCCGCGTCCGGTTCAGCCGGCTCATCCGGTCCGTCGCGCGCACCCGGGCCGTCCTGGGGCGTGTCCGCGAAGTAGCGCCGTCCGCCCGCAGGGCGGGACCCGCGGCGGCTGGTGCGGTGCGTCGCAAGGCGGAGGATCGGCGTTGTGGATGGACCGGACGTACGTGGCCGTCTGAAGACAACGCGGCGAGGTGCCGTGCCAGCCGTCACGGGCCAGGCGGGACTTCGCGGACACGCCCTAGGACCTGTCCCGCCTGTCCCGCCCCCTGAGCGCCGGCCGTTTCACCCTGGGCCGTTTCACACCGCGCAGCCACGCGGCGAAAGCAGTGAGCTGAGGGTGCTTCTCGCGCTGCTCCCGGGTGGATTTGTCCAGCTCCTCCAGCAGGCGCCGGGACCGGTGGTCGATGTCGAGTTCGTCGAGCAGCCGGTCGATCTCCGACAGCATCGCGCCGTGCAGCTGCCACTGGCGCGGATGCCGCTGTACGCCTTCCAGCAGCAGATTCGCCACCCTGTCGCGGGTCGCCGCGGCAGCGCTCAGGTCCCCCGCGAGGCGCTCCTCCGCGGCCTCGGCGGCCTCGCTCGCCTGCGTGGTGACCAGCACGGCGAAACTGACGAGCGCGTCGGCGACCTGCGACAGCAGTTCCTCCAGGGCGGTTCCCACCTCCGGCGCGAAGAGACCTTCGTCCTGACGCTCCTTGGCGAGGTCCGTGATCGTGCGGGTGAGGACGCGCAGCACCACCGCGCAGATCTCCAGCGTGTCGAGGCCGGTGCGGAGCACCACCCGGTGCAGCAGACCTTCCTTGACACGCGGATTGAGCCGCAGGCTGTCCTCGGCCTGGCGCAGCGCCGCGTCCACGTCGGCGATGCCGTGGTCGAGCCGCCGTGCCTCGCGCAGCCGGGCCGCCGCGAGTTCGACCGAGGTGGGGGTGGTCAGCTCGTCGCCGACGGCGCGCATCAGCCGGCGCATCTGCCGGGCGAGGCCTTCGATGGACTCCCCGGCGGCGCCGACCCAGACCGGGGGCGCGAACACATTGAACAGCAGGCCCACCACCGCGCCGATCAGCGTCTCCAGGACACGGTCCCAGGCGGTGTTTGCCGCCGCCGCGTGGGTGACGCCGAGGACGAGCATGGCGCTGATCGCGACCTCGGGCACGAACTCGTCGACGCGGACGAGCCGACCGGCGAGGAGTGACGCCAGGATGATCAGTGCCAGGCTCCACCAGGACAGCCCGACGAGCGCACTGAATCCGATGGCGATCAGTACGCCGGCGACGACGGCGTTCACCCGTCGCACGCTGGTGGTGAGCGTGGAGTAGAGAGTCACCTGGACCACGAGCAGCGCGGTGAGCGGCGCCGTCAGCGGCGCGGGTTCGCTGCTCAGCCACAGGGCGACGAGGTAGGCGAGGGTCGAGGCCACCGTCGAGCGCAGTGTCTGGGTGACGGTCACGTCCTTCCGCAGATCCCACAGAACGGTCAACGCCCCACGCCCGGAGCCACCCTTGTCGTCGCTGTCCGCGGCCCGCAGTCTCATGAGCAGCACCCTGCACACAGTCGGCGCGCGGAGTCCGTACGACACGCGGCACACGGCGTTGACGGGCGGCTGCCCAACGCTCGGACGCTACGTCGTCCCGGTCAGCCCCAGGCGGGTACGAGAGGGCGCTGACGGGGGCAGTGTGGCCAGGATGTCGGCCAGAGTGGTCCCGGCGAGGCTGTCGCGCCACGCCTCGTACGCGTCCGCCATCTTCTCGGCGAGGACGCATGTGCGACGGCACTCCTCCGCCGGCAGCGCGCCGCGTCCCCGCCGGCGGATCTCGCGGCACTCGTACGGCGGTGACGTGCCGTCGACGGCCTCGACCACCTGAAGGAGTGTGATCTCGGAAGCGGGCCGCGCGAGCCGGAATCCGCCGCGTGGCCCGGTGGTCGCGGTCAGCAGGCCGGCCCTGACGAGCGTCTTCAGCTGCTTGGCGAGATAGGGGGCTGGCAGGTCGTAGTACCGCGCGAGCTGCGCCGTCGACGCGCCGGTCCCCGGATCGAGCTGCGCCAGTGACGTGGCGCAGTGCAGGACCCATTCGGTGCTCACAGGCAGCTTCACGACACCGATCGTATCGCAGATATCATGGACCTTCTTCATCCATGATTCTGTTACTGTCCGGGCGGGACCAGGAGAAGAGTTTCGAGAGAAGAGAGAACACCATGCGGATCGCAGTGGCCGGCGCGACCGGGAACATCGGGACCCTCACCGTGGCCGCGCTCGAACGAGGCGGCCACGACGTCGTACGCGTCAGCCGCTCGCTGGGCGTGGACCTGTCGACGGGCGAAGGGCTCGACACCGCGCTGACGGGCGTCGAAGCCGTCGTGGACGTCACCAACGGCCCGCCGGCCGACCGGGCCGGGACGATCGCCTTCTTCGGCGCCGCCACCGGCAATCTGCTCGCCGGCGAGGCGCGGGCCGGTGTCCGCCACCATGTCCTTCTCTCCATCGTGGGTGTCGACCGCGTGGAGGGCAACGCGCACTACGCCGGCAAGCGGGAGCAGGAGCGCCTGGTGACGGCCGGGCCGGTGCCCTGGACGATCGTCCCGGCGGCGCAGTTCCACGACTTCCCGGCGATGGTGGCGGGTTGGACCGAGCAGGACGGTGTCGCCATGGTCGCGCCGCTGCTCATGCAGCCCATCGCGCCCGCCGATGTGGCCGATGTCCTCGCCGAGATCGTGGCGGGCGAGCCGCGGGGACGGTATGTCGATGTCGTCGGGCCGGAGCCGCAGGACCTGGTGGACATGGCCCGGCGCACCAACGACGCACGCGGACACACCGTGAAGCTCGTGCCGACCTGGTCCGCGATCTTCGGCCCGGAGATGGCCGGCAACGTCATGCTGGCGGGCGAGAACGCCCGTATCGCGCCGACGACCTTCGACGAGTGGCTGGCGGAGCAGCGGTAATCGGCGCAGCGGTGACTCTCCCGGCCGCGCGGGCATCCGGGTGTATCACGTGGCGTTGCGCGTCAGCCGGGCGCCGGATTCCGGCTCCGGGCCCGAGCCGGGCGTGCGACGCGGCGTCGGTACGACAGGGTCGTCGGCCGCCCGGCCCTTGCCGCGCAGTCGGTCCATCTCCCGCCATTCCGGCCGCAGTCCGGTGAGATTCGTCGTGAGGAAGTACGCCGCCCCTCCCACCAGCAGCACCGGCGCCAGTCCGATCGAGGCCACGGCAGCGCCGCCGATCAGGCCGCCGAGCGGCATCCCGGACCAGGAGAGCGCGCCGCTGAGCGCCTTGACCCGGCCCAGCAGACGGCGGGGTACGCGTTCATAACTGACCGCCGCCAGAATGGGGTTGAGGAAGCCGGCGCCGAAGCCACCGATCGCGAACACGACCACCACGGTCCACAGCGGTGCGGGCGAGGCGAGGATCAGCCAGCGCGGCGCGCCCGCGAGCAGGAATCCGGCGAAGAACACCGGCCGACGCCGCATCCGGTGCGCGACGCCCGCCGCTATCAGGCTGCCGCCGATCGCGGCGAGTCCGCCCGCGCCCGCGCACAGGCCGATGGCGCTCGGTCCGTTGCCCGATTCCTTGGCCCAGACGGGCAGGAGCACGGCGCTGAACGCCGCGTCGAGGAAGTTGGTGACCATGACCATCACGACGATCGTGAGCAGCAGCGGCTCGCTTCGCAGGAAGGTGAAGCCCTGGCCGAACCGCCGCCAGTAGCCCGGCTCCGTGGGGGTGTCGGCGGCGTCCTGCGGCAATGGGGCGTGTGGGACCGGGCGGCCCATGCCGCGTGGCAGCACCAGCCCGATGATCACCGAACCGAGCGCGAAACAGGCCGCGTTGACGCTCAGCCCGGTCAGCGGACCGAGGAGGGCGATCAGGGCGCCGCCCGCCGCCGGGCCGGTGGTCGAGGCGAGCCGTTCGGTCACGCCGGCGAAGCCGGTGGCCCGCTCCAGAGGTACGCGGCCGCGGTCCGCCGCCTCCGGAACCATCACGTCCTTCGCGAGATCGCCGGGCCCCCGCGCCGCACCGATGAGAGCGACGAGCACGAGCAGCAAGGGGAAGGAGAGCAGGTCCGCGGCGTGCAGTACGGGTACGGCGAAGGCGGCGGCGGAGCTGACCAGGTCCGTGGTCCAAGAGATGGTCCGGGGCCCGGCCCGGTCCACCAGCGGGCCGGTGAACGCCTTCACCACCACGTACGGCGCCATCTCGCAGAAGGCCACCACCCCGGTCCGGGTGGCACTGCCGGTGGTGACGAGGACGAACCAGGGCAGTGCGATGGCCGAGACCCGCGTACCGGTCAACGACACGGCCATCGCGGTGAGTACGCCGACGAGCGGCAGCAGCGTACGCCGCCGCGACACGTCGTCGGAGCCCTTCACCCCCGGCATACCTCCCCCGGGCTTCCTCACGAGGTCTCCGTTCCCCGCCGCCGTTCGGGAGCCGGATCGCCGTCGTCGCCGATCTCGTCCGAGGTGTCGGCGCCGGGGGTGTCGGGCACGTCCAGCTCCGGCAGGATCTGGGAGATGAGGGAGACGCGCTGGGCGCCCTCGGGCGCCTCGGCAGCCGTCTCCGGAGTGTCCGACCGGTAGCGGGCGAGGAGTGTGTACAACTCCTCCCGCAGGTTCACCGTCTCCTCGGGGGTCAGCCGCAGTGACCAGTCGCTGATGTCGAAAGTTCCGCGCCACCGGCCGGGCATCGTCTGGAGCTCGCTGAGCGCGCGTTGAGTGCGCAAGGTGTAGG
Organism: Streptomyces sp. NPDC051217; assembly: GCF_044455465.1. Classification (NCBI taxonomy): domain Bacteria; kingdom Bacillati; phylum Actinomycetota; class Actinomycetes; order Kitasatosporales; family Streptomycetaceae; genus Streptomyces; species Streptomyces sp. NPDC051217. The sequence continues at coordinate 68,052 of NZ_JBITEV010000017.1, forward strand.
CGGCGGCGACGGACTGGAGATACGCCAGGGCAGCCTCGGGCTCCCGTTCCGCGAGGTCGGGCTCGCGGAACCATGTCGACTGGTGGACCGCGCGCCACCAGCGTTCCCGCGCGTTGCCGCGCTCCGTGTCCTCCTCGACGAACCCGGCGTCGCCGAGCTGGCGCAGGTGGTAGCTGGCCGTGCCGGAGTTGACCCCCAGCCGCTCGGCCAGCCGGGTGGCCGTCGAGGGGCCGAACTTCCGCAGCAGGCCTACCAGTTGGACACGTACCGGATGCGCCAGGGCGCGCAGACCCTTGGCGTCCAGGACCACCGTGTTCGACTCGTGCTTCGGACCGCGCGGGGCGTCGTTCGAATCCGTCATGCCGGGCAGCGTAGACCGCCAACAACTCTTTGCGAAGGGATGTTCGCGAAGAAATCTTTGCGAAGGGATCCTTGCGAAGGAGTCTTGGTGATGGGCACCCTCGGTCAACCGCGCGCGCCTTCCGTCGCGGCCAGCCACTTGGCCAGCAGGGATTCGAGCTGCTCGACCTCGTCGCCGGTCATCACGTCGAGCAGGCGGCGCTCGTTGGCCATGTGTTCCGAAAAAGCGCGGTCGATGAGGACACGGCCCGCCGGGGTCAGTGCGACGACCCTGCCGCGCCCGTCGCTCTCGCTCACCCGCCGGGAGACCAGCCCGGCGTGTTCGAGCCGGTCGACGCGTTTCGTCATCGCGCCCGTGGTGACCATGGTGTGCTCGGCCAGCTCGCCGGGGGCGCGTTCGTACGGCGCGCCCGCTCGCCGCAGGGCCGCGAGCACGTCGAAGTCGCCCTCCCCCAGCCCGTACTTCCGGTACACGACGCACAACTCCTCGGTGATATAGGCGCCGAGGCGGTGCAGCCGTCCGATCACACCCTGGGGGCGTACATCGACGTCCGGGCGCTCGCGGGCCCATTCCCGCTGGATACGGGCGACGCGGTCAACACCGCTGATGCGATCAAGGAGATCAAGGGATTCGGCCATGCAGGGAACAATACCTTCCTAGGAAGATATTATCGTCGCCATGGAATCCACCGCCCGCTGGTCACTCGTCACCGCCCTCGCGCCCATCGCGTGGGGCACGACGTACTTCGTCACGCAGCGCCATCTGCCGGCTGACCACCCGCTGTACGGGGCGGTGTTCCGGGCGCTGCCCGCCGGGATCCTGCTGCTGGCGCTCAGCCGGCGCCGGCCGCACGGCGCGCTGTGGTGGAAGGCGCTGGTGCTCGGCACCCTGAACATGGGCGCGTTCTTCGCCCTCGTCTACGTGGCCGCGCAACTCCTGCCGACCAGCATCGCCTCGACGGTCATGGCGACCGCGCCGGTGGTGATGATGCTGCTGGCCTGGCCGCTGCTGGCGGAGCGCCCGCACTTACTGCCGGTCGTCGGCGCCGGCGTCGGGATCGCGGGCGTCTGCGTCATGCTCCTCACGAACGCGACCGGGATCGATCCGCTCGGCGTACTCGCCTCCGTCGCGGCCATGACGATGTCGTCGGTCGGCTTCATACTCACCAAGAAGTGGTGCCCGGACGTCGACGTGCTCGCACTGACGTCCTGGCAGCTCATCGCCGGAGGGGCCGTTCTCGTGCCCGTCGCGGTCGCCGTCGAAGGGGCGCCGCCGGTCCTGGACGGCGGCGCGGCGCTCGGTTTCGTCTATCTGTCCGCCGTGGCGACGGCGCTCGCCTTCACCGCGTGGTTCAACGGCCTGCGGCACCTGAGCGCCGGGACGGTGGGGCTCATCGGTCTCCTCAACCCGGTCACCGGCGTTCTGCTCGGCACGCTCGTCGCCGGAGACACCCTCACCGCGCGCCAGGGCATCGGGCTGGTACTGGTGTTCCTCGGCATCGTGCTGGGGCAGCCTGGCGTGACGCGCGCCGTGCGTGCCCGGCGCGCCCGCCGGTCGGCGGCCCGGGCCGGCGCCGCCGAGTCACCCGAAGCTGAACGCCCGCGCCAACAGGTCTGATTCCGGGCCCGGCCGGGACCCAGGGCCTGGTCACGAGCCGGAGACGGACCCGCCGCCCCTCAGTGCACGTGGAATCCGCCGTCCACGAAGACCGACTGCCCCGTGACGTACGAGGAAGCCCGGCTCGCCAGGAACACCGCCGCGCCCGCGAAGTCCTCCGCCACCCCGTTGCGCCCGATCATCGTGCGCGCCGCGAGCGCGGCCACCCGCTCGGGGTCGGACGACAGCCGCTCGTTGAGCGGCGTCAGCACGAAGCCCGGCACGAGGGCGTTGCAGGTCACCCCGTACGGCGACCACGCCTCGGCCTGGGAGCGGGTCAGCGACTCCAACGCGCCCTTGGAGACGCCGTAGACACCGCTCTGGACGAAGGCCCGGTGTGCCTGCTGCGACGTGACATGGATGATCCGTCCGAAACCGCGCTCGGCCATGCCGGGCCCGAACCGCTCGCCCAGCAGGTACGGCGCCTGAAGATTCACCGCCATCGTCGCGTCCCACACGTCGTCGCCGGTCTTCCCCATCGGAGGCCGCAGGTTGATCCCCGCGCAGTTGACGAGGGTGTCGGGTTCGCCGAAGACCTCCGCCGCCTCGTCGGCCGCCGTACGCACGCCCTCGCGCGTCCCGAGGTCGCCGGCCACCCATGCCGCCCGGCAGCCACGGTCCGTCAACTCGTCCACGGTGGCGGCCAGTTCGGCCTCCCGGCGCGCCACGATGACGACGCTCGCCCCGGCTCGGGCAAGGGCCCGCGTGATGCCCTTGCCGATGCCGGAACTTCCGCCGGTGACGAGGGCCACCCGGCCTTCCAGGGAGAAGAGTTCGGAGAGGTACGCCTGCGATTCCATCCCCGCAGATTAGACGTCGCGCCGGGCTCCCGGCCTGGTGGGGGGCGTGCCCCGAGCGCGGACCGATACGGGAAACCGATCGGTCGAACCCCTTGACGCATCGGAGAAGAGCCCTCAGGATCCTGTCTCGGAAACGATTCCATGGAAACGTTTCCAGGAGCCTGGCCGGGATGAGGTACCTCGGGTTACCGTCCCGTCGGTCCACCAGCCCGGCGGACCGCCCCACGCCCCACCGCGCCCGACCGCCCGACCGCCCGTATCCGATCCGCAAGAGGCACCCATGGACAGCACCGTGACCATCAAGGACGTCGCCGCACTCGCCGGCGTCTCCGTGGGTACGACGTCCCGGGTGCTCTCCGGCAACCCCTCCACCTCCCCCGCCGCCCGTGAACGCGTCCACGCCGCCGTCGCGGAACTCGGCTACCGGCCCGACGCCCGTGCGCGCTCCCTGCGTTCGGCCCGTTCGCACACGGTGGGGCTGCTCATCTCCGACGTACGCAACCCGTTCTTCGCGGACGTGGCGCACGGCGCCGAACAAGCGGCGCTGCGCTCCTCGTACGTGACTCTCCTCGCCAACGCCAACGAGGATCCGCGGCAGCAGGACACCTACCTGGAGTCCTTCCTCACCCAGCGGGTCGACGGCATCATCATCGCTCCGCAGGGCGAGGACAGCGCCCACCTCCGGACCCTCGCCACCACCGTGCCCCTCGTCTTCGTCGACCGGACCGTCGACGGGTTCGAGGTGCCCAGCGTGACCTCCGACAACGCGCTGGGCATCGACCAGGCCGTCGCCCATCTCGCCGACCGCGGTCACACCCGCGTCGGCTACATCGGCGGCCCCCGGTCCATCTCCACCGGCCGCGCGAGACACGACGCTTTTGTTCTCGCCGTCGCCCGGCACGGTCTCGATTCCGACCCGGAGCTGATCACCTCCGGGGACTTCCGGTCGGCGAGCGGTTCGACGGCCGCCGACCGGCTGTTGTCGGGCGGACGGCCGCCGACCGCGCTGCTCGCGGCCGACAGTCCGATGGCGGTCGGCGCGCTCGGCGCGCTGCGCCGCCGGGGGCTGCGGATCGGATCGGACATCGATCTGGTGGCCTTCGACGACATCGAGTGGTTCTCCGAGCTCGATCCGCCGCTCACCGTCGTCGCGCACGACGCGCAGGCCATGGGGTCGACGGCGATGGGACTCCTCCTCGACGTCATCGAGGGCCGCACACCCGAATCGGTCGTGCTCCCGACGCGCCTCGTCGTGCGGGAGTCGTCGGGCGGGACACCCCGCAAGGCGTAGGCGGCAGGAGGCGTACGCGGCCACACCCCGGCCCGCGCCCCGCAGTCCGGAACTCCGTCTCCCACCCTTCGACCCATGTGTCGACGGGACCGGCGCACGGCCGCCGTCACGTCGTACGTCAGACAACCGCCCATCCGTACAAGGCCCTTCGCGGGAAGCGGCACGCCCGACCGGCGCCCCCGCCGCCCTTACCGCGCCTGCCTTCCACACCCAAGAACGGGGATCCCCCATGCCCACCACCGTCTTCGTCGTCGGCAGCCTCAACGCCGACCAGCTCCTGGAGGTGCCCGCGTTCCCAGCGGCCGGCGAGACCGTGCTCGCCTCGGGCGCGACGGTCACCGCCGGTGGCAAGGGCGGCAACCAGGCCGTGGCCGCCTCACGGGCGGGCGCCGCGGTCGTCATGATCGGCGCGCTCGGCGACGACGCGCACGGCCGGCTCGTACGCCGGGCGCTGACGGAGTCCGGGGTGGACACCAGGTGGGTGGGAACGGCCGGCGGTACGCACACGGGCACGGCTGTCGTCACCGTCGAGGCGGGTGGCGAGAACCGCATCATCGTCTCGTCCGGTGCCAACGCCCGCCTCACCCGTCAGGATGTCGAGTCGGGGCTCGCCGGGGCTGCGCCGGGCGACCTCGTACTCCTCCAACTGGAGACCCCGGGGGCGGTGGTCGCCCACGCGGCCCGCTTCGCCAAGGAGCGGGGTGCCACCGTCGTACTCAACGCGGCCCCCGCGCCCGCCGACACCGGCTGTCTGACGACCGACATCGATCTGCTGGTGGTCAACGAGGGGGAGATGCGGGCGGTGGCCGGGCTGGTCGGGGCCGGGGCGGGCGCCGACGACCGGGGCGAGGTGCGCCGGGGCGAGGTGCGGGAAACGGTGCTCGCGACGGCCCGGGCGCTGGACTGCGTGGTCGTCTGCACCACGGGCGCGGACGGGGCGTACGCCAACGTCGGCGACCGGGTGGCGCACATCCCCGCCGTACAGGTCACCGCGGTCGACACCACCGCGGCCGGAGACACCTACACGGGCTATCTCGCGGCGGCCCTCGCCCGGGGCGAGACCGATCTGCCCGGGGCACTGGCGACCGCTTCGGCCGCCGCCGCGGTCGCGGTGACCCGGCGCGGGGCGATGGCCTCGATCCCGTACGCGCGCGAGATCGGTGAGGCACCCGCGTACGCCGGCACCGGGCCGGGCACCGACATCACCCAACTCACCACGAAGGACTGACACATGAGAATCGCTCTGGGCAACGACCACGCCGGACACGCGCTGAAGGAGCATGTGCGCGGCGTTCTTGAACGGCTCGGCCACGACGTCCTCGACCGCGGCACCGACAGCGACGCGCCAGTCGACTTCCCCGACATCACCTTCGCCACCTGCGACGCCGTACGCACCGGCGAGGCCGACCGCGCCGTGCTCGTGTGCGGCACCGGCGCCGGTGCGCTGATGGCGGCCAACAAGATCGCCGGGATCCGCTGCGGTCTCGGGCACGACGTCTACTCGGCCCACCAGTCGGTCGAGCACGACGACGCGAACGCCATCGCGATGGGCGCCTGGCTGATCGGCCCGGCGATGGCCGGCGCGGTGGTCGAGGCGTTCCTCGGCGCGACGTTCGACAACGACGAGGACACCGTCCGGCGGGTCGCCAAGCTCCACGAGCTGGAACTCAGGTCGGCCCGCGAACTCACCGCGGGCCGGACCGTCGCGCCGCCACCCGCCCTGGACAGCTGAGAGTCGCCCTCCGCCTCCCCGAACCCCGCACCCCCGTCCCCACTCCCCACGCACACCACCCGCAGCAGTACCCCCACCGCGTAACCGGTGATCAAAGGAGATTAGGAGTTACGGCATGAGCGCGAGCAACAGCGCATCCTCCCCGGCCACCGTCACCGCTCAGGACGGCAGCACCCGCGGCAAGCTGAGGACCTCCCTCGGAGCCGCCGCCGGAACCTGCGTGGAGAACTACGACTTCGTCGCGTACGGCACGGCGTCCGCCCTCTACTTCGGTGACGTGTTCTTCCCCGAGTCCGATCCCGTCGTCGGCACCCTGCTGGCCTTCGTCACGCTCGGCGTCGGCTTCCTGATGCGCCCCATCGGCGGCGCCGTCGGTGGCCATCTCGGCGACAAGTACGGCCGTAAGCCCGTCCTGGTCGCGGCCCTGCTGACGATGGGCATCGCCACGGTCCTCATCGGTGTGCTGCCCACCTACGCTCAGGCCGGCATCGCCGCGCCGATCCTGCTCGTGCTGATCCGTATGGTCCAGGGCCTGGCGTTCGGGGCCGAGTGGGGCGGCGCCGTGATGATGGCGTACGAGCACGCACCGCGCAGGCGGCGCGGTCTGTACGCGGCGATACCGCAGGCGGGCAATCCGCTCGGCATCGCGCTGGCCAACATCGTCTTCCTGCTGTCGGTGAACCTCGACAGCGACTGGGCATGGCGCGTTCCGTTCCTGGCCAGCTCGGTACTGATCGTCGTCGGCCTCGTCGTCCGGGTGAAGCTCACGGAGTCGCCGGAGTTCGAAGAGACCAAGGCGAGCGGCCAAACCGTCAAGAACCCGCTCCTGACGGTGTTGCGCGACGACTGGCGCAACATCCTGCGGATCATCGCGCTGCGCGTCGTCGAGTCCTGCGCGTACTACCTGACGGCGACGTATCTGCTCTCGTACATCACGGACCGCGACGAGGACGACCGGGGCATCGCGCTCGCGGGCATCGTCATCGCGAGCCTGCTCGCGGTGGGTACGACCGTGCTGTCCGGGGCGCTGACCGACCGGATCGGCCGGCGGAAGCTGTATCTGGCCGGGTGTCTGCTGGCGGTCGCCTTCGGCTTCCCGATGTTCCTGATGGCCAACACCGGCAATCCGGTGCTCGTCGTGCTGATCTATCTGATCGCGATCGGCGTGATCCACGCGGCGCTGACCGGGACGCAGGCGGCCTGGTTCGCTGAGTTGTTCAAGACCAACACCCGTACGTCCGGCGCCTCGTTGGGCTATCAGATCGCGGCGTCAGTGGCCGGGTTCGCGCCGTTCCTGGCCGTGCTGCTGGCGGAGTCGTTCGGCTGGGCGGGCCCGGCCGGTTTCTACGTGGTCATCGGTCTGGTCGGCCTGCTCGGCGTCGCGACGACGCGGGAGACCTGGGGTCCGCGCGAGCGCGCCGCGGCGGAGGCCGCCGACGAGACGATCACGCGGCCGCGCGCGGCCGAGCGGACGGCGGCCGGATCGGAGGGAACGGCGCGCCGCCCCTGACGCCGGTGAGCGTCCGCGGCGGCCTCGGCGCCGAATACTTCTGTGGTGGGTGGGCTCCACCCGCTCCACCCGCCACAGAAGACGCCGCCGCCCCGCCTGGATCTCACCGCCGCGCGGATGCGCCCGTTCACCCGGGCGGTGCTGCGCGTCACCGAGGGGCACGACGTCCTCGTGGGCCGGGTCCGTTATCGGCAGGGGCTCGGCCGCTCAGCCGTGATCGGTGTCGATGACGCAGAAGCGGTTGCCCTCGGTGTCGGCGAGGACGACGAAGTCGGCGTCGTCGGGATAGCGGTCCCAGTCGACGCGTTCGGCGCCCAGGGAGACCAGGCGCTCCACTTCCGCGGCCTGCTCGGCGGCGTCGCGCGCGTAGAGATCGAGGTGGACGCGGGGGTGTTCCTGCACCGGCGTCACGCTGAGCCCGAGAGAGAGACCCGGCCCGGGGCCGTGCGCGGGGACGAGGACGACCCAGTCGTCCTCCACCACGCCGTCACGCGGAACGTAGTCCAGGGCCCGGGTCCAGAAGTCCGTGGCGCGGCGGACGTCGGCGGCACCCATCACGATGGTCCCGATAGTGATCATCGTGCGATGGTGTCAGAGTCCGCCGACAGTGATCAATCCGATTCGGCTGTTCGACGGCGGGAATCCGCACGCCTGAACGCGAGCGCACAAGAGAACCCCGGCAGCTTGATCTTCCGATCCCGCTACCGGGGTTCAAGGTCTCCGTTTTCGCGCCGACGCCTCCCGGCGCCGCTCATCCGCGTTTCGAGGCGTCGCCGTAACGGCGCTCGAATCGCTCCACACGACCCGCGGTGTCAAGAACCTGCGAGTTACCGGTGTAGAAGGGGTGGCTCGCCGACGATGTCTCGACGTCGATCACGGGGTACCTCTTCCCGTCCTCCCACTCGATGGTCTTGTCGGAGTCGGCTGTCGACCGCGTCAGAAACGCGTAGTCGGCGGCGCGGTCCCGGAATACCACCGGACGGGACACGGGGTGTATACGAGACTTCATACGGGATCCTCCTATCGCCGACCACCTGAGGCCTCTTCTCCCCCAGGTATCTAGTAGAACGGCGCGCGGGGCCCGGGTATTCCGCTGAATTCCGGTGGGCCAGCCATGGCCGGAAAAGAGGTAGTTGAACCGCACGACCCCCGACTGACCAGGTGTTCCGGTGATATTCTCGTTATATGGCTGACCGAATACATCGGGTCACTGTGGAAGGCTCCCGGATCACCACTCCGCGGTTGACCCTCCGACCATGGGCGCCGGGCGACGCCGAAGCCGCGCTGCCCGTCTACGGTGTTGACAAGGTGTCCCGATGGCTGGCCCCGGCCCTGGAGCCGGTGTCCGACCTGGCGGCCATGGAGCGCCTCATCGAGCGCTGGATGACCGAGTCGGCCACCCTCGAACCTCCCCAGGGCCGGTGGGCCATCTCGCTGCGCGAGACCGCCGAGCTGATCGGAGGTGTGGCCCTGCTGCCGCTCCCTCCGTTCGGCAGCGATCTGGAGATCGGCTGGCAGCTGGCGCCCGATCTGTGGGGTCAGGGCCTGGCCGCCGAGGCCGGGCATGCCGTGGCGCACCAGGCTTTCGAGTCGGAGGCCGGCGTGGAGGAACTGTTCGCGGTGGTACGGCCCCGGAACAGGCGCGGTGCGGCGACGGCCCGACGGGTCGGGATGGAGTGGGTCGGCGAGACGGAGAAGTACTACAACCTGTCATTGCAGGTCTACCGTCTGCGCAAAGGTGATCTCGACGCGAGCGGTCCCACGGCGGCCATGCGCTGAGGGCATTGTGGTCAGCCGGGACGAACGGCCCCCGCCGCGGGCCGAGTTACTCCGCCGGGGATTCGCCCGGATCATCCGCGAAGCCCCGGTGTTCGACAAGTGGGCCCACTTCCATGCCCTTCGACCGGCAGCCGTCGACAAGGTCGGGCAGCGCCTCCAGCGCCGACCGCCAGCAGCCCGGCGCCGACGTCCGGTCGGAGTCGTGGAGAAGTACCGTGCCGCCGCCACGCAGATCGCGTCGCACGTTCGCCAGCACCGACGCGGCGGTCGCCTCGGCGGTCCAGTCCTTTCCCCACGCTGTCCAGAGAACCGGCCGCAGTCCCGTCCGCCGGGCGGCGAGCAGACGGCCGCCGGTCAGGATTCCGTAAGGCGGCCTGTACCAGAGCGGTGGGGTTCCGCAGACGGAGCGCACCACCTGGGCGGCGCGGGCAAGCTCACGAGTGTCCTGGCCCGGGGTGGGCAGCCAGGGGCGGCTGTGCGTCCACCCGTGCACCGCGACCTCATGACCCCGGCGTGTGATCTCGCGGCCGAGTCGCGGATGGCGCAGGAGAGCGGCGCCGATCACGAAAAAGGTCGCGTGGGTGTGGAGTTCGTCGAGCAGGTCGAGAAAGCGCGGTGTGGATCGCGGATCCGGGCCGTCGTCGAAAGTGAGTGCCACATGGTCGGAGCGGCCGACGCCGGCCAGCCCGGGGAAGAACGCTCTGCGCGGTCCCGCGAGCCAGGTGCCGGCCGGAGCCATGTGGGCGGCGAGCGCCAGCGCCGGAGCGGTCGCGAGCAGACGGGTCGGGGTGACTGGGCCGAGGCCACGGCCACGCGGCGCCACCCGACGTCCCCGCACGGTCCCGGGATGAACGTCCATTCGGCCTCGCCCTTCGACAGTCAGGGTGCTGACCACGACCACAGGCCCCGCGGCGGTTTCCTCTCCGTAAGTATCCCGGCCCCCGCGACGGACGGCGACCCGCGAGCGCGGCGGCGTCAGCCGAAGCGGGAGGCGAGGCGCCGGAAGAGACCGGGCGCCACGCCCCGCAGTCGCCGGGGCAGGCCCAGCCAGCGCGGCGCGAAGACCTCTTCCCGCCCGTGCACGAGAGCGTCCCAGAGCGCTTCGGCGACCCGGTCCGGCGGGAGCGGACGGGGCACGCCCCGGGTGTAAGGGGTCCCGCGACGTTCGAAGAACGGTGTGTCCACGGCGGCGGGGACGACATGCAGGACGCGGACTCCGGTGTCACGCAGTTCGTGGCGAAGTGACTCGGCGAGGGCTTCGATACCGGCCTTCGCGGCCGAGTAGACGACTTCCTGGCGCACGCCGTAGGTACCCGCCGTGGAACCCACCAGCACGATCTGCCCCCGCCCTGCGGCGAGCATGCCCGGGAGGACGAGCCGGACGAGATGTGCCACCGCTGTCAGGTTCACCGTGAGTACCTCGTCGACGGCGGCCGCCGGCATCGACGGCAGTGGGCCGGCCCACCCGACCCCGGCAGCGGCCACGAGCAGGTCGATGTGGCCGACGGCATCGAGAGCGCCCGTCACCAGGTGTTCGACCCCGGCGGACGTGGCGAGGTCTGCCCGCAGGGGAATGGACGAGGTCAGGCCTGCGATCTCCGCCAGGCGCCGTTGGTCCCGACCGCTGACCACGAGCCGCCAGCCACGCTCGGCGGCGATCCGCTTGGCCACCGCCGCCCCGATGCCTGACGAGGCTCCGGTGACCAGAGCGGTGCGCGGGGTCGGCTGTCCGGGGCCGGACGGGGCGCGGGCGGTGTCGGCCTGATCGGGGCGGGAAAGGCTGGGTGCCATGGCTGCCCCTGTATCGACGCCGTGAGCGGCCGTCGCCGCGATGTGGCGGCTGACCAGGACGGAAGACGCCTGGCCCGCCAAGTGGACTCATCGGGATATGACCCGTCCAGGGGCCGCACAACCCTTCATGGCCGACATTCACACCAAGGGCTTCCGCCGGTCCTGGCCGGTGTGAGCGTCCCGTTTGAGATCGCGCGGAGCCCGGTACATCGGGATGAGCAACAGTGAACTCGATGCGGAGCGGGCATGGATCCCTCGTCCGGGAACGACGGAAAGACATCCACGGGCAAGCGTTTCCTGATCGTGAGCGCCGGCATGGGGTCGGGCCACGCCGCGGTGGCGGCGGAGTTGATGAGGAGGCTGGAAGACACCGGGCACACCGCTGCCGAGGTGGACGTCCTCGAACTGCTGCCTCCCGGCGTCGGTCGCGGGGTGCGGGAGTTCTACCGGATGGCCGTCTGTCATATGCCCGCCGTGTACGCGGGTGTGTACGCGGTGTTCCTACGGCCCGGCAAGGGACCACGGCCCGGTAACGGACCGCTGGCCGCCCTGGCCGAGAAACGGTTTCTCCGGTTGGTCGAGGAGTGGCGACCGCATGTGATCGTTCCGGTGTTCCATCTCGCCGCCCAGCTCACCGGCAGGCTTCGGGCTCGGGGGAGCCTGACCGTACCCAGCGCCGTGGTGATCACGGACTTCGCGGTCCACCGGCAGTGGCTGCACCCGGGCAACGACCTCAGTCTGTGCCTCACGTCCGGTATCGCCGGTGAGGTACGGCGCGCGGTGGGCCGCTCCGCCGTTGTCTCGGGCCCCCTCGTGGCGGATCGCTTCCGCGCACCGGCGGAGGCTGACGGCTGGGCGGGCGTCCTCGGTGGTACGGAGCGGGGACCCGTGCTGATCTCGACGGGTGCCTGGGGGGCCGGAAATCACGTGCGGGGGACGGCACGGGTCATCGCCGACGCGGGTTTTCTGCCGGTCGTCCTCTGCGGCAGGAACAATCAGCTCCGCTCGCGGGTGTCCCGGACGCCCGGTGTCATGGCCCTCGGCTGGGTGACGGACATGCCCGGCCTGCTGGCCGCGTCCCACGCGCTCGTCGACAACGCCGCCGGACAGACGGCTCTGGAGGCACTGGCGACGGGACTTCCGGTGATCGGCTACCGGCCCATTCCCGGGCACGGCAAGGACGGAGTGCGACGGATGGCCGAGGAGGGCCTCACGGCCCACGCGACCGGTCCGCGGTCGCTGGTCCGGGTCCTGGACGAGGTGACGGTGCCAGGTCCCGTACGCGAACGGCGCGCCGCCGAGGCTCGGCGTCTGTTCGCCGCCGACGCGCTGCCGCGCCTGGAGGATCTGGCAGGGGCATGGCCAGGCCCCCCGCCGTAGGTCCCGTGTGACATGACGTCAACCAGCTGGTTTGGCCATGCACTTGACAAGGTCTAGACCTTCCCATTCAATCCAATCGACACACCTCCCGCACATCTCCTCCTTGGCCCTGTCGCGTCGTCGGCAGGGCTCTGTGCGCCGTTGGCGCGAAGGGAAAACATTCAGAGATGTTGAGCAAATCCGGCAGAGGCCTCTCCCTCCTGCGCTCCGCGATCCTCATCGCGGTCGCGGCCCTCATCGCCACTCTCTTCACCGCCCCGGCCGCCCAGGCCGCCGACGGTCAGATCACCGGTCTGGGCGGCAAATGCGTCGACATCGCCGGGGCGAGCAGCGCCAACGGCACCCCCGTACAGATCTACGACTGCAACGGCAGCAACGCCCAGCGCTGGTCGAACCCGGGTGACGGCACGCTGCGCGCACTCGGCAAGTGTTTGGACGTCTCCAACAACAGCACCGCCGACGGAGCCCTCGTCCATCTGTGGGACTGCACCGGCGCCGCGAACCAGCGCTGGACCGTCTCCGGCGCGAACGACATCGTCAACCCCCAGGCGAACAAGTGCCTGGACATCCAGAACCGCAGCACGGCGAACGGCACCCGGCTCCAGATCTGGACCTGTACGGGCCAGTCGAACCAGAAGTGGAACGCGCCCAGCGCCGGTGGCGGAAACCCGTCGCCGGGCGGCTTCGTCGTCAGTGAGTCCCAGTTCAACCAGATGTTCCCGGGCCGCAACGGCTTCTACAGCTACGGCGGTCTCACCGCCGCGCTGAGCGCCTACCCGGCCTTCGCGAACACCGGCAGCGACACCGTCAAGCGCCAGGAGGCCGCGGCCTTCCTCGCCAACGTCAGTCACGAGACCGGCGGTCTCGTCCACATCGTCGAGCAGAACACGGCCAACTACCCGCACTACTGCGACACGTCGCAGTCGTACGGCTGCCCGGCCGGTCAGGCCGCGTACTACGGCCGCGGTCCGATCCAGCTCAGCTGGAACTTCAACTACAAGGCGGCCGGTGACGCGCTGGGCATCAACCTGCTCGCCGACCCGTGGCGTGTCCAGAACGACTCGGCCGTCGCCTGGAAGACCGGCCTCTGGTACTGGAACACCCAGAACGGTCCCGGCACGATGACCCCGCACAACGCGATGGTCAACCAGGCCGGCTTCGGCCAGACGATCCGCTCCATCAACGGCTCGCTGGAGTGCGACGGACGCAACCCCGCCACGGTCCAGAGCCGGATCAACAACTACCAGCGCTTCACCCAGATCCTGGGTGTCTCGCCGGGCGGCAACCTGTACTGCTGATCCGCGTCGGCAGGACGGTCACACCGTGTGGCCCCGGGGGCTCTCCCCCGGGGCCACACGCCGTCCGTCCGCCCGCGTCAGCGCGGCACTTCCTCCTCGTGCAGTTCCTTGACCTGACTGTCCGTCAGGGCCTTGTCGTAGACGCGCACCTGGTCGATCGATCCGTTCCAGAAGTCGCCCTTGGCGCCGTCGTACTTGGCGCGGCCGACCGACAGCGGTCCGGTGCTCACGTCGACCGGACCCGCCGCGGCGGTCGCGGCCGGCACACCGTCGACGTACAGCCTGATGTCGTCGGACGCCGAGTCACGGACCCCGACGAGGTGGTACCAGCGGCCAGTCTCCGGCTCGGTCACCAGGCGTGCGCGGTTGCCGCCGGGAGTGCTGAACGCGAACGCGCCCTGGCCGTACTGGAGATAGAACGGATTCTCCGTACGCCGGCCGTCCTGGCTGACCGCCGTCGCGTAGTTGCCGGGGAGGGCATCGAGAGTGACCCACGCCGACACCGAGTAGCTCTTGGTGGTGTCGACCACCGGTCCTTCGGTCTGCGCGTACTGGCCCTTTCCGTCGAAGGCCAGTGCCGAGCCGCTGACGCCAGGTGTCCAGGCCGGACCGCCGACGAGGCTCAGCGGCTCGCCGTTCGGGCCCGTGTCCCGGGACGTGGTGCCCTTCCCCTCGTCCAGCGGCCAGTGCCCGCCGCCGCTCAGCTCATCCCGCTCGCCGGCTTCGGCCCCGGCCTTGATGACCTTCAGGTTGACGGCCCGCACCCGCGCGGGGTCGACCTTGATCTGCCGGCGGTCGTAGGTGTAGAAGCCGTTGAGCTCGTTCTCCAGGTCGCTGACCTGGGTGTAGACGGAGCCCGACAGCTCCGCGTTCGCCGCTTCGAGATAGAACTCGGTGGTGTTCTCGACGTACTTCGCGGTGAGCGCGTCCTTGTCCGCCACCCCGCTGTAGATCGCGGCGGGCGGGCCCGGCCACATGTGCCCCGGGGTGCGGAGCGTGAAGCCGCCGTGCTCACCGTCCATCGCGGCGCGATGGTCGGGGAACGGGGCGTCGTTGTTGAGATAGTCGTGGTGGTCGATGATCTCGCCCTTGCCCGAATCCCCCTTGGACGAGCAGCAGTTGACGCCACTGTGCGCGTTGACGATCCGGGAGGGGTCGGTCTGCTTCACCGATTCGGCGATCCGGCCGGTCTCCTCACGGTTCCACTCGCCCCAGCCCTCGTTGAAGACGATCCAGCCGATGACGGAGGGCGAGTTGTGCAGCTGCCGCATCATCCGCATGCCCTCGTCGACGAAGGTCCGCCGGCCCGCCTCGTTGGTGATGTCGCTGGAGACGAAGTCCTGCCAGACGAGCAGACCGAGCTTGTCGGCGTGGTGGTAGAAGCGGGCCGACTCGACCTTGATGTGCTTGCGTACGGCGTTGAAGCCCAGCTTCTTCTGGGCTTCGAGGTCGAAGGCGAGCGCCGCGTCGCTGGGCTGGGTGTAGAGGCCGTCGGGCCAGAATCCCTGGTCCAGCATGGCGAGGGAGAAGATCGGCTTCCCGTTGAGCACGAGTTTCTGGTAGCCGCCGACCTCCTCGACGCCGACGGACCGCATGCCGAAGTAGCTGTCGACGCTGTCGGTGGAACGGCCGTCGGTGAGGGTGACGTCGAGGTCGTAGAGGTACGGGTCGTCCGGGGTCCAGAGCCGCTGGTTCTTGATCGGGAGGCGCAGTTCGGTGCCGGGCCGGCCGCTGACCGCCGAGACGATCCTGCCCCTGGCGTCGCGGGCGACCGCCCTGACCTTGGCGTCGGGTGAGGCCTTGGCGGAGTTGACGGTGACGGCCAGGCTGCGGGAGTCGATGTCGGGCGTGGTGAGGAGTTCGTCGACGGCCGCCGTCGCGACCGGCTCCATCCAGACCGTCTGCCAGATGCCCGAGGACTGGGTGTAGACGATGCCGCCGGGGTCGGTCGACTGCTTGCCCATCGGCTGGTTGGGGCCGTTGGTGTCGGTGACGGCGACGACGATCTCCTGCGGGCCCTCGCCGCCGTTTCTGAGCGCGTCGGTGATGTCGGCGCCGAACGCCGTGTATCCGCCGGTGTGTTCGGTGACCTGGGTGCCGTTGACCCAGACGCGGGTCGCGTAGTCGACGGCGTCGAAGTTGAGCTTCAGCCGCTTGCCGCTGCCGACCTTCCAGTTCTTCGGGACCTCCACGAGCTTGCGGTAGAACATGTGGTCCTCGTGGCGTTCGAGACCGGAGAGCTGCGACTCGACCGGGAACGGCACGATGATCTTCTCGTCCAGGTCCTTGCCGAAGACCGGCGATTCGCCCTTCCGCGCGCCCGCGAACTGCCAGGGCCCGTTCAGGTTCTTCCAGTTGTCGCGCACCTGCTGCGGACGGGGGTACTCGGGCAGCGGGTTGTCCGGGTCGAGCCTGTCGCCCCATTCGGTGGTGAGCCGGTGCGTGGAGTCGTTGGCCGCCGTGCGCATGATCTCCGGCACGGTCTCGCCGCCGGCCTGGAGGCCGCCCTGACCGTCGTAACGGAAGCTGACCCGCTGGTCCTTCTGGACCGTCGCCCGCAGTGTGATGTCCAGGGAGTAGGGGTCACCGGGTGTGCGGGCGACGGAGGAGACCGGCATCGGGGTCGTGTCGACCTCGATCTTCAGATGGTCCTTGACCGCCGCGATCGTGCCGCCGACCTTGGACTCGAAGGTCGCGCGGAGCCGGCGGCCGTCCTTCCCGACCGTCGGCGAGACCGGGTAGACCTCGAAGTCGGCGGGCGGGGTGAACGCGGACTCGGGGACGATCTGCTTCGGGGTCCCGGCACCCGACCAGCGCAGGAACATGTTCGCGCCGCCGGTGTCCTGGAACATCTCGACCCGGATCTCCTGCGGCTCACCGGCGGTGAGCGTCACCGGTTCGCTGGTCTGCTCCTTGTCCCAGTCCGGCTCCCAGTGGTCGATCACCGCCCTGTCGCCGATCCACACCCGGAAGCCGTTGTCGCCGGTCGCGTAGAAGGTGTAGTCGCCGCTCGCGGGGGCCTCGATACGCCCGGTCCAGCGGGCCGTGGTGTGCTCCGTACGGCCGGTCAGGGACTCGAACGTCGTTGCCAGGCCCGGGAATTCGATCTGCGGGTCGAGGGCCACTCCCCCGAGGTCGGCGAAGTCGCGCGCGCCGGGCGCGGACATGCTGAAGTACTCGCCCTTGAGGCCGTGCACCTCGTCCGCGGGTGCGTCGGCGGACGCCGTGACCGGGGACGCCGTGCCGTCGGAGGCGGCCGTCGCGGCGGGGGCGAAGCCGCTCGTCGGCAGGAGGAGGGCGACGGCGAGCAGGAGCGAGCGCAGCAAGGGGCGGGAGCGGAGCGGTGGGCGTGAGCGGGTGGCGGGCTTTCGTCTCATGGAAGTCCTCGATGTCCTCGCGCGGACGGGGGCGGAAGGGATTTCGTCCCGGTCATTACAACGTTGGAAAGAGTCCGCAGCGGAATGACAGCACGCGCGCTCGGCGGGTGTCCAGAGTTACGACAGAAGGTGTTCGTGGTGCGCCGGTGGCCCACGGTGGAGAAATGACGTTGCCGTGGGCGGGGTTTCGGCTCTACCGTCGGTCCCATGAAGCGTGCCGCCATGACGACGACGCCGGAGAGTGTCCCGGCGCGCTGACTGCTGACCCAGTTCGAAGCCCCGGGGCGAGTGCCCCGGGGCTTCGCCACGCGGTCACTCGCTCCGCACCAGCGAGGAGACCACGATGCACGACCACCGCAGACTCGGCCGCGAATTGGGCCTGTTCGACACCGACCCGCTGATCGGCGCCGGGCTGCCGTACTGGCTGCCCGACGGCGCGACCGTACGGCACGCCCTGGAGGAGTACATCCGCGGCGTGGAGCGGCGCGCGGGCTACCGCCATGTGTACTCGCCGGTGCTGGGCAAACGGGAGTTGTACGAGATCTCCGGGCACTGGTCGCACTACGAGGACGACATGTTCCCGCCGATGGATCTGGGCGGTGAGGAATTCGTCCTGCGGCCGAGCCTCTGTCCGCACCATGCGCTGATCTACCGGTCCCGCGCCCACAGTTACCGTGAACTGCCGCTCCGGATGGCCGAGTTGGGCGGCATGTACCGCTCCGAGCTGTCCGGTGTGCTGGGCGGCCTCACCCGCGTACGGTCGATCCAGCTCAACGACGCGCACATCTTCTGCACCCTGGACCAGGTGGCGGGCGAGGCGCGGGCGGCGCTGGAGCTGATCCGGCGGGCGTACGAGGCGCTGGGCATCCGACCCGCGCGGTTCCGGCTCTCGTTGCCGGGCCCCGGCGGGAAGTACGTCGCCGATCCGGCCCTGTGGGAGCGGTCCGCGGCGCTGCTGACCGAGGTCCTGGACAGCTCGGGTGTCGCGTATGAGGCGGTGGAGGGCGAGGCGGCGTTCTACGGCCCGAAGATCGACGTCCAGATCGCCGACGAGGCCGGACGGGAGTCGACCTTGTCGACCGTCCAGGTCGACTTCCACCAGCCGGAGCGGTTCGATCTGCGTTACATCGGCGCGGACGGTGCCAAGCACCGGCCCGTGATGATCCACCGCAGCGTCATCGGCAGCGTGGAGCGGGCCGTGGCACACCTCGTGGAGCAGCACGGCGGCGCCTTTCCCGGCTGGCTCGCGCCGACCCAGGTCGTGGTGCTTCCCATCTCCGACACCCAACTCCCGCAGGCCGCGGAGCTCGTGGAACGTTGTGCGCGGCGGGGGCTGCGGGCGGAGGTGTCGGGGCCTGAGCACGGCACCCTGGGCGCGCGTGTGAGGGCGGCCAGGCTGGTGCCGTACCAGGCGGTGATCGGGGCGCGGGAGGCCGCCGGGGACTCGGTGGCGCTGCGCCTGCGGGACGGGCGGCGCGTGGACGCCCTGCCGGCCGCGAACCTGCTGGACCGTGTCGGTGCGCTGGTGGGCGCGTTCAGCACCGACCTCTGGGACGAGGGCGGGGACAAGGACGGGGACTGACCCGCCCGGTGTCCGTGGCCGCTGATCCGCACGTTCCCCGCGAAGGCGGATCTACCCGCGGGCCGAGGGGACGGCCGACCGACGGCCCGCTCACTCAGGGGCGGGTCGCGGTGGCCGGGAACAGGTGCCGCCCGATCTCCACGCTGTACGACGACGGTGAACGGTTCCGTACGGCCGTCGACATGGCCCGCCATCGATTCGGGTCCGGGCACTACCGCTACTTTTACGCACGACCTCCCGCGCCTGGTATGGGAGTTGCGTGCCGCGTCCTACCCCCGGCTGCTGCCGGTCGCTCGTGACCGGTCCCGGAAGCCGGGTCACCCCGCGCCCTGGCCCGGCACCCCGGACGAGTGGCTGACGGGGAGCCCCGGGCCCGTCGCGCGTGGGGGATCCGCAAGCGCCGCGGCCGACACACTGCCCGCTGCCGGTCCCGACCGGCCCGCGAGTGGAGAATCCAGAGGTGACGGATTCCTCACCAGACGCCGGATTCAGCGGGCAGACACAGTGCGACGGCCCCAGGCCCACACCGTGGCGGGCCTTCCTGCGCACCGAGACGGGAAGCGCCGCCGTTCTGCTGGCCGCCGTGCTGGCCGCGCTCGCCTGGGCGAACGCCGACCTCTCCTCGTACGACCGCTTCTGGCGGACGCATGTCGGGCTGTCGTTCGGATCGCGAAGCCTCTCCCTCGAACTGCGCGACTGGGTCAACAGCGGTCTGATGTCGGTGTTCTTCTTCGTCGTCGGTCTTGAGGCGCGCCGCGAGCGGGACCTGGGCGAGTTGCGCGACGCACGGCATATCGCGCTCCCCGTGTTCGTCGGGGTCAGCGGCATGCTCGTGCCCGTCGCGATCTATCTGCTCATCAACGCCGGGGACGGCGAGACCCGCGGCTGGGGCGCCGCGATGTCCACGGACACCGCCTTCGCCCTGGGCATGCTGGCTCTGCTCGGCAAACGCCTGCCCACGGGGCTGCGTACGTTCATCCTGGCCGTGACCGTCGTCGACGACTTCGTGGCGCTCGCGGTCATCACCTTCGGATACAGCGAGAGTGTCGCACCCGTCGCGCTGCTCGTGGCCCTCGGGATCCTCGGCGTGATCGTGCTGCTGCGGCACCAGGGCGTACGCCGGGGCGGGTGGTACGCGGTGCTGGCGACGGCCGCGTGGGTCGCGCTGTGGGAGTCCGGCGTCGACCCCGTCGTCATCGGGCTGGTGATGGGGCTGCTCACCTTCGCGTATCCCGCCGCCCGAGGCGATCTTGAACGCGCCACCGGTCTCTTCCGCCGGTTCAGGGAGCAGCCGACACCGGAGCTCGAACGCTCCGCACGGATCGGGCTCGCGACGGCGATCTCGCCCAACGACCGGCTGCTGCGGATGTATCACCCGTGGTCCAGCTATGTGATCGTGCCGGTGTTCGCGCTGGCCAACGCCGGGATCCAGATCAGCGGCGACGAACTGTCGCAGGCCTTCACCTCCCCCGTCACGCTGGGCATCGTGTGCGCCTTCGTCGTGGGCAAGCCGATCGCGGTCCTCAGCGCCGCGTGGCTGACCACGCACTTCAGCCACGGCCGGCTGCGCCCGCCCGTGGGATGGGGCGCTGTCGCGGCCGGCGGGACGATCGCGGGTGCCGGATTCACCGTGTCGCTGCTGATCGCCGCCCTCGCCTTCGACGGCGAACAGCTTGAGAACGCGAAGATCGGCACGCTCACCGCGCTGCTCAGCTCGTTCCTGCTGACCTGGGCGGTCAGCGCCGTGATCGGGCTGCTGCCGAAGCGGCGCCGTACCCGCGCCCTGCTCGGCACCGCCGAGTCGATCATCGACCTCGCGGTCCCCGTCGATCCCGAAACCGACAAGATCCGCGGCCCGTTGGAGGCACCGGTCACCGTTGTGGAGTACGGCGACTTCGACTGCCCGTACTGCGGAAGGGCCGAGCCGGTCATCAGGGAGCTGCTGGCCGACTTCGGAGATGTCCGTTACGTGTGGCGGCACCTACCGCTGACCGACGTGCATCCGGGCGCGATGCTCGGTGCGGAGGCGTCGGAGGCCGCTCACGACCAGGGCGCGTTCTGGGAGATGCACGATCTCCTGCTCGCGCGCGAGGGCACGCTCCGGTTCGCGGAAGCACTCCGCCTCGCGGACGACCTCGGTCTCGACACGGAGCGCTTCGAGCGGTATCTGCGGCACCACAAGGGCAGGGCGCGGATCGACGACGACGTGAGGTCCGCCGACCTGAGCGGGGTGTCGGGGACGCCGACGTTCTTCATCAACGGGCGCCGCCACCACGGGGCGTACGACATCGACCACCTCTCGGCGGCGGTGCGCACCGCCCGGCAACGGGCGGCACTCGCCGAGCCGGACTCGTGACGCCCGGAAACCTCTCTCCCCCGAATATTCAACCCTGAGTGCTCAACGGGTCGCCGTCGACGGCCAGTTCTTCCGCCGCCCGTGCGAGGGCCTCCCGGTGGCCGAAGAGGCCGGGCAGTCCGCCCGAGTGCAGGAAGACCGTGCGTCGGCCCGGTGTGATCTCTCCGGACACGACCGCGGCCGTCAGCCCGGCCATCGCGCGGCCGGTGTAGATGGGGTCGAGAACCATGCCCTCGGTACGGGCGGCCAGGGTGAGGGCGGTCATGGACGCCTCGGTCAGCACGGGGTAGCCGGCTCCGACCTGGTCGTGACGGATACGCAGGGACTCCGGCGGACAGTGCGCACCGGAGAGACCGGAGGCCAGGTCCGACACGACGCGGGCGGGATCGTCGAGGGCGCCGCAGTGAACGCCCAGGACCCGCTCCGGCCCGAGCGCCTCGACCAGTCCGGCCATGGTGCCCCCGGAGCCGAGCGCGACCACGACGCACGCCAGGTCAGGTGCCTGGGTGAGGAGTTCCTGTCCGCACTCGACGTACCCGCGGGCGCCGAGCACGCTGGAGCCACCGAAGGGGATCAGTGCGGGGACGGCGCCGCGGTCGCGCAGTGTGCCGGCCACGTGCCGGGCGGTGGAGGCGAGTTCCTCCTTGCCGCCGTCACCGGCCCACACCACACGCGCGCCGAACAGACCGTCGAGGGTGAGATTGCCCCCCTCGGACGATCCGGGTTCGCCGGACAGTACGAGAACGACGTCGATCCCCAGCCGGGCGCCCGCCGCCGCGGTGAGGCGCGCGTGGTTGCTCTGCGGCGCGCCGGTCGTCACCAGGACGGTGGCGCCGTCGGCGAGCGCCGTCCCGCAGGTCCATTCCAGTTTGCGAACCTTGTTGCCACCGCCGCCGAGACCGATGAGATCGTCGCGTTTGACCCACAGGTCGTCGGCGCCGAGGCCGAGCGCGCGGGCCAGTCGTGGCATCGGTTCGAGCGGGGTCGGATAACTGCCGAGCGTGGCGCGGGGCTGCTGCCCGTCGCCCATGGACTTGGTCACCATGGCTCCACTCTGCCTGCCCGCTCCGCGACTCGCCGGACGCGGGGTCCTGCCCCGCGCGGCGCCGGATCTCCGGCGCGCCGATCGGCCTACTCCTCGCCGGCGGCGTCGTCCGTGGCCTGGTCGGCCGTCGTACGCCCGACCAGCCGTTCGTAGCGCTGACGGGCGGCCTGCGGGGTGCCGAGACCGAGGCCGAAGGCGACCTCCTGCCAGGTCATGCCCCGGCCTCGCGCCATCTGGAGAAGTCCCGCTTCCAGTTCGTCCATGTCCCCACGGGCGCGCGGCACCAGGCTCAGAGCGGCGGTGATGTCGGCCTGGTCCACCTCCGGCTCGTCCGCTTCCCGCTTCGCCGCCCCGCTGAGCAGGAACGACACGAGCCTGACGGCTTCGTGCGGCGCGATGACGGACGGATGCGTCTGCCTGCGGCGCTGTGCGTCGGTGGCCGCGTGGCGCTCGGCGATCCGGAACAGGGACGCGTGTACACGGTGCGCACGGGCCTGGTCCGGGTGGGGAGGGGTGAAGGGGTCGGAGACATGCCGGTCAGGAGTCGATGCCATGGCGGAAGCATGCGCCGACACACATCTCGATGTCAACACTCCATGTTGAACACTCCGTTCATCCCTCCGTCGCGCCTCAGGGGCGGTAGACCTCGCCCGGCTTCGGGACCGCCGGAGCGAAGAGCTGCGGCACGGTCACGAACGTGAAGCCGCGCTTCTTCAACCGCTTGATGATCCCGGGCACTGCCGGGACCGTCCCGTCGTAGATGTCGTGGAGCAGGATGATCCCGTCGGCGGACGCGTCGCCGACGATGCGGCGCTCGATGAGGGCCGAGTCGGTCGTGGAGTAGTCCTTGGCCGTGGCACTCCAGAGGACCTGAGAGAGACCGAGTTCGCGGGAGACATCCGTGACGTCGCCGTTGGTACGGCCCTGGGGCGGACGCATCAGGGTGGGCCTGCGGCCGGTGATCTTCTCGATGGCGTCCTGCGTGCGGCCGAGTTCGCCGCGTATCGCGGTCCGGTCGAGATCGGTGAGTATGCGGTGGCTCCAGGTGTGGTTGGCGACCTCGTGCCCCTCCGCGGCGATGCGGCGCACAGTGTCGGGATGGGCCAGCACATGGTTCTTGCCCAGCAGGAAGAAGGTGGCGGGCACCTTCTCCTTCTTGAGGATGTCGAGCAGCCGGGGCGTGTCCTCACCTGGCCCGGCGTCGAAGGTGAGCGCGACGCACGTGGCCTCGGCGCAGTCGACGGAGCCGTACCGCCCCTTGCCGCCACCTTCCGAATCCTCTCTGACCGAAGCGGGCGAGACGGTCTGTGTGCCACAGCCGGTGAGGGCCAGGACAAGGGTCGCGACGAGGGCGAGCGCGACGGCGACCGTACGTCGCGCGGGTGCGAACAGGCTGATTCCGGGCATGACGGAGCCGGGTGTGGCGATTCTGGGCATGACGGAGCTCTCTCTGTGTTCTCGCGGCGCTCTGGGAAGGGGCCCTCAGGGGGCGAATGCTTACGTCCGGTTTCCGTCACCGCGAGTGGGCGCGGAATCGGCCGGATGGATCCGGGCAGGACGGAACACGCCAGGCCAGGACGGGTCCCATGACATGCGGATCACTATACACACGATGTATACGCAGGGTTTATAGTGGTCCGGAAGCCGCCGCCCGACGCGCACCAACACGGTGAATCAGCTCAATTCGTACGTGGGAGTGCTCAGTTACGGGAACACGGTCCGGGACGGGCAAGGAACTGATCCGACGGACAGCCTCCCCGCCCTCGTCCGAGGAGGCCACGGAAACGATGGACGTCAACCTCACGCTCGTCCTGGCGGTCGCCGCCGTCGCGTGCGTCGCCATGCTCGTCGCGACGATCGTTCTGTTCGTCAAGGTCTTACGGACCCGCGCGCTGCTGCGCGAGGCCGGGCTGCCGCTGAGCAACCGCGCCGCCTACTGGGGTGCCCTCATCTATGTGGTGAGCCCGGTCGATCTGCTGCCCGACCCTGTGTATCTCGACGACATCGGCGTTCTGCTGCTCGCCCTGCGCTCCCTGCACACGGCGTCGGCCAAGGCGATGGGCGGCCCCGGACGAACGAGGCGGCAGCGCACCGACGCGTGAGCCCCCGGGGGTACCGGAGGACGCGCGGCGGATCGGCTCCGCGATCCTGGCGGCATGGCGTTCACTCCGTCGGTCCCCGCACCGATTTCGGCGGATCCGCCGGGCGCCACACACAGCCGCTCTCAAGGGCCCTGAACGCGAGGGATCGCGGACAAAAAAGCCTCGTCCGCGATCCGTCGTTCACCGTGAAGAGGCCTTTGACGGGCCCCGGTTCGGTCAGCTGAGCCGGTGGACCAGCTGGGTGTTCAGTTCGTAGCGCGCGCCGACGATCTCCAGCTCGCCCGCGGCCACCTTGGCCGCGAGATCGGGCTCGCCCGCCAGACGCGAACGGACCAGTTCGACCTGGGCGCTGACTGTGGCGTCCACCCGTGCGTCGCCCTCCTGCGAGTGGTCGATCGCGGGCTTGATCTGGTCGGCTATGTACTGGATGTGGGCGGGCAGGGACTCCCCGGTCTCCTCCGCGTGCACGGCGGCGGCGACGGCGCCGCACGACTGGTGCCCGAGGACGAGGACCAGCGGGATACCGAGTTCCAGGACGCCGTACGCGACGCTGCCGAGCACGGCCTCGTCCAGGACCTCACCGGCTGAACGGACGGTCATGAGGTCGCCGAGCCCCTGGTCGAAGACGAGCTCCGGCGGGACTCGGGAGTCGATGCAGCCGAGTATCAGTGCGAAGGGAGCCTGGCCGGAGACCAGTTCCTGCCGCACGGCCCTCGACTCGTTCGGGTGCTGCTGCTTGAAGGTGCGCCAGCGGCGGTTGCCGGCCGAGAGTTCGGCCAGCGCGGCGGCGGGGGTGGTGGGCCTCTTGTCGCGCGAGATGGGCGCCCGGGTGGCGGCGCCCGCCGGCCCGGCGCCGGTGATGAGTGCGCTTCCGGCGGCGGTCGAGACCGCCGCGGTGGCAACGGAGGCACGGAGCAGAGCGCGGCGGCTGGTCGTCACCGGCGTCTGGGCATGTGGGGTGATTTTCACGTACGGACGCTAACGTCCGTAATATTAAAGGACTTTCGTGCATGCCAACTCTTGGTGGGCCCTTGAACATCCCTTGGCTATGCGTGATCTGAGTGTGACCACTGACGAGCCTTTCGCCACGCTCAGTGGGCCCCAGTCGGCTTCGGCGCGGTCAACTCACGCCCTGCGGGCGGAACTGGACGCTGATGCGCGCGCCGACGGCGCGCGCCGTCTTGGGGATCGCGTGCTCCCAGGTGCGCTGGCAGGAGCCGCCCATCACGATGAGGTCGCCGTGCCCGAGCGGCTTGCGGATGACGGAGCCGGGGCGCTGCCGGGGCCGTAGCACCAGATCGCGTGGGGCGCCGACGGAGAGGATCGCGACCATGGTCTCCTCGTGGGAGCCCCGGCCGGTGCGGTCGCCGTGCCAGGCGACCCCGTCGCGGCCGTCCCGGTAGTAGCAGAGGCCGGCGCTCACGAAGGGCTCGCCCAGTTCGTCGGCGTAGTACGCGCTCAGCGCGTCGCGCGCCTCCGCCAGAACGGGGTGCGGCAGCTCCTCCCGCCTGCCGTCCCGCTCTCCGTAGAAGGCGAGCAGCCTCGGCACGGCCACCACCCGCTCGTACATCTGCCGCCGCTCGGCGCGCCAGGGCACGCCGGAGGCCAGTTCCTCGTGCAGGGCGTCGGCCCCGGTGAGCCAGCCGGGGAGCAGGTCGATCCACGCGCCGTCGCCGAGCACGGTCCGCCGGACGTCCCTGAGGGGACCGAGCCGGATCTCGTCGGTCTGGTCGAAGAGCGAACCCTGTGCGTGTGCTGCCATGCGTTCAGCATAACCACACAGTCGAACGTACGAGCGATTAGTGCGTCCGAGTGCCCTGCCCCGGCCCCGCCCTCAGCCCAGTCCCTCCCGCCGGTCCAGCCACTCGCGCGGGACGGCGTCCACTCCCGTACGCGCGCCCACGATGCCGCCGGTGATGGCGCATGTGGTGTCGACGTCACCGAAGGCCTCGGCCGTCGACCAGAGCGCGGCCTCCAGGTCGTCGTGGTGCCGGGCCGCCGTCCAGACGGCGAACGGGACGGTGTCGTCGGCCCGGATGCGCTGTCCGTTGCCGAGGATGTCCGACGCCTTCCAGGGCTCGGTGTCGAAGGGGACGTCCACCGCCCGCGCCAGACCGTCCCGTACCGGCCCCTCCGGAGTCGCCTCCACGACCGCCGCGAGCGACAGCCCGCCGCGGGCCGAGAGCGCGGCGGCGACCGCGACGGCCACCGCGCCCGCGATGCCCTGCGGATGGGCGTGGGTCACCTCGGCCGACAAGGTGGCCTGTTCCGCGACGCGTTCGAGGTCGTCCGCGAACCAGGCGCCGAGGGGCCCGACGCGCATCGCCGCTCCGTTGCCGAGGCTCCCGCCTTCGAAGAGAGTGGGAGCGAGGTCCCGCCAACTCGCCGGTTCCGCCAGGAGTTGGGGCAGAAGGATGTGCATGCCGTGGCCGTAACCGCGTCCGGGGTCGGCGTCGAAGGTGAGCGCGAAACAGAGGGCGAGACGGTCCTGGTCGATGAAGCCGTACTGGTCGAGGACGCGCCGGACGGCGAGCGCCATCGCGGTGTCGTCGGTCCAGTGCCACACGGGCTCTCGCGGCGTGGTGCGGGCCTTGATCTCCGCGTACGCCTGCGGCCGGTCACGGAAGAGCGGGAACCAGCGCTCGCCGAAGGCGTCGCCGAGGGCGAGCCCTTCGAGACTCCTGCGGGCGGCTTCCTGTCGGGCCGAGGCCGAGGAAGGCGTGTCAGGGGTGGTGCGGGACCGGTCCGGAGGTCGCGTCGGTGGCGTCATGCGCCCCATGGTGTCGCGCGGCCTCCGGCCGTGCCTCCCCTTTCCGGCCACCGCCGGCCGGTGAACCGCACTCAGCTGAAGCAGTTCGCCGGGCGGGCGTTCGCCGGGTCGAGGGCGCCCAGCACCATCCGGTACATCACGTCGCTGTAGGCGATGCCCAGATGCGCGCTCATGTCGGTCGGGCACGCGTCCTGGAGATCGAGGTTCTCCACCGGGGCGTCGGGGCCCGCCTTGAGGTACTGCTGCCGGTAGGGGGTGACCACTTCGTCGGTGCGCGTGACGACGGTCGTGTACCGCACGCCGGGCATGGTGTCGCCTCCGGCGTCGAGCCGCGCGTTGACGTCCGAGCCGATCGTCTGGTCCTTCGCCGACTGTCCGGCCATCTGCGCCGTGGTGTCCAGCACCCGCAGAGACTTGGCGAGGCTCGCCATGCCGGAGGCCGTCGTCCCGTGGTTGCTGGGCGCGATGCCCACCAGCCGACGCGTCTTCGCGGCGCCCCCGTCGAACGTGAGGTACCAGCGCGGCAGCAGCCCGCCGCCCTGGGAGTGTCCGACCAGGTCGGCCTTCTCCGCGCCGGTGGCGTCCAGGACCTTGTCGACGAAGGCGGCCACCTCCTTGGCGGACTCGGGGATGTGGCCCCTGCCCTTGAACACGTCGCCGTCGGGCGCGCCGTAGTTGAGGGCGTAGACGCAGTAGCCGGCCTTCTTCAGTACGGGCGACAGCCCCGACCAGTTGGCGTAGGCGTTCGCCCAGGTGCCGTGGATCAGCACGACGGGAAGCGGGTGCGCGGCGCTCGGCCGGCAGGTCCAGTCGTTGGCGCCGGACGGCGACATCTCGGGCGCCGTCTGCGACTGGGTGAACGCCGCGGAGAACTTCGCCAGGCCGGTGTTGGGGGCGACCGCCGAGGTGCGGGCGGAGCCGGAGGGGGCGGAGGGGGACGAGGACGAGGGCGGCGCGGCCGCGACGGCGATCACTGCGGATCCGACGACTGCGGCGGCGACACGTCTGAGCTTCAACAGGGCTCCCCTGCCTGAGGCCCCCGCTCGGTCCCGTGGATGGTCCGGGCCGCGGGCTCGGGACACGAGACGGAGGAGGGCGTCTTTCGATGACGCCCGCCATCCGATCCCATGCGGATTCCCCGGGACGGGATTGCCCCATCGGTGGGCGCGGAGCACACCGGCGGGTACTGGCGCGCGCCCGCCCGGCCGGTCCCGGCCGGGAGCCGGAGCTCTCAGGAGCGGGCGGCGAAGGGCGGGTGCGTCCCGTTGAGGTAGTGGTCGCCGATGTCGCGGAGCCGGTGGGTGGGTGAGCTCTGCGCGGTCAGGGCGCGGGCGTTGCGCCAGAATCTGTCGAGCGCCGGGCCACCGTCGAAGGACGTCGCCGCTTCGGTGAGTTCGAGGATGCGCGTGGTGATGTCGACGGCTGACCTGCCGGTGACGGCCTCGGCCGCGGCGACCAGGACGGCGATCTCGGCGCGCTCGTCCATGCCGATGTCCCGCCCGGTGCGCAGCCCTTGCTCCAGGGCGTCCGTCGCGCGTTCCACGACGGCGGCGGCGGTGTGGGCCGCGGTCGCCAACTCCCCGTACGCGAGCAGGAGATACGGGTCGCCGCTCGGGCGTACGGCGTACGTGGCGGCATCCGGCGCCGCGGACCGCGGCGCGGGACGTACCGCCCGGCTGACGTCGCGGGCCTCGGCGAGAGCGCCCTCCGCGATGCCCAGGGCGACATGGCTGAGGACGAGCCGCAGGGCGAGCGGCGCGAGCGCCGTGTACGCGGAGACCGCGTGTTCGTCGCGTGGCATCGTGCCGAGGATGTGGCCGGCGCCCACGGGCACGTTGTCGAAGTCGACGCTGCCCGCGCCGGTGAGCCGCTGGCCGAGGCGGTCGTTGTCGGTGCCGGCGAGTACGCCGGGGTGGGCCGGGTTCACGAGCGCGATCAGCAGTTCGCCCGAGTGCGTGGACGTCGCGCCGACGACGAGCCGGTCGGCGACGGTGACACCGGCGGCGAAGGTCCTGCTTCCGTTGAGCAGATGGCCCGACCTGGTCGGCGAGAGGGTGAGGCCGGGGCCGGTCTCCGGGTCCGGGAGGTCGGTGCCGCCGCCGAGGAGCCAGCCGTGGGCGACAGCGGGCGGCTCGTGTCCGGCGGCCAGGTCTTCCCCGTGCGGGCCGAAGAAGCGGCTGCTCCACGAGAGCACGTAGTGCCGCGCGATGAGTTCGCCGATGGACCCGTCGGCCGCCGCGATCTCACGGATCACGGCGGCAGCGGTGCGCCAGTCGGCGCCGCTGGGACCGCCGTGACCGCCACGGCCGCCGTGACCGTCCGGGTCCAGTGAGGGGCCGGGACCGGTGAGGCTCCGGCCGGGAGGTACGGGTGGCGTCAGGAGCGCGGGCAGACCGGCTTCGCGCAGCCGTGCCACCTCGTCGTACGGCGGCTTGCCCGCTCGGTCGCGGGCGATCGCGTCGGCGGCGAGATCGTCGGCCACCTCCCGTGTGACGCGCGGCCACATGGCGTCGTCGGGCACGGCGGGCTTGTGCAGGGCGGCGGTTCGGACCACGGGTTTCGTCGGCACGGTGCCGGCCACCTCCAACATCCCTAGTTTTCCCACTGGATTAGTAGGAATACTGGCACGGAGTCATCGCTCCCCCAAGTGCGCGTTCATATGGTGGACTCGCGTTCCGGTCAGCGAAACCGGACGTGGACCGGTGCGCGGCTCACGGGTTGGTCCATGCCTCGGGGTCCGCCGCGAGCGCGGACACGTCGTCCGGCAGCCCGGCCGAGGCGACGTCCGCCAGGGTCACCAGCTCCAGGATCTGGCGGACATTGGCCCTGAGCGCGATCCACAGCGGCAGCAAGGACTCGGCGGGGCCGGTGTACGAGAGCTCGGGCGGACGGACCCCGCGCACCGAGACGAGAGGTCCGTCCACCGCGCGGATGACATCGGCGATGGTGATGGAGTCCGCGGCCCTGGCCAGCCGGTAACCGCCGTTGCCGCCCCGCCGGCTCACCACCAGCCCGCCCCGGCGCATGTCGTTGAGGATGCCTTCGAGGAACTTGTGCGGGATGTCCTGGGCGGCGGCGATCGCCTCCGCCTTCAACGGAGCCTCGTCGCGGGACGTCACGAGCTCCAGCGCGGCACGTACCGCATAGTCCGCTCTGGCTGAAATGCGCATGCGCGCAGTATCGCGTACGGCTCCGCCCCGCTCCGGTCCCCGCCTGTCCTCCTCCGTCGGAAGGGTCGCCGTCAGCCCGTACCGGCGGGGCTCTCCACCGTGTCGAACAGCCGGTTGGCGGGGCGCGGCAGTCCGTAGTGCTCGCGCAGGGTGGTGCCGGTGTACTCCGTACGGAAGAGGCCCCGCTCCTGGAGGATCGGCACGACCTGGTCGACGAAGGCTTCCAGGCCGGACGGGAGCAGCGCGGGCATGATGTTGAAGCCGTCCGCCGCACCGCTGTCGTACCAGTGCTCGATGGTGTCGGCCACCTGCTCGGCGGTGCCCGCGAAGGTGCGGTGTCCGCGGCCACCGCCGAGCCTGCCGATGAGCTGACGCACCGTCAGGCGCTCGCGTCTGCCGAGCTCCACGACCAGGGTGAAACGGCTCTTGGCTCCTTCGATCTCGTCCTCGGTGGGAATGTCGTCGGGCAGCTCCTCGTCGAGTACCAGCCGCTCCTCGGGGACGCCGAGCAGCCGGGACAGCTGCCGGCGGGCGTACTCGGGGACGATGTGCCGGTCCAGCTCCGCGTCCAGTTCCAGCGCGTCGGCCTCCGTGTCGCCGATGACCGGCACGATCCCCGGCAGGATCTTGATGCCGTCCGGGTCGCGCCCGAAGGCCACCGCGCGCTGCTTGACGTCCTTGTAGAAGGCGACGCCCTCCTCCAGGGTCTGCTGGGCGGTGAACACCGCCTCCGCGTAGCGCGCCGCGAAGTCCTTGCCGTCCTCGCTGGATCCGGCCTGGACGAGGAGGGGGTAACCCTGCGGGGAGCGCCGCACGTTGAGCGGCCCGTCGACCCGGAAGTGGGGTCCGCGGTGGTCGATCGGCCGGACGCGTTCGGCGAGCGCGTGGATTCCGCGCTCCTTGTCGGCCACCACCGCGTCGTCGGCCCAGCTGTCCCACAACTTCGTTGCCACTTCGAGGAATTCGGCCGCCCGCAGGTAGCGCTCGTGGTGCGCCGGGGTGTCGTCCAGACCGAAGTTGCGGGCGGCGTCGGCGCCTGCCGTGGTGACGATGTTCCAGCCGGCGCGACCGCGCGAGACATGGTCGACGGAGGCGAACCTGCGGGCCAGGTTGTACGGCTCGTTGTAGCTGGTGGACGCGGTGGCGATGAGGCCGATCCTGCTGGTGACACCGGCGAGGGCGGTCAGCAGCACGGTGGGTTCCAGGATGCTGGAGGGCCGGCGGCCCGGGTCGCCGTGCAGGACGGGGCCGTCGGCGAGGAAGAGGGAGTCGAGTCTGCCGCGCTCGGCGATACGGGCCAGATTCTTGTAGTGCTCGACGTCCGTGCCGTCGGTGGGACTTCGCGGGAGCCGCCAGGCGGCCTCGTGATGGCCGGCCGTCATCAGGAAGGCGTTGAGGTGCAGGGGCTTGCGGTCAGGCTCTCGTGACATGCGTCTTCTTCTCCTGGGGCGGGGCGGGCGGGAGGGCCGGCTGTGGGGTTACGGCCGCCGGTACGGCTCAGAGCGCGACATAGCGGCCGTCGTGGAAGAGCAGCGGGCGCCGGCTTTCGTCGTGCTCGGCTTCCTCGACCCGGCCCACGACGATCCGGTGGTCACCGGCGGGGACGATCTGCTGGATGCTCAGCCGCAGCCAGCCGGCCACATCGTCGAGTACGGGGTCCCCCTCCGGCAGGCGGTGCCAGGCGGTCGGCGCGGCGAACCTGTCGGCGCCGCTGGTCGCGAACGTCCTTGCCAGCGGCTCCTGTTCGGCGCAGATGAAGTTGACGACGGCCGACGACGCGCGCTCGATCGTCGGCCAGGACGATCCGGAGAGGGCGATACCGAACGACACGAGCGGCGGGGCGAGGGACAGGGACGTGAGCGAGGTGGCGGTGAATCCGACCGGACCGTGGCCGGCGTCGGCGGTGACGACGACGACGCCCGCCGGATATCGGCGGAAGGCCTTCTTGAAGCGCTCCGGGGCGATGCCAGCGGTGATATGCGACGACACTATGAGAGTCAACGTCTCCCCCAGGAAGAGAGGTGGGATCAGCGGAAATGAGCAGGCGGCGGCCCTGCGGGTAACGGGCGTACGCACGCGTGGGACCAGGCGGTCCGGGGCGCACCGAGCGGGCCGGACGCCGTCGCCGGTGAATTGAGGGTGGACCGTGGCGCGAGGAGAATGCAAACGCGGAGGGAATTCAGGCGCGACAACAGAGGCAGGGCACGTACCGCGGAATCCGCTGCCGAATGGTCATGAACTCATTGTCGGTCGCGTCTTCGGGCCCGGTCAACAATGCAACTCTTTGAATTAACTCGGGTCTGCCGGCGGTTCATGACACGGCCGTCAGCGCGGGCCAGGGGCCGAGCGGGTCCGCGTACAGGGCGCCCAGCGCCACGGCCGCGCCCGCCGTGGACAGCACGCTGCCGGTGAAGCTGCTTGCCACGACGGCCCGTTGGGGGTCGTCACAGACGAGGGAGTGTTCCGCCACCTCCGCCCGCAGATCGTCCAGGCAGTGCGGGAGCAGCCCCGTGCCCGGCTCGACCACGACCAGTACCTCGGGGTCGAACATGTCCAGCAGCAGCGCCGCCGCCCGGCCGACAAGCCTGGCGCGGCGGCGGAACAGCTCGTGCGCTCGCGTCTCCCCCGCCAGCGCACGGTCCAGCAGAGCGGGGAACGACGGTACGGCGTAACCCTGTTCGGCCGCGAGCCGCACCATCGCCCCCTCGGAGACCTCCGATTCAAGGCTGCCGTTACCACCGACCGGCAGATGCGCGATGCTTCCCGCACCGTGCCGGGGCCCGAGGTGCACCTCTCCGGCGGTGGCGAAAGCGGCGTCCACCACGGCGCCGACGAACAGCAGCACCGCGCTCCCGCGCGTCGACGCCTCACCGAACAGCTGCTCCGCTCGCGCCAGCGCCCGTGCGTGGCTGTCCACATGGACCGGCAGCCCGGTCGCGCCGGCAAGGTGGTCCCGTACGGCCACGTCCCGCCAGCCGAGCTGCGGATGCCGAATGATCACTCCGGCCCCGGGATCCACCCGGTGGCCGGTGGCCACCCCGAGGGCCAGCACCGCACGGCCTCCGGCATGCGAGGACATGAGCCGGGGCAGCCGCCCGGCGAGCGAGTCCAGCACCTGTCGCGGGTGCGGTCGGGTTCCCCGGTGCGGCTGCCGGTCCTCGGCGACGATCCGGCCCCGCAGATCCATCAGGGACAGCGTGGAGTTGGTGACGGCGATGTGCGCGCCCGCCACGAGGTAGCGGCCGGTGTCGATGTCCACGGGAACGTGCGGCCGACCGAGCCCGCGCGGTCCGGTGGTCTCGGGGCTCTCCCGGATCAGTCCCCGGGCCAGCAGTTGGGCGGTGTGTCCGGTGACCGACGCCGGCGACAGCCCGGTGAGGCGTGCGACGGTGCTGCGGGCGACCGGGCCGTGGTCGAGGACGGCGTTCAGCACGGTCTTCGTGCCCGGGGCGCGGCGGGGTGGTGCGGTGACCGGCGGGATGTCCGCGCGGCGTACGGAGGTGGGTGGGCGACGGACGGGCACCGGCGTTTCTCTCACGGGTGTCTTCCAGATGCTCGATGGCGGCGGCGGCGCCCTCGGGACGCATGGCGTCGAGGGCCGGCCGGACCGCTTGGGCGCTGTGTCGTCAGCCCTGGTGACACGCCGCGGAGCACACACGCTTGAGATCGATGTGACCTCGAGTCGTCAGGTGCGCGGATCGCTGCATGTCCGGCAACGTAACCGCAGCGGCCGAACCGGGTCAATCACCGGTCGTATCGTGGACCGCGCCGGTGACCTCGGCGGCCAGCCTCTCGGCGTCGTCCAGCGTGGCCCCGAGCGTGTCCGGTGTCGAGCCCGGCGCGGCGAAGAGGGCCTGCGCCCGTTCGGCGAAGTCGGCGGGGGCGACGGCGAGTCGTCCCGCGGCCCGTACCGCTCCCTTCTCGTTGAGCACCCAGCTTCTGTCATGGGCGTGAAGGGCGTGTACGAGGACTCCGACCGCGCGGAAGAGACAGCCCGCGACATAAAAGGCGTCCCCGCGCGCCGCTCCCTTGCGGGCGCCGGCCAGGATGAACGGCGCCTCCCAGCGCGCGTTGTCGATGAGGGCTCGGCGCAGCGGCTCCGGATAGTGGCGAGTCTCCCGCCGCAGGGTCCGGAGCTCGCCGCTCGGGTCGGCCAGAACGCTCCCGACGGACAGCTCACCCACGTAGGCGTGGGAGTACACACCCAAGGGATGACCGGTCTGGGTACCGATCTCGAACCGCCCGGCCAGGCACTGTTCCCAGGCGCGGTGCACCCGGTCCAGGTCGCGGTAGATCCAGTCGACGCGGTGGCCGTCCACGGTGAGCCAGGCACCGCCGTCCACCCATGGCCCCCAGCCGCCCGGTTCGGTCACCTCCACCGGCTCACCGGTCAGCTCGGCGGCGAGCAGCCGCAGGGCGGCGGTGTCCAGGGGCCGCCGGTAGTACAGGCCCAGGTCGAAGTCGGAGTCGGGACTGTGTGCTCCCGTCGCCCGGCTGCCTCCCAGGCACACTCCGACGACGCCGCCCACTTCGGCCAGCCGATCCGCGATCTCCACCGTGCGATCCACGCACGACAGTGTGCACAGTCGTACGGGCGTCCGCGACCGAGTTCTCCGGTGTCCGTGGTCGTCGATCGCCGGGCGGGTCCTACACGTCGAGGACCGGAGCCGCCGTGTCCTTGGTCGCCGCCTGTGCGATGTTGTGCGCCATCCCGCCGAAGACGACGGCGTGGAACGGTGCGACGCTCCACCAGTACGCGTGGCCGAGGAGCCCGCGTGGATGGAACACGGCGCGCTGCCGGTAGCGCGTACGGCCCGGCTCGTCGCGTTCGACGCGCATCTCCAGCCAGGCGAGTCCCGGCAGCCGCATCTCCGCGCGGAGCCTCAGCAGCCGGCCCGGTTCGATCTCCTCGACGCGCCAGAAGTCCAGCGAGTCGCCGACCCGCAGGCGGGCGGCGTCCCGGCGTCCCCGGCGCAGCCCGACGCCACCGACGAGCCGGTCGAGCCAGCCCCTCACGGCCCACGCCAGCGGAAAGGAGTACCAGCCGTTGTTGCCGCCGATTCCTTCGACGACCCGCCACAGTGCCTCGGGGCCCACGTTCACGGTCAGTTCGCGGTGGTCGGTGTAGAGGCTCCCGCCCGCCCAGTCGGGGTCCGTCGGCAGCGGGTCGCTCGGCGCGCCGGGGACGGAGGCGGAGGACCAGCGGGTGGTCACCTGGGCGTCCTGGATCCGTCGGAGCGCCAGGGTCAGCGCCTCCTTGAAGGCGAGGGGACGGCCGGGTGCGTCGGGGACGTACCGCGCGATGTCGTGCTCGTGGCAGACGACTTCGTGGCGCAGGGACTCGGCGAGCGGCCGGGCGATCGAGGGGGGTACGGGGGTGACCAGGCCGATCCACTGGCTGGAGAGGGTCGGGGTGAGGACCGGAACGGGCATGATCAGCCGGTGCCGGAGTCCGGCGACAGCGGCGTAGGTGTGCATCATGTCCAGGTAGGTGAGGACGTCGGGGCCGCCGATGTCGAAGGCGCGGCTGACGTCGGCGGGCATCCGGGCGCTGCCGACGAGGTAGCGCAGGACGTCGCGTACCGCGATGGGCTGGATCCGGCTCCGTACCCAGCTCGGAGTGACCATCACCGGGAGGCGTTCGGTGAGATACCGCAGCATCTCGAAGGACGCCGAGCCCGATCCGATGATGACGGCGGCGCGCAGCACGGTGGTGGGGACGCGCGAGTCGAGCAGGATGTGCCCGACCTCGGTACGGGAGCGCAGATGGGGCGAGAGGTTCCGCTCCGGTACGCCGACCGGGGCCAGTCCACCCAGATAGACGATGCGCCGGACGCCCGCCGCGTGGGCCTGTTCGGCGAAGATCCGGGCGGCCTCACGGTCGGTCCGTTCGAAGCCGGGACCGGTGCCGAGCGAGTGGACCAGGTAGTACGCCACGTCGATGCCTCGCATGGCGTCGCCGACCGAATCGGCGTCGGTGACATCGCCCCGTACGACCTCGGCCCGGCCCGCCCACACGTGGTCGCGCAGTTTCTCGGGCGTACGGGCGAGACAGCGCACCCGGTGCCCGGCGTCCAGCAGTTCGGGCACGAGCCGGCCGCCGATGTAGCCGGTGGCGCCGGTCACCAGGCAGTGGAGGGCGGGCGCCGCGTCGTGGGCGGTCACCGCGTCGGATTTGGTCATGGAGCCCTCCGTCGGCCGTGTGCGTTGCGTCCACCTTCTCCCGGTACGTGGACTTTCGCCTGACCGGCCGTCGGGTGCGGATCAGGCCATGTCCGACGGGCGGGGCCGGCCCGCCGCGATCCGCCGGTTGCGCAGGACCGACGACCAGAAGGACCAGCCGATGAGGACGACACCGATGAGGCCGGTGATGATCTCGCTGATCTGGAACTGGATGGTGATGATCAGGATGACGGCGAGGGCGCCGATCGCGTAGTGCGCGCCGTGCTCCAGATAGACGTAGTCGTCGAGGGTGCCCTGGCGGACGAGGTAGACCGTGAGCGACCTGACGTACATCGCGCCGATTCCGAGGCCGAGCGCCATCAGCACGATGTCGTTGGTGATGGCGAACGCGCCGATCACTCCGTCGAAGGAGAAGGACGCGTCGATGACTTCGAGGTAGAGGAACATGAAGAAGGCGGCCTTGCCGGTGACGGCGGCGATCGTGGGACCGCCGTTGCCGCGTCGGCCGGACGCCGTCTCCCGCTCCGGCCCGCGCTGCGGGATGACCTGGGCCTCGGCCTGTGCGTCCGCCTCCGCGGCGAGTCTGTTCTCGAAGAAACTGGAGAGCCCGCCGACGAGCAGATAGGTGATGAGGCCGGCGAGTCCGGAGGTGAGGACCGTCTGCGCCTTGTCGGCGTGCTCGCCGCCGTGCTGGTGGGCGTTGGTGGCGACCGTCATGGAGGCGATCAGCAGCACGATCAGCGCGAGGCAGACGGAGAGCATCTCGAACTGTCCGAGCCTGGCGAGCGGGCGTTCGATCCAGCCGAGCCACTTGATGTCGCGTTCCTCGAAGATGAAGCTGAGGAAAATCATCAGCAGGAACATTCCGCCGAAGGCGGCGATCGACGGGTGGGCGTCGGTGACCAGTTGCTGGTACTGGTCCTTGTCGTTGACCGCCAGCTGCACCGCTTTGACGGGGCTGAGCTTGGCGGTGACCGCGACGATGAAGACGGGAAACACGAGCCTCATGCCGAACACGGCGATGAGGACGCCGATCGTGAGGAAGATCTTCTGCCAGAAGGCGCTCATCCTCTTGAGGATTCCGGCGTTGATGACCGCGTTGTCGAAGGACAGCGAGACCTCCAACACAGTCAGGATCGCCACGACTCCGAGTGCGGCCCATCCGTCGTAGAACACCGCCGCCACGAGGCCGAGAGCGGTGAAGCCGAACGCCCAGCCGAAAGTTTTCAGTACCACGACTCACCATGCCTTCCGCGAACATGCTAGGCGATCTTCAGCCAGGCATCGCGTTAGAAGCGCCACTTCGCGGCAATACTTGCCAGGCGGCAACTATTAGGCCACGGTGGGAACGGACGGGCCCTCAGCCAGTGGCATCGCAGCAGAGCATCCACACCAGCGAAGGCGATGACGTGACGATGAGTACGCATTCCCCCGCCGCTCCGGCCCTCACGGGCACCGGAGCGGCCATTACTCCTGCGGACTCGCCGGGTGGCGAGCTCCCTTGGATCGAGGACACGGCGAAGGTCACCCCCAGGGACGCGCGGAAGCTGTCGAAGCTCTTCTTCGACCGGCTCCAGGTGCTCGAAGAAGGCACGCCGGAGTACCAGTACGCCCGGAACACCCTGATCGAGATGAACCAGTCCCTGGTCAGATTCGCCGCGCGGCGCTTCCGGAATCTCGGCAGCGGTGACATGGAGGACGTGCTCCAGGTCGGCACGATCGGACTGATCAAGGCCATCGACCGGTTCGACCTGTCCCGCGAGGTGGAGTTCAGCTCCTTCGCCGTGCCCTACATCCACGGGGAGATCAAGCGGTTCTTCCGGGACACCACCTGGGCCGTGCATGTGCCGCGCAGGCTCCAGGAGTTGCGTACGGACCTGGTCAAGGCCCAGGACGCGCTGACCGACAGATTCGGCCGTGCGCCGACGGTGGCGGAGCTGGCCGGACATCTGGGGCTGACCGAGGCGGAGGTCATCGACGGGCGTGTCGCCGCCAACGGCTACACCGCCGGTTCGCTCGATCTGCCGGGTGACAGCGGGGACGACGGGCCGGGCGGCAGCGGCGGGCGGACCTTCGCGGACACGCTCGGCGAGTGCGATCCGGCGATGGAGCTGGTCGAGGACTTCCAGGCACTGGCTCCGCTGTTGGAGGGGCTCGACGAGCGCCGGCGCCTGATCGTCGAGATGCGTTTCGGGCGCGAGATGACGCAGGCCGAGATCGGGGCCGAGCTGGGGGTCTCGCAGATGCATGTGTCCCGGCTGCTCACCGGCATCCTGAGGACCTTGCGTACGGGCATGCTCGCCGAGGAGTGATCCACGGCCGCCCCCTGAGAGTTGGGGGTGGGGGGGGGCGGCCCCGGCCCCCCCCCCCCCCCGTTCAGCCCTCGGCCGAGGACATCCCGACGGCGTCCGGCGCCGCAAGCGGTGGCCCCGGGGCCTGTCCGGCGTCCGGTCTGCCGGACCAGTCGAGGCAGAGCGCGAGCGCGTCGTCCGTCGTGTCCGCCTTGCGGAACTCGGCGAGCGCGCGCAGCAGGGCACGCGGCACCGTCGCCGCCGGAAGCAGGGTCGTGGAGTGGATCGCGCGGGCCAGCGCCCGTTCCCCGTACGGCTCACCGTCCGGTGAGAGCGCCTCGTACACACCGTCGCTCACCATGAGCAGCCGGTCGCCCGGCAGTACGTGGAAATCCTGGGCCTCGTAGTGGGACTCCTCGAACATGCCGAGCGGAAGCTGCGCCTCGACGGGGACGCGCTCGACCGTCCGGCCGCGCTGGCGCCACAGCTGCGGCGAGCCCGCGTCCACGACCTCCACACGGCCCGTCGCCAGCTCGAAACGCATCAGGAGCGTCGACACGTACGAGGCGCCCCGGTGCTGCTCGTAGAGCGCCTGGTCGGCGAGGGCGGCCTGGCCGGCGATGTCGAGGCCCGAGCGACGCGCGTTGCGCAGCGCGTTGACGGCGAGGTTGCTGAGCAGGGACGCCTGGATGCCTTCACCCATGCCGTTGGTGACGGCGAGGGTCAGCTGCTCCTCGTCGGCGGCCCAGTCGAAGTTGTCCCCGTGGATGGCGTAGGCCGGCTCCAACTGGGCGCCGATGGCGAACTCCTCGGCACTGCAGGCACGCGCCGAAAGCAACTGCCACTGCATCTCCGCCGCGAGAGTGAGCCTGCTGATCCGGCGGGCCCGCTGGTAGGCGTCGGTGTCCCGTTC
The DNA here is from genome assembly GCF_044455465.1 of Streptomyces sp. NPDC051217. Classification (NCBI taxonomy): domain Bacteria; kingdom Bacillati; phylum Actinomycetota; class Actinomycetes; order Kitasatosporales; family Streptomycetaceae; genus Streptomyces; species Streptomyces sp. NPDC051217. The sequence continues at coordinate 107,439 of NZ_JBITEV010000017.1, forward strand.
GGCGACCAGGATCTCGTGCCCCAGCAGATCGGCGACATGTGTCAGCTCGTCCACGGCCTCCGGGGTGGACCGGTCCCCCGGCAGCCGGACGGAGAGGATCCCGATGCGTTCGCCGCGCACGGTCACCGGCAGATGGTGGTCGACGGCGTCGCCGTGCCTGACCTGCTGCTCGCGCGGTTCCTGGCTGCCGAACGCGCGCCCCTCGGGGCTGTTGTAGAGGGAGAGCGGCTGTTCCTTGCCCGGGAGCGGGTCGTACGGAGTGAGGACGGTGAATCCGTAGTCGGCGAGGAAGAGCTGCACCCTCGTCGCGCCGTGCGAGGCGGCGAGCGCGTCGCGCACCTTGTCCACGAGCGCGTACGGCGCGGCTGCCCGCACCGATCTTCCGAGTTCATCGTCGCGTTGCGTCACGGTCTCTCAGACATTCTTGATAGGGGGACGGGGGTGGACTCGCGGGCCGCCCGGCGGGCGGCCTCCTGGGCGGGGCAGAGCTGACACAGGTCGCCGTCGGGTGACACAGTGGACGGATGTCCCCCCTCACCGGTCAGCCGCGTCCGCGCGAGAAGATGTCCGAGGCCGCTCGTGCCGCCTCGGAGCTGCTTGAGGTGTTGTGGGGGCGCGGCCAGGAGGCGGCGCCGTCGGGAACGGTGTCGCCCTCGCAGCTCAGGGCCCTGCTCGTGCTGGAGAAGTACGACGGAACGAACCTGCGCTCGCTGGGCCAGGCGCTCGGCTCCCGCCCTCCGTCGGTCAGCCGGCTGTGTGACCGGATGGAGGCCCTGGGCCTGGTGGAGCGGCGCACCAGCACGACGAGCCGGCGTGAGGTGGAGCTGCGGCTGAGCCCGCGCGGTCGCAAGGTGCTGGACGAGCACCGGGCGATCCGGGCCCGTGAGGTCAGTGCCGTACTGGACGGCATGGACCCCGCGGCCGTGGCCGCGCTCACGGAGGGGCTGACCGCGTTCCACGCGGCGGCGTCCGCCCGGCTCGACGCCGCGGCGCAGGCGCGTCCCACGGACGAGGACCAGGGCACGGCGGCGGACAGCGCCTGACATCATCGCGCCCCATTTCCGCGTGCGAGTGGTGGATGGTGCGGGGTTGGGAGTGCGCGCCCGCCAAGACTGTTGCCGCAGGGAAACAATCTTTCGTGACGCAGCTTAACAGCGCGGCCGGCCGGTCTCAGAACAAGCGCGGCAGCTTGACCACGGTGACGAAGAAGTCGTCGATCTGCTGGATCGCCTTGATGAACTGGTCGAGGTCGACGGGCTTGGTGACATAGGCGTTGGCGTGCAGCTTGTAGCTGCGCAGGATGTCCTCCTCGGCCGCCGACGTGGTGAGGACGACCACCGGAATATGGCTGAGGTGGGGGTCGGACTTGATCTTCTCCAGCACCTGCCGGCCGTCGTACTTCGGCAGGTTCAGGTCGAGCAGGATGAGATCGGGGCGGGGCGCCTCGGCGTGCTCGCCGCGCTGGTAGAGGAAGTCCAGAGCCTCCAGACCGTCCCGTACGACATGCAGCGTGTTGCCGATCTTGTTGTCCTCGAAGGCCTCCCGGGTCATGAGCTCGTCACCCGCGTCGTCCTCGACCAGCAGTACTTCGACGGGCTGCGACTGGGGCGACGTACTCATACGGTGCTTCCTTCGGTGAGGGGGGCCGGCGGGGACGGCTCGACGGCGGCGGGGCGCCGCTGCTCGACGGGGAGGGTGAAGGCGATACGGGTGCCGTCGGTGTGGTCCGTGTCGATCCAGATGTGGCCGCCGCTGTGCTCGACGACCTTCTTGCACAGTGACAGGCCTATGCCGGTACCCGCGTACGCGTCCCTGGCATGCAGCCGCTGGAAGATGATGAAGACCTTCTCGGCGAACTCCTCGGGGATGCCGATTCCGTTGTCGGTGACGGTGAACGTCCAGGAGTCGGCCCCCTCCTCGCGATCGACCGCGATGCCGACGCGCGGGTCCCGGTCGGGGTGGCGGAACTTGACCGCGTTGCCCACGAGGTTCTGCCAGACCATCGTGAGCAGCGTCGGGTCCCCGACGACCTCGGGCAGCTCCGCCGGGCGGTCGATCACCGCGCCGGTCTCCTCGATCGTCACCGAGAGATTCCGTACGGCACGGTCCAGGGCCGCGTCCAGAGAAACCTGTTCCTGCGCGTCCTGGACCCGGCCGACGCGGGAGAAGGTGAGCAGGTCGTTGATGAGGACCTGCATGCGCTTGGCGCCGTCGACGGCGAAGCCGATGTACTGCGTGGCGCGCTCGTCGAGCTGGTCGCCGTACCGCTTCTCCAGCAGCTGGCAGAAGGAGGCGACCTTGCGCAGCGGCTCCTGGAGGTCGTGCGAGGCGACGTACGCGAACTGCTCCAGCTCCGCGTTGGAGCGCCGCAGCTCCGCCGCGCCCGCGTCCAGGTCGGCGGCCTGGCGGGCGAGCTCGACCTCGTTGCCCCGGGAGGTGGCGAGTTCGCTGACCACCCGCAGCCGCATGCCCTCCACGGTCTGGGCGAGGGTCCGCAGATCGGCCGGCCCGTGCGCGGGGATCGCGTGGTCGAAGTCCCCGTCGGCGACACGCCGGGACGAGGCGCGCACGGTGTCCAGCGGCCGTACCACCGTGAAGTGCACCAGGACGGTGATCGCCACCCCGGTCAGCAGGAACGCCACCAGGGCGGCGATCAGCGCCCGGTCGCGGTCGGAGCGGGCCTCGGCGAAGTCGGCCCGCGCCTGCCGCTGTTCGTCCCCGAGCTGTGCCTGCTGCGCGTCGAGCGCCGCCCGCACCCGGTCGAAGGCCCGCTTCGCCTCGGCCACCGAGGCGGCCTCGTCGCCCGTACCGGCGAGCGCCGGGACGGCGAACTCGGTGCGCCACTCGCGCGCCGCCCGGTCGACCGCGCGCAGGTCGGCGACCGGCCGGTCGAGCCCTTCGACCAGCTCGCTCAGCCGCTCCCGCGCGGCGGTCTCGTCGACGAGACCGCGCCGGTAGGGCTCCAGCATGTCCTCGTCCTTGGTCAGGAGATAGCCGCGTACACCTGTCTCCTGGTCGAGGAGGGCGGCCTGGAGCCGGAACGCCTGGGTGCGGGCCGGGGCCACCTCGTCGATCAGATGATCGCCGGTGTCGGTGGTGCGCGCGAGTACCGCCGCGGCCACTCCCCCGGCGACCAGTGTCATGACGCAGAGCGCCCCGACCGCCAGCAGGAACCAGCCCTGCACGGTCAGCCGCCGGAGTGTACGCACCCGGTGGCCGAACGGCGGCCGGGGCGGGGGCGGTGCGGGCCGGGACCGCGGGGGCGTGTCGTCCGGCGGTCCGCCGCCGGAGGGGCGTGGCGTCCCGACGGGAAGACGCGTTGTGTCGGACATCAGGTGGCACCGTTCCATTCGAGATGAAGCACGGCGACGTCGTCGGCCAGACCACCGCCGCTCGCCGCGAGGCTCTGCGCGCTGTGGATCAGCGTGTCGACGAACGTGTCGGCCGGTTCGTGCGCGTGGCGCCGGGCGATCTCCAGGAGCCCGTGCTCTCCCAGCCGTTCGAAACCGGTGCCGATACGTCCCTCGATGAGTCCGTCGGTGAACATCATCACCGCGCCGTGCCGGTGGATGGGGACGGGGGTCACGGGCCAGGCCACCAGACCGGGCAGCAGACCGAGTACGGGACCGCCCGGCACCTCCTCCAGACGTACGCCGCTCTCCGGCGAGCGGATCAGCACTCCTGGGTGGCCGGCGCGCTGCAGGTTCATGTGCTCGTCCGCCGGGGCGCGGGTCAGACAGGTGAGGGTCGCGAAGATCTCGGGGCCGGAGCGTTCGGCGACCAGGATCTGTTCGAGCAGGGCGAGGAGTTGCTGGCCCCGGGCGCCCGCCAGGACGAAGGAACGCCAGGCGACCCGGAGGCACACGCCGAGTGCCGCCTCGTCGGGGCCGTGCCCGGAGACGTCTCCGACAACCGCGTGGGTCATGCCGTCGGGCGTCTGGACGACGTCGTAGAAGTCGCCGCCGAGCAGTGCCTGGGAGCGGCCGGGCTGGTAGCGGGCGCACACCGCGACGGTCGTGTCGAGGAGCAGCGGGGTGGGCAGCAGGCCGCGCTCAAGACGGGCGTTCTCCTGGGCGCGGAGCCGGCTCGTCTGGAGGGCGGACGCAGCCTGTTCGGTGTGCTTGCGCTGGATCGCGTAGCGGATGGCGCGGACGAACAGGTCCGGCTCCACCCGCCCCTTGATCAGATAGTCCTGGGCCCCGGCGGCCACGGCGGCGAGACCGGACCGCTCCTCGGCCAGTCCGGTCAGTACGACCACGGCCGAACCGCCGGCGTGGACGAGGACCCGTTCCAGGGCCTCCAGGCCCTGGGCGTCCGGGAGATGGAGGTCGAGCAGGATGCACTGCGGCACCTCCGCCTCCAGCGCGGTGATCGCCTCGGCCAGCGTCCTGGCGAGGCTCAGCCGCAGCGGGACCTCGCTGTCCGCCACGAGTTCCTCGACGAGGAGCGCGTCGCCGGGGTCGTCCTCGATCAACAGCACCGTGGGCGGGCGGCCGTTCCACAGGGCTTGCGCGGCGTCGTCCCCCCGCGTCGTGTCCCGGCTCGCGGGGATCTGGCCCCGGGTTCCGGGGGACGAAGGGGTGCCGGATCTGCCCGAGGTGGATTTCACAGCTGTGTTCGGGCGGGTGCCCATGGCAGTTGTTCTCCTCTCGCCACTGGCGCCGCAGCCCGTGGGACCTCCGGGTGCGTCCGGGTTGAGACTAAAGCGATCAGTTACCCCATGACAACATTTTCTCGGATCACCTCGGGCGTCCGCCGGGCCCCCGGTCCGGCGGACGACGGCCCGTTAGACGACCGGGGACATCGGGTACCTGTACGCGGGCACGGACGGCGACGCTGCCCCGGAGTACCCGAAAGAGATCCTGGCAGAGACAAGGACCACACATGCAGATCGGTTACAAACTGGCCTCCGAGGCGTTCGGCCCGGCCGAGCTGGTGAGGCAGGCGGTGCTCGCCGAGCGCGCGGGGTTCGACTTCGTCGAGATCAGCGACCACTTCCATCCGTGGCTCGACAACCAGGGGCACTCACCCTTCGCCTGGACCGTGCTCGGCTCGATCGCGGCCAGAACCGAACGCATCGGGCTGGCCACCGGCGTGACCTGTCCGACCGTCCGCTACCACCCGGCGATCATCGCCCAGGCGGCGGCGACGCTCGCGCTGCTCTGCGAAGGCCGCTTCGTCCTCGGCGTCGGATCCGGCGAACGCCTCAACGAGCATGTCGTCGGCCCCGGCTTCCCCCAGGACGTCCGCACCCGCCACGAGCTGCTCCGGGAGGCCCTGGACATCATCCGGCTGCTGTGGAGTGGTGGCTACCGTTCGTACGAGGGCAAGCACCTGCGTGTCGAGGACGCGCGGATCTTCGACCTGCCCGACCAACTGCCGCTGATCGCCGTCGCCGCGAGCGGGGCGCCGTCGGCGCGGATCGCCGCCGAGCTGGGAGACGGTCTGTTCGCCACCGAGGCGAAGCCGGAGATCGTCCGGCACTACCGCGACGCGGGCGGTGCCGGGCCCCGCTACGCCGAGGTGTCCGTGGCGTGGGCGGCCGACGAACACACCGCGGCGCGGGCCGTGCTGGAGACCTCACGGTGGGCGGTGACCGGCTGGAAGGTGATGAGCGAGCTGCCCAACCCGGTCAACTTCGACGCGGCGACCGCCACTGTCCGGGAGGAGGACATCCTGGAGAGGTTCGCCTGCGGGCCCGATCCCGCGAGGTACGCCGAGGCCGTACGGACGTATGCCGACGCGGGCTTCGACCGGCTGGTCCTGATGAACGCGGGGCCGGACCCGGACGGCTTCCTCGACTTCTACGCGCGCGAACTCGACGGTCCGCTGCGGCGGCTCACACCGGACACCTCGCCGGGCACCTGAGCACCGCCCGGTCCTGAGCGCACGCTCCGCGGCCGGGCCTCACCGATGCGCGTTCGCGCGGACGGCTCCAGGGGAAGTTGGGACTGAAAGGGTTCAGCGAACCCACCCAATTCCCTTGTCCAGCAAGGCAATGTGCGCGCGACTCCTTGACCGACCCAAGGGGTGCCCCTACTTTCACACCAGTGAATCGATTCATTGTCGAATTGTTCTGGGGTTGACGTGATCAGTAGACGCCGCATGCTCACCACCACGACCGCAGCCGCACTGGGCACCACCCTCGCCACGGCCGCCACGCCGTCGGCACAGGCCGTCGAGGCGACCTCGGCCGGCACCGCCGCCGGTCCGGGCCGGGCCGGCGCGCTCCGGGTCAGCTCACCGACCGTCGAGTACGCACGCAATCCGCTGGGCCTCGACACCCCGGAGCCCCGACTGAGCTGGCCCCTGCTGTCCGACGCGCCCGGCCAGGCGCAGAGCGCGTACCAGATCCGGGTCGCCACCCGGCCCGACAGGCTGGGCGAGCCCGATGTGTGGGACAGCGGCAAGGTCGTGTCGGACCGGTCGGTGCTCGTGCCGTACGCGGGGCCCGAGCTCAAGCCCCTGACCCGGTATCACTGGTCGGTCCGGGTCTGGAACGCGGCCGGTGAGGTCTCCGGCTGGAGCGAGAGCGCCTGGTGGGAAACCGGGCTGATGAGCACGGCGGCCTGGTCCGCACGGTGGATCGCCGCGCCGGCCACGCTGACGGCGGCCCCGGGCCTGCGCGGTTCGTCCTGGATCTGGTTCCCCGAGGGCGAACCGACCGACAACCTGCCCGCCGGGACGCGTTGGTTCCGCCGCGCCGTCGACGTGCCGGCCGGCGTCACGGGTGCCCGGCTCGTGGTGGGCGCCGACGACGCGTACACCGTGTATGTGAACGGCACCGAAGTGAGCCGGACCGAACCCGACGGGCCCGCCGAGAACTGGCGCCGTCCGGCCGTCGTCGACGTCACGGCCCGACTGCGCCCGGGGGCCAACGTCGTGGCGGCCTCCGCGGTCAACGCCACCGCGAGCCCCGCCGGTTTCATCGCCGTACTGGAACTCACCTCGCCCGACGGCACCACCACCGTCCCCACGGACGACGCGTGGCGGACGACGGACCAGGAGCCGTCCGGCGCCGACGGCGCGTGGCGGCAGACCGGTTACGACGACAGCGCGTGGCCCGCCGCCAAGGAGGGCCCCGCGTGGGGCTCCGGGCCGTGGGGCGCGGTGGCGCCCGCGCTCTTTCCCGCCACCCAGCTGCGGCACGCCTTCCGCCTGGCCGACAAGCGCGTCGCGAGCGCCCGTCTTCACACGACCGCGCTCGGCCACTACGAGGCGCACCTCAACGGACAGCGGGTCGGCAAGGACCAGTTCGCGCCCGGCTGGACCGACTACCGCCAACGGGTGCAGTACCAGACGTACGACGTCACCGCTCTGGTCCGGCGGGGCGCCAACGCGCTCGGCGCGCATCTCGGGCTCGGCTGGTACGGCGGCAATCTCGGCATGTTCGGACCGCACCACTACGGCGACCGGCCCGCACTGCTGGCCCAGTTGGAGGTCACGTACGAGGACGGGACGAGCGAGCGGGTCGTCTCGGGGGACGGCTGGCGGGCCGCTGCCGGACCCATCGTGTCGTCCGACATGCAGGCGGGCGAGGAGTACGACGCCCGGCTGGAGACCGAGGGCTGGACGTCACCCGGCTTCGACGACGCGGGCTGGCTCGCGGCCGAGCCGGTCGACGGTGTGGAGACGGAGATCGTCGCGGAGCTGGACGCCCCGGTGCGCGTCATGAAGGAGCTGCCCGCCAAGAAGGTCACCCGCGTCGCTCCGGGGGTCTTCGTCTTCGACCTCGGCCAGAACATGGTCGGTTCGGTACGGCTCCGGGTGTCGGGCGAGGCGGGCACGACCGTGAGGCTGCGGCACGCCGAGGTGCTCAACCCGGACGGCTCGGTCTACACGGCCAACCTCCGTTCGGCGCGCGCCACCGACACCTACACCCTCAGGGGCGGGGGCGAGGAGACGTATGAGCCGCGCTTCACCTTCCACGGTTTCCGCTACGTCGAGGTCACCGGCTTCCCGGGCACGCCGCTCGCGAGCGCGATCACCGGCCGGGTCATGCACACCTCCGCGCCGTTCACCTTCGAGTTCGAGTCGGACGTCCCCATGCTCAATCAGTTGCACAGCAACATCACCTGGGGTCAGCGCGGCAACTTCCTCTCCATTCCCACCGACACCCCCGCGCGGGACGAACGGCTCGGCTGGACCGGCGACATCAACGTCTTCGCCCCCACCGCCACGTACGTCATGGAGTCAGCCCGCTTCCTCACCAAGTGGCTCCAGGACCTGCGGGACGCGCAGACCGACGCCGGCTCGTTCACGCATGTCGCCCCGGACATCGGCAACGTCGGCGACGGGTCGGCCGGCTGGGGCGACGCCGGAGTCACGGTGCCCTGGGCGCTGTACCAGGCGTACGGCGACGAGCGGATTCTCGACGTGTCGTGGGACTCGCTGCTCCAGTGGCTGGACTACCTGCGCGAGCACAGCGACGGCCTCCTGCGTCCGGCGGACGGTTTCGGCGACTGGCTGAACATCGAGGACGAGACGCCGAAGGACGTCATCGGTACCGCCTACTTCGCGCACGTCGCGGATCTCACCGCGCGTGTCGCGCGGGTGCTGGGCAAGGATCCGGCGCCGTACGAAACGCTGTTCGGCCAGGTCCGCGACGCCTTCCGGGCGGCGTATGTGACGGCGGACGGCAGGGTGAAGGGCGACACGCAGACGGCCTATGTGCTCGCCCTGTCCATGGATCTGCTGCCTGAGCCGGCCCGGAAGCCCGCCGCCGACCGGCTGGTGGCGCTGATCGAGGCGAAGGACTGGCATCTGTCGACCGGCTTCCTCGGTACGCCCCGGCTGCTGCCGGTGCTCACCGCCACCGGCCACAACGATGTCGCCCACCGGCTGCTGCACCGGCGCACCTTCCCCGGCTGGGGGTACCAGATCGAGAACGGCGCGACCACGATGTGGGAGCGCTGGGACTCGATCAGGCCGGACGGCAGCTTCCAGGACGCCGGGATGAACTCCTTCAACCACTACGCCTACGGGTCGGTCGGCGAGTGGATGTACGCGAATGTCGCGGGCATCGCGCCGGCCCGGCCCGGCTTCAAGGAGATCGTGATCAGGCCGCGCCCCGGGGGTGAGGTGCGGCGGGCCGGGGGCCGGTACGCGTCGGTGTACGGGCCGATCACCACCCGCTGGGAGTCGAAGCGTGAAGGCTTCGAGCTTGAGTGCTCGGTGCCGCCCAACACCACGGCGGAGGTGTGGGTGCCGGCGCGGAAGGCGGGCGACGTCAGGAACAAGGGCGCGAGGTTCCTGCGGATGGAGGACGGTTGCGCCGTGTACGCGGTGGCGTCGGGGCAGCACCGGTTCACCACCTGATCCCGCACCGGGGCTTCGGTGATCCGGCCGGGTACGGGAGGCTTCCCGTACCCGGCCGTCTCCGCCCGCTTCCCGTCAGCCGCGCGCGGTCAGTGTGCGTGCGTGCTCACGTACCTGATCCGGTGTCAGATAGGCGTTCGTGTACTCGAAGTCGTGCAGCGTGGCCGGCTTCTGTGCCTGGAACCCGGTCCGTACGAAGTCGTCCCCGGCGACGGCGTTGAGCACCCAGTTGGTCAGCACCCGCGCCTTGGCGACATTGGTCCGCAACGCCGACCAGTGGTAGCCGCGGGCGACGGCCTGGGCCGGCATCCCACGCAGTTCGATACCCATCGGCTTGGAGACGGCGTCCCTGCCGCCGAGATCGACGACGAGCCCCAGGTCCTTGTGCTCGTACCGCCGCAGCGGCTGATGGCGCACCGCGGCGATGACGTTGTCCGCGGCCTTACGGCCCTGGCGCAGCGCGTGCTGGGCGGTCGGCGGGCAGATCGCGTCGCCGCCCTTCGTGAGGTCCGGGACGGCCGCGGCGTCGCCGAGGGCGAAGACGCCGTCGAGGGCCGTGACCCGCAGCTCGGGCGAGACCACGAGCCGGCCGTGCACCTTCTCGGCCTCGAACGTGCTGACCAGCGGGCTCGCGACGACACCGGCCGTCCAGATCAGCGTGCGGCAGGGCAGCACCCGGCCGTCTGTGAAGGTCACCTCGTCGGGCCCGGCCTTGGCGACCGACACCCCGAGCGACACCTCGATCCCGCGCCTGCGGAGGATGCCGAGGGCGGTGGCTCCGAGCCTGTCGCCGAGTTCCGGCATAAGTTTCGGCGCGATGTCGATGAGGTGCCACTTGATCTGCTTCGGGTCCAGCCTCGGATAGCGCCGCAGCGCGTTGTCGGTGACGCGCTGGAGCGAGGCCGCCGTCTCCGTACCCGCGTAGCCGCCGCCGACCACGACGAACCGGAGCCTCGCCTCGCGCTCCTTCTCGTCCACGCTGGCGTCCGCGAGGTCGAGCTGTGCGATGACGTGGTCGCGGATGTAGGCGGCCTCGGCGAGCGTCTTCATGCCGCGCGCGTTCTCGACGAGTCCGGGGATGTCGAACGTGCGGGTGATGCTGCCGGGGGCGAGCACGATGTAGTCGTAGGGCAGGTCGACGATCTCGCCGGTGATCTTCCGGATGACGCAGATTTTCGCCTTCGGATCCACTCCGATGGCCCCGCCGGGGACGATCCGAGTGCGGTGTTTCTTGCTGCGGCGCAGTGAGACCGCGACCGACTGAGGGGTCAGGACTCCCGAGGCCACCTGAGGCAGCAACGGCAGATAGAGCTGGTACGAGAACGGCGTGACCAGGCAGATCTCCGCTTCTCCCGGCACCAGTTTCCGCTCCAGGCGGCGTACGCACGCCACCCCGGCGAAGCCTGCTCCCACTACGAGAATCCTCGGTCGTGCCACGGTGTCCATCCCTTCCCGGTCCTGCTGGGTCGCCTTTCACCTTCCCCGGGTCCGGTTTCTCTCACGGACGGATTCACTCCGTCGCGGACTTCACCACCGCCGTGCTGTTCCTGACGACCAGGCGCGTGCCGAACTCGATCCGGGTATCTGCCTGGTCGGGACGGGCGTCGGAGCGGCCGTCGGGACGGGCGTCCGGCCGGGCGCCGCCGCCCTGATACGCGCGCCGCAGCCGCAGCAGCATCTGGGCGGCCTCCTCCGCCATCTCCACCAGTGGCTGGTGCACGGTGGTCAGCGCGGGGCTCGACCACTGGGCGAGCGGGATGTCGTCGTACCCGACCACGGAGAGATCTTCCGGCACCTGGACGCCGAGCACCCGCGCCGCCTCCAGTACGCCGAGCGCCTGGAGGTCGCTCCCGGCGAAGATGGCGGTCGGCGGTTCCCGGAGCCGGAGCAGTTCCATCGCGTGGTCGTAGCCGGCCTGGACATGGAAGTCGCCGAATCGCACGAGGCGGGGGTCGACCTCCACACCGGCCATCGCCATGGCGGAGCGGAAGCCGTCGAGGCGCGCGAGGGAGCAGAGCATGTCCTCGGGGCCGGTGACGACCGCGATGCCGCGGTGCCCGAGGTCGAGCAGATGGCGGGTGGCGGCGAGCCCGCCGGCCCAGTTGGCCGACCCCACGGAGGGCACGTCTGGTTCCGGGTCACCGGCCGGGTCGATGATCACGAACGGGATGGCCCGTGACCACAGCTTCTTCTTGAGCTCGTCGGGGAGGGTGGAGAAGACCAGCACCACACCGAGCGGGCGGCGGCGCAGGACGCCTTCCACCCACTCGGCTCCCGGGGAGTGACGGGTCCCGGTCTCGGTGAGTACGACGCTGACTCCGGCGCTCTTGGCGACGTTCTGCATGCCCCGGATGAGCTCCATCGACCAGGCGCTGTCCAGCTCGTGGAAGACGATCTCGATGAGCGGCGCCTCGGGGAGGGACGCCGAGGAGCGCCGGTAGCCGTGCGCCTCCAGCAGCTCCTCGACCTTGACGCGCGTCGGGGCGGAGACATCGGGGCGCCCGTTGAGCACCTTCGAAACTGTCGAAAGGGAAACACCCGCCTGGTTGGCCACCTGAGCGAGGGTGACTCGCCCCGTACTCCTGTCGTCTCGCATGGACTGAAGGATAAAGCACGGCGTTGTGTAACGGTTTCGCCGAGTGATGACAGGGATGTTGACCGGCACTTGAGGGGACCTTACGGTCGCACCCCACAGAGACTTTCGAGCAGATTACCGATACTTTCGAAGGGTCGACCGATGAAGACACGCGCACGGTTCCGTCGAACCGTCGCAGGCGGCGCGGCGCTGGTTCTGAGTCTGGGCCTGGCGGCCTGCGGCAGCGGCGACTCCTCCTCCGGTTCGGACGAGTTCCACGTACTGGTCTACGGCGATGCCACGAACCGGGTGGAGGAGCGGATCGTCGCGACGTTCAACAAGACCTCCGAGGTCAAGGCCGTCCTGGACACCGTCCCCGGCGCCGACTACCAGCAGAAGCTCCAGACGGTCATCAACACCCCCCAGGCGCCGGACGTGTTCTTCAACTGGGGCGGCGGCAGCATCAAGCCCTTCGTCGACGCGGAGCTGCTGCTGCCGCTCGACGACATGATCAAGAACGAGCCGGGGCTGAAGTCGAACTTCCTCCCGTCGGTCTTCGAAACCGCGCAGGTCGACGGCAAGTCGTACGGCGTGCCGATGCGCGGCACCCAGCCGGTGCTGCTCTTCCACAACAAGAAGGTCCTGGCCGACGCCGGCGTCGAGGCTCCCCGCACCTGGGACGACCTGCTGGCCGCCGTGAAGACCCTGAAGGGCGAGGGCGTCACGCCCATCGCTCTCGGCGGCGGCGACAGGTGGACCACGATGATGTGGTTCGAGTACCTCTACGACCGCGTCGCGGGCCCCGAGCTCTTCAAGAACGCCCTGGCCGGCGACAAGGACGTCTGGGAGAGCGCCGACAGCAGGAAGGCGCTGGACATGCTGAGGGAGCTCATCGACGCGGGCGCCTTCGGGACCAACTACGACTCGGTCAAATTCACCGACGGCGGCTCCCCCGCCCTGCTGTCGAGCGGCAAGGCCGCCTTCGAGCTGATGGGGTCGTGGGCGTACTCCACCCAGCAGGACGCGGACCCCGACTTCGCCAAGAACGAGCTCGGTTACGGTGCCTTCCCGGGCGTCGAGGGCGGCAAGGGCGACACGGCCAACCTCGTCGGCAACACCAACAACTTCTACTCGGTCCGCGAGTCGACCGAACACGCCGACGCGATAGCCGAGTTCCTGAAGCTCATGTACTCGGACGAGTTCGTCGAGTCGCAGCTCGCGATCGGCAATCTGCCGACCACCACGAACACCGCGAAGTTCCTGGACGGCGCGGACAACCCGGAGTACCTGAAGTACCAGTACGACCTGGTGGACAAGGCCCCCGCGTTCCAGCTCTCGTGGGACCAGGCGTACCCCCCGAAGAACATGACGCCCATCTATGTGGCGGTCCAGCAGTTCTTCAACGGGCAGCTCGACGCGGACGGCTTCATCAAGGCCATGCAAGCCCTCACGACCGCCTGAGAGGGACGTCCTCCATGGTTTCTCTCACCGCCCCCGTAGCGAAGGACGGGCGCCGGCCCGCCCGGGCCGCGGGGCCGGCCGGTCCCTCGGCCCGCCGCCGGACCGGCCGGCCCGGTATCGGCTGGGCGCTGCCCGCCGTCGTGTTCTTCGCGCTGTTCGCCGTCGTGCCGCTGGTGCTGGTGGCCGTCCTGTCCTTCACCACCTGGTCGGGTCTGGGCTCACCGGAGTTCGCCGGTTTCGACAACTGGGTCACGCTGTTCCACGACCCGGTGATGATCAAGAGTCTGTGGCTGAGCGTGCTGCTCACCGTCCTGGGGGTGGTGGTCCAGACCCCGCTGAGCATCCTGCTCGGAGTCTGGGCGGCGGGCCCGCAGCGCAACCGGGCCGTGCTGTCGGCGGTCTTCTTCGTCCCGCTGCTGCTGTCCGCGACCGCCGTCTCGGTGCTGTGGCGGGCCCTGCTCGACCCGAACTTCGGGGTGCCCTCTCAGGCGGCCTGGCTCTTCGGGGACGGCAACCTCCTCGGCAGCCGTACGGGAGCCATCTCCGTACTGGTCCTGGTGAGCGCCTGGCAGTTCACCCCGCTGCACGCGCTGATCTACCAGGGCGCGGCGCGCGCCGTCCCAGCGGTGCTCTACCAGGCGGCGGAGATCGACGGCGCCGGGCGGGTGCGTCAGTTCTTCCACGTCACCCTGCCGCAGCTGCGCAACTCCATCATCACGTCGGTGATCCTGATGGTCGTCGGGGGTCTCACCACCTTCGACACGGTGCTGATCCTCACCCAGGGCGGACCGGGCACCGACACCACCATCAGCGCCTACTACATGTACCAGAAGGCCTTCAAGGGCTTCGAGTTCGGCGCCGGCGCGGCCATCGCGCTGCTGCTCGTCCTGGTGGCCACGGCCGTCTCGCTGGTCGTGGTGCGGGTCTCCGGCTACGACAGGATGGCCGGCACCAAGGAAGGCATGTGATGAGGCGCCGTCCCAACTACCTGGCGGGCGTGGGCGTCACCCTGTGGCTGTTCGTCGTCGGCCTGCCGCTGTACGTCATGCTCGGCGCCGGGGTGCAGTCGCGCCCGGACTACAACGCGGGCGGCCCGCTGGGCTTCCCCGACCACTTCACGCTGGACAACTACCTCGACAGCTTCTCGAACGGTTTCGGCCGGTACTTCGTCAACACCCTGATCGTGACGGCCAGTGTGGTCGCGATCGTCGTGCTCCTCGTCCCGCCCCTGGCGTTCACGATCGTCCGCAACCGTGGCCGCGCCACATCGGGCGTCTTCCGGCTCTTCCTGCTGGGGCTGGCGATCCCCGCGCAGGCGGTGATCGTGCCGATGTTCTACGTCATCAGCGAGGCGGGTCTCTACGACAACCTCATCGGCGTCATCCTGCCGACGGCCGCGTTCTGCATGCCGGTCTGCGTACTCATCCTGACCGGCACCATGCGCGACATCACCGACGACCTCTTCGAGGCGATGGCCATCGACGGCGCCGACGCGCGGCGGGTGTTCTTCCAGCTCGTCGTGCCGCTGTCGAAGAGCGGGCTGTCCACCGTCGTGGTGTTCGCCGCGCTCCAGGCGTGGAACGGGTTCCTCTTCCCGCTCGTGCTCACCCAGTCCGAGGAGTCCAAGGTGATCACCCTCGGTCTGTACAACTTCCAGACCCAGCACGGCGTCGAGATCCCGGGCCTGCTGGCCGCCGTGGTGCTGTCCACCGTGCCCGTCCTGCTCGTCTACCTGTTCGCCCGCCGGGCCCTGGTCCAGGGGCTGATGGGCGTCGGAGGAAAGTGACCGACAACGTGACCACCGACGCCCCCTCGGGCCCGCACACCGGAGCGACCCGTGCGGACGGCAGCCCCGGCGGACTCCGCGACGACCGTTCCCGGACGGCGGCCCGCGCCGCCCGCGTCGAGGAGCTGATCGCCGCCATGACCTTGCCGGAGAAGCTGGCCCAGCTGTACGGCCTGTGGGCGGGCGCCTCCGCGGACGGCGCCGAAGTCGCCCCGCACCAGCACGACATGGACGAGCCGCCCACCCTGGACGAACTGATCCCGTACGGACTCGGCCAGCTGACCCGGCCGTTCGGTACCGTCCCCGTCGATCCCGCCCTGGGCGCGCTGTCCCTGATGCGCAGTCAGGAACGTATCGTCGCGGGCAACCGGTTCGGCATCCCGGCGATGGCGCACGACGAGTGTCTGGCGGGCTTCGCCGCCTGGGGCGCCACCACCTATCCGGTCCCGCTCTCCTGGGGCGCCGCCTTCGATCCCGGCCTGGTCCGGGCCATGGCCGCGGCGATCGGGAGCGACATGCGGTCGGTGGGTGTCCACCAGGGTCTCGCCCCGGTGCTGGACGTGGTGCGCGACGCGCGGTGGGGCCGGGTCGAGGAGACCATCGGCGAGGACCCGTACCTCGTCGGGACCATCGCCACCGCGTACGTCCAGGGGCTGGAGTCCACCGGGCTGGTGGCCACCCTGAAGCACTTCGTCGGCTATTCGGCCTCCCGTGCCGGCCGCAATCTGGCCCCCGTGAGCATGGGGACCAGGGAGCGCGCCGACGTCATGCTCCTGCCCTTCGAGATGGCGGTCAGGGAGAGCGGCGCACGGTCGGTGATGCACGCGTACACCGACACCGACGGCATACCCGCCGCCGCCGACGAGCAGTTGCTGACCGGACTGCTCCGGGACACCTGGGGTTTCGAAGGCACCGTCGTGGCCGACTACTTCGCCATCGCCTTCCTCAAGTCCCTGCACGGGGTGGCCGCCGACTGGGGGCAGGCGGCCGCCGTGGCGCTGACCGCCGGGGTCGACGTCGAGCTGCCCACCGTGAAGACATTCGGGCAGCCCCTGCGCGAGGCCGTCGCCGGAGGAGAGCTGACGACGAAGGTGGTCGACCGGGCCCTGCGCCGGGTGCTGACGCAGAAGGCACAGCTCGGCCTGCTGGACCCGGACTGGAGCCCGCTGCCGCCCGCCCTGGCGGACTCCGATCCCGACGCACCGCCCGGCCTGCTGCGCGGGACCGTGAGCCTGGACACCGCCGCGCACCGGGACATCTCCCGCCGCCTCGCGGAGCGCTCGGTGATCCTGCTGCGGAACGACGGGGTCCTGCCGATGGACCGGCCCGCCCGGATCGCGGTCGTCGGCCCCCAGGCCGACACCCCCACCGCCGTCCTCGGCTGCTACTCCTTCCCCGTCCATGTCGGAGCTCAGCACCCCGGCACCCCTGCCGGGGTGCGACTGCCCACGCTGCTCCAGACGTTGATGTCGGAGTTCCCCGGGTGCGAGATCGTCACCGCGGCCGGCTGCGCCGTCGACTCGGCGGTCACCGGCGGATTCGCCGCCGCGCTGCGGGCGGTGCGAGGGGTGGACGTGATCGTCGCGGCTCTCGGCGACCGGGCGGGACTCTTCGGCCGGGGTACGAGCGGCGAGGGCTGCGACGCGGAGTCGCTGGCCCTGCCGGGCGTACAGCAGCAGTTGCTCGACACCCTGCTGGACACCGGTACGCCGGTGGTGGTCACGCTGCTCGCGGGACGGCCGTACGCACTGGGCGAGGAGGCCGTGGACGCCTCGGCCGCGATCGTGCAGGCGTTCTTCCCCGGACAGGAGGGCGCGCGGGCGGTCGCGGGGGTGCTGAGCGGCCGGGTCGAGCCGTCGGGCCGGCTGCCGGTGAGCGTTCCGCGCCGGCCGGGCGGACAGCCGTCCACGTATCTGGCGGCGCGGCTGGCGCGGGCCGGCGACTCGTCGAATATCGATCCGACGCCCGCGTTCGCGTTCGGGCACGGGCTGACGTACACCTCGTTCGTCTGGTCCACGCTGACGGCCGACAGCGCGGCCCCGACCGACGGCGAACTGCGGCTGTCCTTCACCGTGCGCAACACCGGCGGCCGGCCGGGTACGGAGGTGGTGCAGCTATATCTGCACGACCCCGTGGCTTCGGTCGTGCAGCCGGTCCAGCGGCTCGTGGGCTATCTGCGGGTGCCTCTGGAGCCGGGCGAGGCGGCGAGGATCAGCGCCTCCGTCCCCGCCGACCTGGCCTCCTTCACCGGGCGGGACGGGCGCCGGATCGTGGAGCCGGGCGAACTGGAGCTGCGGCTCGGCGCCTCAAGCGCGGACACCCGGCTCACTGCCCGGGTCACGCTGACCGGAGCCGTACGGGAGGTGGACCACACCCGGGCGCTGCACGCGCGCATACGCCGGGAGGAGCAATAGATCACCCTGATGCAGGGTCAGCAAGAGTACATAACAGGGCATATGACTCGTCACCATGGGAAATCATCTGCCCGAATTCCGCTCTGCCGCCCGCCGCGTCAACCGCCGTCAGTTCGTCACCCGCGCCGGCGCCGCGGCCGTGCTCGCCTTCGCGGCGAACATGCCGGCCGCCGGCGCGGCCACCGCCCGCAGACTCAATCCCCGGGAGATCACGAAGGATCCCTTCACGCTGGGCGTCGCCTCGGGCGATCCGCTGCCCGACACGGTCCTGCTCTGGACCCGGCTGGCGCCCGAGCCGTACACGGCGGACAGCGGTCTGCCCGCCGAGCGCGTCGAGGTGGAGTGGGAGGTCGCGTACGACGAGCGCTTCGCGCTGATCGTCGCGAGCGGTACGGCGACGGCCCATCCCGAGTTCGACCACAGCGTGCGCGTCGAGGTACCGGGGCTGTCGCCCGGCCGCTTCTACCACTACCGCTTCCGGTCCGGTACGTGGATCAGCCCGGCCGGCCGCACGCGTACCGCCCCCGCCGCCGGGACCCCGGCCACCCAGCTCAAGCTGGCGACGCTGTCCTGCCAGGCCTACTACCACGGCTATTTCACCGCGTACAAGCATCTCGCCGCGGAGGACCTCGACGTGGTCGTGCACCTCGGCGACTATCTGTACGAGTACGCGGTGACCGCGGCGGGCGGCGAGCGGAAGTACACCGACCGCGAACTCCCCGCGCACTACAACTCCGAGACGGTGACCCTGGAGGACTACCGGCTGCGTTACGGGCTCTACAAATCCGACCCGGACCTGATGGCCGCGCACGCGGCGCACCCGTTCGTCGTGACCTGGGACGACCACGAGACGGAGAACAACTACGCGGACGAGACGCCCGAGAACGACGTCCCGCCGGAGGAGTTCCTGCTCCGCAGGGCCGCCGCCTACCGCGCCTATTGGGAGAACCAGCCGCTGCGTGCCCCGCAGCGGCCGGAGGGCCCGGACATGCGGCTCTACCGCCGGCTGCACTTCGGGCGCCTCGCCCAGTTCGACATCCTCGACACCCGCCAGTACCGCTCCAACCAGGTGCAGGGCGCCAACTGGCAGGTCCCGGGCCCGGAGTCGAAGGACCCCAAGCGCACCATGACGGGCGAGACGCAGGAACGCTGGCTGCTCGACGGCTGGAAGAGCTCGGACGCCACCTGGAATCTGCTCGCCCAGCAGGTCACGTTCGCCCAGCGCCGCGACGTGCCGGGGTCGAACTTCAAGCTGTCGATGGACGCGTGGGACGGGTACACGGCCTCCCGCAGGCGCGTCCTGGACGGTGCGAAGGCGGCCGGCCTCGACAATCTGATGGTGCTCACCGGCGACGTGCACGTCGGCTACGGCTTCGACCTGAAGGAGGACTTCGACGATCCGAAGTCCCGCGTCGTGGGGACGGAGATCGCCACGACATCGGTCAGCAGCGACAGGGACGGCGCGGAGAAGCCGTCCAACTGGTCCAGCCTCACCTCCGCCAACCCGCATATGAAGTACTACAACGGGCGCCGGGGGTACACCACGTTCACGCTCACGCCGGACCGGGCGACGGTCACGTTCAACACGCTGACATCCGTGACGAAGCCCGGCTCGGCGCTCACGAGGGCGGCGTCGTTCGTCACGGAGGCCGGCAATCCGGGATTGACGCCCGTGTAACCCGGCGGCACCGCGGCCGTCATGGCGGTGTGAGAGTATCCGGCGGGTTTTCCGCCCGGCCCAGGAGAGGGACCCTGAACGGAGCCCCGCCCTCTGGTCGCGGGGACTCCGGAGCGACATGCTGTCGGGCATGCCCGCACCACCTCGTCGGCCAGGGCATCACGCACGGACGTACGCGAGCGTTTGCGAGCCCCACCCGGCTGCCCACACGGCCAAGATCCCGGATCGAGCTGAGAATCTTGAGATTACGGAGCACGGCGGTCACCCCGGGCGCCGGAAGACCGCGGAAGATCAACAGACCTGCCACAGGCCCCAGTTGCTGTGGCAGACTGTGGGTCATGGCTGCGGCAGTGCTCGGGGGTACGCGATGAGCGAGCCACGGTCGGCTCCGACGATCGGTCAGATCGTGCTGAGCAGACAGCTGTTGGCCCTGCGTGAGAAGGCGGGGCTCAGCCGGGAGCAGTCCGGTCAGCTGCTGCGGGTGACCGCGGCCACCGTCCGCCGGATGGAGATGGCGGAGGTCGGGCTCAAAGTCCCCTATCTCCAGATCCTGTTGCCTGCGTACAACGTCCCGGACGAAGAGATAGACGTCTTCCTCAGGCTGGCCGACGACGCCAACAAACCCGGCTGGTGGCAGCGGTTCCACGATGTGCTCCCCGACTGGTTCAGTGGTTATGTCAGCCTCGAAGAGGCCGCGAAGACCATGCGCTGCTACGAGCCGCACTTCGTGCCCGGGCTGCTCCAGACCGAGGAGTACGCGCGTCACATCCTCACCACCGGCGCCCTGGGGCAGCAGCTCTCCGACCCCTCCCGGGTCGAACGGCAGGTCGCGCTCCGGCTGGAGCGCCAGGCGCTGCTGACCCGCGCCGACGCGCCCGTCTTCTGGGCCGTACTGGACGAGACGGTGCTGCGCCGCTTCGTCGGCTCGGCGGACGTGATGCGCGCTCAGATCGACCGGCTGCTCGAAGCGACCGAGCTGCCGAACGTGACGCTGCAGATCGCCGAGTTCAGCGCGGGCCATCACCCGGGGACGTACAGCCCCTTCGTGCTGTTCCGGTTCGGTGTCCCCGAGGTGCGGGACATGGTCTACATCGAGTATCTGACCGGCGCGCTCTATCTCGACGAGGACGGTGAGGTCTCCGAGCACATGGAGGCCATGGACCGGATGGTGGCACACGCGGAGTCCGCGAGCCGTACGCGGCAACTGCTGTCCGACTTCCGCGCCGCACTGTGACCCCCGACCCCACGCGACGGAGCACCCCATGCGCCAAGGCAAGCCCAAACTGCAGGTCGACACGGGCAAGCCCCATCCGGCGAGGGTGTACGACTGGCTCCTGGGCGGCAAGGACAACTACCCCGTCGACCGGGCCGTCGGGGAGCGGCTGCCCGAGCTGGGGAAGCGCAGCGCCAGGCAGAACCGCGCCTTCATGCACCGCGCGTCCGCGTGGCTGGCCCGCCAGGGCGTCGACCAGTTCCTCGACATAGGCACCGGCATCCCGACCGCGCCCAACCTCCACCAGGTCGTCCAGGAGATCAACCCGAAGGCCCGGGTCGTCTACACGGACAACGATCCCATCGTGCTCCGGCACGCCGAGGCGCTGCTGTTCAGCACGGCGGAGGGCGGGACCGACTACCTCCAGGCGGACGTGCGCGACCCCGGGGCGATCCTCGACCACGCGCGCGGGCAGCTGGACTTCGACCGGCCCGTGGCCGTGTCGCTCGTCGCGCTGATGCACTTCGTGCCGGACAGCGACGGCCCGTACGAGATCACCCGTACCCTCCTCGACGCGCTCGCGCCCGGCAGCTACCTCGTGCTCTCGCACGGCACCTTCGACTTCCACAAGGAGCTGGAGGCCCGGATCACCGGGACCTACGGCGAGGGCGGTATCGAGCTGCGGTTCCGCACGCGGGACGAGGTGGCGCGGTTCTTCGACGGTCTGGACCTCGTCGAGCCCGGACTCGTCACCGGCCCCGAGTGGTACCGGGACACGGCCGCGCCCGAGCACGAGGAGAACGCCCTCTACGCCGGGGTCGCCCGCCTCCCCTGAGCTCCGGCCGCCCCTCCTCCCGCCTCCCGCCTCCCGCCTTCCGCCGCCCGTTCCCGGTGTCCCGGCCACGCCGGAGGCGAGGATCGGCCGACGGGGTGACGATGGGTGGTGGTGCCTATCGCGGGAGGAGGCCCCCATGGCTTACCCGGAACGCTATGAGCTGGTGTTCGACGAGAGCCCGACCGACCCGACCGATCTCACGGCCCCAGTGCCGGACGACACGGAGCGGGACGTGGTGACGGTCAGGCGTACCGCCAGGGCAGGGGCGGGCGGATTTCCCGTCTACGAGGACGAGACAGGCATCGTGCGCGCGGAGATCAGCGACCGGGGCGAGGTGCGGATGCTGGCCAGCGGAGGCCAGCAGGCGCCCAGCACACCGGTGAAGGCGCGGTCGCTCGGCTCGTGAACGAATCCCCGGCCCCGTCCCCTCGGTGATCCGTGAGGGGACGGGGCCGGGGGCTTGCGCGGACCTGTTCACCGGCTCGTACGCAGGGCGGAGAGGCCGTCGCGCCAGGCGGAGAGAAGCTTCTCGGCGAGACGGGCGTCGAGCACGCCCGTGGCGTCGGCGCCGAAGGCCACGTCCGTCTCCAGCCAGGGCTCCTCCTCCAGGAGCCCGCCGACGACCTCGCGGCGGACGAGCTGTTCGTGCGCCCCGTCGCCCGCCACATGCTCGTCGTAGAAGTGCGCGGCGGCCTCTCCCGCCCCTGCCCGCCGCATCGCCTCCGCCAGCCGGCGCGACGCGGGCGACGAGGCCACCTCGACGGCGGCGAAGTGCCCCACCAGCGCGCCGCGGAGCGCGCGGTGCAGACCGAACATCGACATCAGGTTGACGCTCGCCAGCATCTCCCCCGTCGCCACGTCGACGTACCGCCCGTACGTCGTGTCCAGACCGAGGTCCGTCATGAGGCCAGCGAAGAGCCGTGAATGTATTCGGTCCGCCCGTCCCCCGCCGAATTCGTCGTACTCGATCGCGGCCATCGCCGCCTTGGCCCGGCCCCGGAGCCGGGGGATCACCCAGGCGTGCGGGTCGGCCTCCTTCAGGTGGTAGACGGAGCGCTGGGCGGCGTATTCGCGCAGATGCCACAGCTCGCCCTCGTCCCTGAGGTAGTGGGACGCGCTCGCGCCGTCCGGCGGTTCGACCAGGAGATCGGCGAGCGCCTCGTCGATGTCGGTGCGGCGTTTGGTGTCCGTACGCAGCGCGTCGAGGAAGCGGCGTTCGAGATCGGCGCGGAACGCGAGCAGCGCCGGATCCCACTCCCAGGCGGGATCGACGCCGCAGAATCCGCGGTAGTGCAGTTCGTAGCAGAGGTAGAGCGCGAGGTGCAGGTCCTCGCCGTACGGGGCGGCGTCGTCGGCCGATCCTCTCGGCGGCAGGGGGGTCCCGGATCCGGGACGGCCACGCAGGGCGCGTACGACTCCGTAACTGAGGTCACCACGGCCCGTCGGCAGAGCCGGCCCGGTGGGCCGGACGTCGGCGTTCTCCACTGACTTCACTCCTTGACCTGATCGAACTGATCAGCGTGCTCGGTTCGATCATTCTCGCCGCTTTGCCCCGCCTGTCCCCTTTCGTGGATCGCCCCCGGGTGATTGCTCCCGGACCGTGGGTAACGCCCGGCCGCGCCTCGCGTCCGCCCGTCGGCGCCGCCCGTTTCCCTCCGCCGGGCGGCCCGCGCCCCGCGGTCCCGGCGCGGTGCGGGCGTGCGGCCGTTCGGGTGATCTTCGGTGTCGTCGGCCCGGACCACCCTGGGGCCTCGCCGCCCGCCGCAGGGGTCAGCGCGCCGGCAGCGCTGCCAGCCACCCGGTCAGGAGACGGTTGACCTCGTCGGCGCGCTCCTGCTGCACCCAGTGCCCGCAGCCTTCGAGGATGTGCGACGAGACCAGGCCGGGAAGGGTGGCGGGGTAGGCCTTGACCGCGTCCGACATCCACGCGAGCGAGGCGTCGCGCTCGCCGCCGATGAAGAGGGAGGGCTGGGTGAGGGGGGCTCCGTGCCAGGCGGCCAGGTCCGCCCAGTCCCGGTCGATATTGCGGTAGCGGTTGAGCGCTCCGGTCGGTCCGGTCCGCTCGAACTCGCCCGCGTAGTGGTCCAGGTCGGCCTCCGAGAGCCACGCGGGGAGCGGACCGGCGGGGAACCGGTCGCGGAGTCTGCCGCCCGGCGGTACGAAGTAGATGCTCCCCTCCCCCTCCGGCGGCATGGTGTCGCCGGAGAGCCCCGTGCAGAACCCGGCCAGCCAGCCGCGGATGTCGGGCTCCATCTCCGCCTCCGCACGGCCGGGCGTCTGGAAGTAGCTGACGTAGAACTCCTCGTCGCCGCCGATCCCCGCGAACACCTCCGTCGGGCGGGGCCCGCCACGGGGCGCGAACGGCACGCTGAGCAGCGCGGCGGCGGTGAAGACGTCGGGGCGCAGCAGAGCCGAGTCGGCGGCGATGTTCGACCCCCAGTCATGGCCGACGATCGTCGCCGTCTCCTCCCCGAGGGCGTGGACGACCCCGACGTTGTCGGCGACAAGGGCGAGCATCCGGTAGTCCTCGACGGCCGACGGCTTCGAGGAGCGTCCGTAGCCGCGTACGTCGATGGCCACCGCGCGATACCCCGCTGCCGCGATCGCGGGAAGCTGGTGGCGCCAGGAGTACCAGGACTCGGGGAAGCCGTGGACCATCAGGACGAGCGGGCCGGTGCCCTGTTCCACCAGATGGATACGGCCGCCGGGGACGTCCACCAGGCGGTGTTCCGCGTCCGGCGGGGTGGGTGTGGTGGCTGCCGCGGGCGGCGTGACGGGGTCCGGCATGGCTCCTCCTCGGAGTGATCGTTTCCGCCACCATCATTCGGCGACCGCCGCCGCACCGCCAAGAGAACTTGCCGGACCGGCAAATGGACTCGCCGGACCCGCGTCGGGCGGTGCCGGGTGTCTTTCGGGTCCGAACCGCTGTCGCCCCGCGCGACGCCATTTCATTCCGATGTCTCCGGACGCCTCCGCGTTCCCCCGGTCCGCGTGGCTGACCTCGGCGCGCCGCGCGCTGAAAAACGCGCCCAACGACACCTTCGGGGTGGGCGACCCCCAGGGCCGGATCGAACTGCGCACCGCGCTCACCGAATATCTCGCCCGCGCCCGTGGCGTACGGACCGCGCCCCACCGGATCACCACCGAAAGTGACACCACATGGTGCAACCATCCGCCGGTTGCTATGGTCGGTCGCATGACCGCCATGACGCTCCGTATCCCGGACGAGATCAACGCATCGATCAAGGCGGGGGCGGCAGCGGCCGGTCTGTCCCTCAACGCCTACATCGTGCGCGCCGCTCAGCGGCAGGCCGTGCTCGACTCCGCCCGCAGGCTCGCCTCCCTCGGCCTGGGCGAGGACCTGGGCGGCGAGGGCGACACCCTGTGAAACGTGGTGAGATCTGGACGCTCGGCGACGGGCGCAATGTCCTGATCGTCTCCCTGGACGGACTGGAGGGAGCGTACGGAGCGGTGCTCACGGTCGTCCTGCACGACGCCGGGCGCTACCCCGACACCGCGATGTCCGTGGTGATCGACGACCCGCTGCCGTCCACGGCCGTGGCGGTCAACCTCCAGCAGTTGAGGGTCACGCGCTTCGACGGCGCGAAGCTGCTCGGCCCCGTCGACACGACGGTGATGGAGCGCATCAGCCAGGCTCTGCGCGCGGTGCTCGATCTCTGATCCGACCGGCCCGCTCCCTGCTCGAAAGAGAGTACGGGGCACCACTGACAACGAGAGCCGGTGAGCCCTTCACCAGGGCTCACCGGCTCTTGTCAGCGATGTGGAGTGTGGCTACGGCTGCGCCGCCAGCCGGAAGGTCTGGTTGGCCGCCTCCGTGCAGGGCTGCTGGGTGAGCGTGGCCCCGTTCGCCGTACCGCCGCTGACGGTCAGGCACTTGTTGCTGTGTCTCGCGGCGAACCGGTAGCGGTCGGTGGTCCCGATCCGCTGCGGCTGCCACTGCTGGTTGGTGGCGCCGGTGTAGCTCCACAGATGTGCGCGGGCCCCGTCGGCGGTGGCACCGACGCCCCCGTCGATGTCCCACACCTTGCCGTTGTGCCGGTTGACCACCTGGTAGTAACCGTCGCTGGTGGGCCGGAACTGCCAGGTCTGGTTGTTCGCGGCCGGCGCCGAGCACGACCACTGCTGGAGGCCGGTACCGTCCGCCGTGCCCCAACCGGTCGCGTCGAGACAGGCGTTGCTGCCGCTGTTGACCACCTGGTACCAGTTCGCCGGGTCGATGGAACCATCGCCCGGGTTGCCGGTGTCGGCGCCGGTCCAGACGAGGGTGGCGACGGCGCCCGCCGGCAGCGTGTACGTGGCCGAGCGTCCGGCGTCCGTGAGGGAGAACGTCCGGGCCGCGCCCGCGCCGTTCACGACGTACGCCGCCTTGCCGCCGTCCGGGTTCTGCCAGACGACGTTCTGCACGCCGCCCGCGCCCTGGCTGGTGGAGCCGATGCGCGTGGCGCCGGGCTTGACGAATTTGGTGAGATGGCCGAGGACGTAGTACTCGGCGTTGCGCGTGACCGTGCTGCCGTTGATCTCGACCACGCCGTTGCAGCGGGTGGTGCAGTGGCCCTGGTGGGGGCCGCCGTTCTGGTTCAGGGCGAGGTTCCACATGATCGTGGTCTCACCGCCGTTGCGCATGTTGGCCACGACGAGGTTCTCGGCGTGCCACTTCAGCGTGTCGGCGAAGGTGGTGGCCGGGTTGGTGCTGTCGGTCCCCGAGCACTCGGTGAAGAAGACCCGCTTGCCGGCCTGCCTGATCTGCGACTGGCTGGTGGGCTGGCCGCCGTAGCAGTGGAACGCCGCGCCGATCACACGGTTCATGCCCGGGGTCTCGGAGAAGACCTGGAGCGGGTAGTTGGGGTGGTCCCAGTTGTGGTCGTACGCGAGGAGGTTGGTCGGCAGGTTCGCCGCCGTGAGCGTGCGGTCGAGCACCTTGAAGAACGCCGCCTGCTCGGACGCGGTCATGCTCATCGAGGGGTAACTCGTCGCGAACTCGGGCTCGTTCTGGACCGTGAGGTCGGTGAGCTTCAGGCCCTGCTGCTGGTATCCCTGGACCGCCTTGACCAGGTAGTCGGCGTACTGCTGGTAGCGGTCGGTGCGCAGACTGCCGCCGTTGAGGCTGTTGTTGGTCTTCATCCACGCGGGCGGTGACCAGGGGCTGCCCATGAAGCGGATGCCGGGGTTGATCGAGACGGCCTGCTTGAGGACGGGGATGATCGCCTCGTGGTCACGGCCGAGGTTGAAGTCCCCCTGGTTGTCCTCGTAGGTGTAGGCGGCGCCCTGGTTGAAGTCGGTGGCGCCCAGCGGCTGGCGCAGATAGCTGATCCCGATGCCGTCGCCCTGGGCGGAGAAGAGCGAGTTCATCAGGGCGTTCTTCTGCGTCGCCGGAAGCTGGTTGATCAGATGTCCGGCCGCTCCGGTGACGGAGGCGCCGGCACCGGTGAACTGCTGTTCACGCTGGGCCTGGTTGACGTTGATGTCGATGGCCTGCGGCGTGGAGGTGAAGGTGATCTGGCCGGCCGAGGCCAGCTTGCGGCTTCCGTCGGCGGTGGTGATCCACACCTGGGCGGTGGGGTCGGCGGCCCGCGCCGTACCGGACGCGGTCAGTCCGAGGCTCCCGCCCAGAGTGAGCACACTGAGGGCGACGACGGCTCTGCGAACGACGTTTCTGTGCAGGGTTCTTCGCATGCGTGGGGGCTCCTGCCGGTTCGTGTGTCGAACGAATCGCCTGCGGCCCGGGGCGTCCCGTGCCGTGGCCGGGTGGCGCATCGGCGACATGAAAGCATGCTTACTAAGTACTTAGTAAGTCGTCGGGCGGAACTTGTTTCATGCGGGCCGCCGCGGCCGTGGGCGTGATCCGGAGAGCCGTAGACTGCGCCCGGTGAGCAACAGACGAGCGGGGGAACGGGGCAGCGCGGCGGCCGGGCCTGCCCAGCCTCGGACACCCCGCAGTCCCGGGGCGCGGCAGCGGCGCGAGGAGATCCTGCGTATCGCCATGGAGACGTTCGCGGCGCGCGGCTACAACAACGCGTCACTGGCCGAGATCGCGGATCGCGCGGGCCTCACACAGGCGGGGGTACTGCACTACTTCCGGTCCAAGGAGCTGCTGCTCACGAGCGTCCTCGAACTGCGGGACCAGACCGACATAGAACAGCTCGGCCCCGACCGCCCGCGCGGTCTCGCCTTCCTGCGCCATCTGATCGACACCTCGCGCCGCAATGCCGGGCGGGAGGGCATCGTACGGCTCTACACCGTGCTCTCGGCGGAGAGTGTCACCGAGAACCACCCCGCGCAGGAGTACTTCCGCGACCGGTACACCGGACTGCGGGCCTTCGTGGTGGACGCGCTGCGCGAGGCGGCCGAAGTGGGCGAGGCCCGCGAGGACCTGGACGTCGAGAACGTGGCGAACGCGATCATCGCGGTGATGGACGGGCTCCAGGTGCAGTGGCTGCTGTCGCCGGAGTCGGTGGACATGGCCGCGTCGACGGAGCGCGTGGTGTCGTCGCTGCTGGCGTCCATCGCGCCCGCGAAGGACTGACGGCCGGCCTGACGGGGCGTCGATCGGCCGGGGCGGTGTTCACTTCTCCGCGGGCCGGGCGCGTACGTGCATCTTCTCCCCCTGGCGACCGAAAATCGTGAGGAATTCGACCCCTTCCGGACTCGCACTGGCCCAGCCGTGCGGGGTGCGGGTGTCGAACTCGGCGGCCTCCCCGACGCCCAGCACCAGATCGTGCTCGCCCAGGCGCAGCCGGAGCCGGCCGGCCAGGATGTAGAGCCATTCGTAGCCCTCGTGCGTTCGCTGCTCCAGTTCGCCGGTGTGCGGCCGGCCCGCCGGGATGATCTGTTTGTACGCCTGGAGCCCGCCGAGATGGCGGGTCAGGGGCACGAAGGTCATGCCGTAGCGCGAGAAGGACCGCAGATGGACCCGGGGGTCGCCGGTCGGGGGCGCGTCGACCAGCTCGTCCAGTTGCACGCCGTACGCCTTGGCGAGCGGCAGGAGCAGTTCCAGGGTCGGTTTACGGCCGCCGGACTCCAGCCGGGACAGCGTGCTGACCGAGATCCCGGTCGACTCGCTCAGCGAGGTCAGTGTCGTACCGCGATCGCGGCGCAGGGCGCGAAGACGCGGTCCCACACCCTTCAGAACGGTCGAGAGGTCGTCGTCAGCCATGCCTCCATTTGCCACCTCGGCAAGGAAGTTTGTCAAACGATGAAGCATGGACGGACCATCTCCGGCAGATGGAGGTGCTTCGCATGAAGGTACAAAAAGTAGATTTCGATGTCGTGGTGATCGGTGGCGGAGCCGCCGGGCTGAGCGCGGGGCTGACTCTCGCGCGGGCGCGCCGGTCGGTGCTGGTGATCGACTCCGGCGAGCCGCGCAACGCCCCGGCGTCCCATGTCCACGGCTATCTGGGGCGTGAAGGCATCGCGCCGGCCGAGCTGTTGGCCGTGGGGCGTGAGGAAGTGGCGGGCTACGGCGGCGAGTTCATGTCCGGCGAGGTGACGGCGGTCAAGGGTTCGGTGGCGGACGGGTTCCGTCTCGTACTCGAAGAGGGCGCGGACGTCGCCGAGGTGACGGCGAGCAGGCTGCTGGTGACGACGGGCCTGGTCGACGAGCTGCCCCCTGTCCCGGGCGTCGCCGAGCGCTGGGGGCGGGATGTGCTGCACTGCCCGTACTGCCACGGGTGGGAGGTACGCGACGCGCCCATCGGGATCCTGGCGACCGGGCCGCTGGCCGCGCACCAGGCCCAGATGTGGCGGCAGTGGAGCGATGACGTGACGCTGTTCCGGCACACCGCGCCCGAATTCGACGACGAGCAGTACGAGCGGCTCGCCGCGCGTGGCATCGCCGTCGTGGACGGGGAGGTCAGCGCCCTGGAGGTGACGGACGACCGGCTCAGCGGGGTCACGCTGGCGGGTGGGCGGGTGATTCCGGTCCGGGCGGTGGTGGTTCCGCCGCTGTTCACCGCGCGTGGGGGTGTCCTCGCGGACCTGGGGGTGGTGGCGGTCGACCGGGAGATGGCCGGTCAGGTCGTCGGCAGCGCGGTCCCCACCGACCCGGCCGGTGCGACATCCGTGCCCGGCGTGTGGGCGGCGGGCAATGTCGCCGATCCGACGGAGAACGTGATCGGCTCGGCGGCGGCGGGGCTGCGGGCGGCGGCCGCGATCAACGCGGACCTGATCGCCGAGGAGACGCGGCGCGCGGTAGGGGCGAGGCAGGGCGTGCGGGACCAACTCGGCGAAGGAGACACATCGATGGACCACGGTCGGACCTCTGCGGACAACGGCACCGACGGCGGTACGAGTGAGGAGTTCTGGGACTCGCGTTACGGAGAGAGCGAACGCGTCTGGAGCGGGAACCCGAACACGGTCCTTGTCCGGGAGGCCGCCGATCTGAAGCCCGGCCGGGCACTGGATCTGGGCTGCGGCGAGGGAGCCGACGCGATCTGGCTGGCGGGCCGGGGGTGGCAGGTGACCGCCTGTGACATCTCCGGGGTCGCCCTCGCCAAGGCGCGGAGGCATGCCGCCACGGCGGACGCGGGCGTCGCCGAGCGCATCGACTGGCAGCGGCACGACTTCGGGACGTCCTTCCCCACCGGGACGTACGACCTGGTCTCGGCGCAGTTCCTGCACTCACCGGACGACATGCCGCGCGAGAAGATCCTGCGGGCCGCGGCTTCTGCGGTGACCCCGGGCGGGGTGCTCCTGGTCGTCGGTCATGCCGGACTGCCGTCCTGGGAGCCCGAGCCGGACATCGACGTGCGTCTCCCGACGCCGGACGAGGTCGTCGCATCCCTCGAACTGGCCGACGGGGAATGGGAAGTGCTGCTCAGCGAGGAGCACGAGCGGATCCAGACCCGCCCCGACGGGCAGCCGGGTACGCGTACGGACAACGCCGTGAAGGTCCGCCGCCGCGCGGTGTGAGGGGCGCCGCGCGCGGTCAGGCCCCGGGCGTGCCGTTCAGTCCGCCCAGCCCGCTCAGCGCCGTCCGCAGGTCGGCGGCGGCGCGGTGGAGCACCCCGGTCATGCCGAGCGCGACGGCGGTGTCCACGTTCTCCTGCCTGTCGTCCACGAAGAGGCAGCGGTCCGGGGACACGCCGGCGCGCTCGGCGCCGATCTCGTAGATACGGCGGTCCGGCTTGGCCACGCCCACGCGGGAGCTGTTCACGACACTGTGGGCGAGATCGGTCAGCCCGAGCCGGGTCAGGTCCTCGTCGAGCCAGGACGTCGCGTTCGTGACGAGCACCAGCGGGCAGTGCTCCCGGACGCGCCGGAGCAGGTCCACGACCGTGTCGTCCGTCCGGGAGTCCGCCCTGCTGAACGCGAGTGCCAGGGCCTCGGCCTCGTACGGCGGCACGCGTGGCAGGAGGCCCCGGACGATCGAATCGGCCCACTCTTCGCGGGTGATACGCCCGAGCAGCAGCGGCAGATCGTTCTCCGGGGTGAATCCGACGGACGCCGTGGTGCCCTCCGGCAGGCCCGCCGCCCGCTCAAGACGGGTGACCTCGACGTAGTCGTAGTGGCGGATGACGCCGTCGAGGTCGCACAGCACGGCGTCGAAGGGCCGGTCCACGACCGCCCGGCCGGCCCGGGTGTGCCTCATGCGTTTCCTCACCCGGACTCCTCGCCCTCCCCGCCGGTCCCCCGCCCGTAAGGGGCCCGCTTCGTCGAGCGTGCCGCCTCCACATACGCGCGGACGAGCGGGCGGTTGTCGTCCGCCCGCCAGGCCAGGGCGAGTTGGGAGGGCGGGAGGCCGGCGACCGGGCGGGTGACGACGCCCGGACGTGCCACCAGAGGCGCGTTCCCACTGGCGAGGAGGCAGACGCCGAGTCCGTCGACCAGCGCCTCGTACGTCTCGTCGGGGCTCGCGATCTCGGCCCCGATCACCGGCGGCCGGCCGCCGCGCGCGTCGATGGCGAGCCAGTGGTCACGCAGAGGCCCGGCGCTCTCCGGCAGGGCGAGGAACGGCTCGTCCATCAGGTCGCCGAAGTCGACAGTCTCCCGCTCCGCCAGGCGGTGCGTCTCGGCCAGTGCCACGAGTTGGGGCTCCTCGGCCATCACCGTCCACCGGTAGCGGCCGGCGTCGGGCAGGGGCAGCCAGACGAAGGCCACGTCGCTCGTTGCGTCGGCCAACCCCGCGGTCGTGTCGGACCAGTTGACCTGATGGAGCGTCAGGGCGACTGCCGGGTGCGCGGCGGTGAAGCGTGACCTGATCGCGGGCAGCATGCCGCCACGGCCCGGACTCGTGCTCATCCCGACGGCCGGCGTGGCCCGCCGCGCGGCCTTCGCCGCCTCGAAGTCGGCGAGGCCCGCGTCCCATTCGGCCAGTACGCGCCGGGCGTGCGGCAGCAGCACCGCGCCCGCGCTCGTGAGCCGTACGCCTTGCCGGTCCCGGTCGCCGGACAGCCGTGGTGGCGGTACCGGCCCAGGTCCGGGACCTGACCGGGGGCCCGGTGGGCACCCGCGCGCGCCCGGCTGTGACAGGCCGGTTCAGGCTGCCGGTCCGTGCGTGGGGGCCGTCCGCCGGGTCCGGCCGAGCGTGATCGGGCCGAGGCCGGACGGCAATTGGCGCACCGCCACCGCCACGGCCTCGTGCGCTGTCGCGAACAGGCCGAGGTCCGGGGTGATGAGGCCTCTGCCCACCCCGAATGCGCCGTCGCCGCGCGCGGTCAGGCTGGGTCCATGGTCATGTACGGACCGGTGGAGGTCGAGAAGCGCAGTGCCCAGTGGCTCGTGAACGGGAAGAGGGCGCGCGCAGGTCACCCTCGTTCGCCCCGGTCTCCTGCGCGGCCAGGAGCCGGACCGCGACCCGGGGTGGCAGGCGCGCGTGGCGCCCTGCGGTTCGCTGCGGCCCGGCTCCCATCCCGCGACCGTCGTACGGGGCACGTCGAGCGCCGCGGCGACCTCGGCCTGGGTGAGCCGTGGTCGCCGCGCGGCCTCGCCCGTTCCGCCCGTTCCGCCGGTTCCGGCAGATGCGTACGGCGCGGCCCCGCCTTGAGAAGGGCGTCGACGGGGCCGGGCTTCCTGGGCA
Organism: Streptomyces sp. NPDC051217; assembly: GCF_044455465.1. Lineage (NCBI taxonomy): Bacteria > Bacillati > Actinomycetota > Actinomycetes > Kitasatosporales > Streptomycetaceae > Streptomyces > Streptomyces sp. NPDC051217. Next base: position 139,754 of record NZ_JBITEV010000017.1, read on the forward strand.
TCGGCACTCGCTCCTTCGCGCGTCAGTCCTGATCGACGCAGGTGGCGGTGGCCCGGGGCCATGACGATCCGGTACATGAACCGGATCGCAGCGCGTACGGAGGTACTACCGTCCGTCGGTCACCGCGTCCGGCGGGGTGACCGGGGCCAGACTGCCGCTGCGGGTGAGTTTGGCGTACCAGAGGGCGCTCGTCTTGGGGATCCGCCGCTGGGTCGCGTAGTCCACGTACACCGTGCCGAAACGCCTGCTGTAGCCGTACCCCCACTCGTAGTTGTCGAGCAGCGACCACAGGAAGTAGCCCCGGACGTCGGCTCCCGACTCGATCGCGCTGTGTACGGCGGCGAGGTGGTCGCGCAGATAGTCGATCCGCTCCGGGTCGTGGACCTCGCCGTCGGGGTTGGCGTAGTCGTCGAACGCCGCGCCGTTCTCGGTGATCATCACCGGCAGTTCCGGATGGTCCCGCCGTACCCGCATCAGCAGTTCGTACAGGCCGTCCGGGTCGATCGTCCAGCCCATGGCGGTCCGGGGGCCGGGCGTCTGGTGGAAAGCGACGTTGTCGGCGGCCGGCCACGGGCTGTGGTCGCTCGCGCCGTGTCCGTCCGACCGGTGGGCGGGCGGTCCGTCATGGTGGGAGACGAGCGTGGGCGAGTAGTAGTTGACGCCGAGAAAGTCCAGCGGCCGGTTGATGAGCGCGGTGTCACCGTCCTGGACGAACGACCAGTCGGTGAGGGGCGAGGTGTCGGCCACGACGTCCTCGGGGTACGCGCCGTCGAGCATCGGTCCGGTGAAGACACGGTTGGCGAGTCCGTCGATCCGGCGGGCCGCGTCCACATCGGCCGCGCTGTCGGTCAGGGGCCGTACGTGGTGGAGGTTGAGCGTGACGGAGAGCCGCGCGTCCGCCGGGAGCCGGTCCCGCAGGACCTGGACCGCGAGTCCGTGGCCGAGGTTGAGGTGGTGCGCGGCGCGCAGAGCGTCGACGGGGTCGGTACGGCCGGGGGCGTGGACGCCGGAGCCGTAGCCCAGGAAGGCGCTGCACCAGGGTTCGTTGAGGGTGGTCCACGTCTTGACGCGGTCGCCGAGCGCGTCGGCGACGAGGGCCGCGTACTCGGCGAAGTGCTCCGCCGTACGGCGCTCGGGCCAGCCGCCCGCGTCCTCCAGATGCTGCGGAAGGTCCCAGTGGTAGAGGGTGACGACCGGTTCGATGCCCTTGGCGAGCAGGTCGTCGGTGAGGCGACGGTAGAAGTCGAGGCCCTCTTGGGAGGCGGGCCCGGTGCCGGTGGGCTGTACGCGCGGCCAGGAGACGGAGAAGCGGTAGGCGCCGACGCCGAGGTCGGCCATGAGGGCGGTGTCCTCGCGCCAGCGGTTGTAGTGGTCGGCGGCGATGTCACCGGTGTCGCCGTTGCGGACCTTGCCGGGGGTGCGGGAGTAGACGTCCCAGATGGAGGGGGTGCGGCCGGCTTCCCGTGCGGCGCCTTCGATCTGGTAGGCGGCCGTCGCGGTGCCCCAGAGGAACTCGGGCGGAAAGACTCGTACGGAGGGGGATGTGGCCACGGGGGTCCCTTTCAGGAGTTGAACTGTGTGCCGTGTGCGGGTTGTTGGGCCTTCGCGCTGTGGCGCGGAAGTGCTGCGCGGGCGCAGGGGCAGAGGCCCGGGGTACGCCCTCGGGCCCCGGGGGGGGACAGCCGGGAGCCGGGACAGCGGGAAGCGGCGGGCGGGGGTCAGCCCTTGACCGCTCCCTGCATGATCCCGCCGACTATCTGGCGGCCGAAGACGACGAACATCGCCAGCAGCGGCAGGGTGCCCAGCAGGGCCCCCGCCATGATCACGGACTGGTCCCGCACATAGCCCGCGCTGAGCTGGGTGAGGGCGACGGGGACCGTGGGGTTGGTCATGTCGAGCGCGATGAACGGCCAGAAGAAGTCGTTCCACGCGTGCACGAACGTGATCATGAAGAGGACGGCCATGGGCGGCCGGGCGATCGGCAGCACGATGCTCCAGAAGATACGGAGCGAGTGCGCGCCGTCCAGGCGCCCCGCCTCGATGAGCTCGTCGGGCAGCGCCTCCTTGAGGTACTGCCGCATGAAGAACACCCCGACGGCGCTGACCAGCGTCGGGAAGATGACCGACGGGAGCGTCTGCCCCCAGCCCAGCTCGGCCATCATCATGAACAGCGGTACGACTCCGAGCTGCGGCGGCACCAGCATCGTCCCGATGACCAGCAGCAGCAGGAGGTTGCGCCCCCTGAAGCGCAGCTTGGCGAAGGCGAAGCCCGCCAGGGTGGCGAAGAAGACCGTGGACAGCGCGATGGCGCCCGCGACGATGAGGCTGTTCAGCATCGCCTTGCCCATCGCCGCGTCCTGCCAGGCGATCCCGAGGTTCTTCAGCAGGTTCGGTCCCGGCAGGAAGGGCGGTGGGGTCTGCGCGACACGGGTGTTGTCGCTGGAGGCGGCCACCACCGTCCAGTACAGCGGGAAGAGGGAGATGAGCGCGGCGATGCCGAGCAGAAGGTAGGCGAGTGGTCCGGCGTGGTGCGTGCGGCCGGCGCCGGGGCGCAGCGCGCGGCGGAACCGGAAGCGGCCGGAGGGCGGCGGGGACTCGGAGGCCCGCTCGCGTGCGTCCGCCAGGACGGGTGCGGTGTCGATGGTCATTGCGGCTGCTGCTCCCTGGTCAGGACGTGGCGGACGGCGTGGACTCGGCCTTCTTCTGCGGGGCCGTGGCAGCCCGTGCCGGTCGGCGCGCCTTGAATCCGGTGACGACTCGCTGGAGGACGAAGACCAGGACGAGGATCAGGAACATCGCCCAGGCGATCGTCGCGGCCCGGCCCATCTGGTAGTTCTTCCAGCCCTCTTCGTAGAGGAGCAGCCCGAGCGTCTGGTACTGGTTGTCTGCTCCCCCGCTGATGCCGTTCGGCCCCTGGCCGAAGATCAGCGGCTCGCCGAAGAGCTGGGTCGCGCCGATCGTGGACAGCACGATGGTGAAGACGATCGTGGCGCTGATGCCGGGGACGGTCACCTGGCGGAACTGCTGCCAGCGGGACGCGCCGTCGATGGCCGCCGCCTCGTACAGATCCCTCGGTATCGCCTGCATCGCCGCGAGATAGAGCAGGGCGTTGTAGCCGGTCCAGCGCCAGATGACGATGGCGGAGATGGCGAACTGGGCGGGCCACTTCTGGTTCTCCCAGTCGACGTTCTCGATCCCGAAGAAGCTCAGACCCCAGTTGATCATGCCGAAGTCACGCTCGAAGAGCATGGTGAAGACGAGCGCGGCGGCGGCGATCGAGGTGGCGTACGGGGTGAGGACCGCGACCCGGAAGAACGTCGATCCACGGAGCCGGTAGTTGAGGAGATGCGCGAGGCCGAGCGCCATCAGGAGCTGCGGGACGGTGGAGATGACGCCGATGGTGAAGGTGTTGGTCAGCGCGTTCCAGAACCGGTCGTCGTCGATGAGCTCCGTGAAGTTGGCGAGTCCTCGCCACTCCATCATGTCCATGGTGGACAGCTCGACGCGGTGCAGCGAGATCCAGAAGGTGTAGATCAGCGGGTAGAGGCCGAAGGCCCCGAAGATCAGGAAGAACGGGGCGATGAAGGCGTACGGCACCGCTCGCACGTCCAGCCGGTGCAGGATGTTGCGTCGCGACTGGCCGGCGGCTCCGTCGCGGCCGGCGCCGCCCTTCCCGGGGCCGTCCGGGGGCGGGGGCGGCTGCCCGTCGGTGCGGGCTGCCGGGGTGGAGGTGGCCACGCGGGCGTCCTTCCTTGAGGTCTGTGTGGGGCGGTTCGGTGGAACGGGGATGCGGGGGGGGCGCGTCCCGGCGGCCGGGCCGGTCAAGTGGCACCGGCCGCCGGGACTGCCCCTCCGGTCAGCGCGTGGCCTTCTCGATGCGCTCGTCGGTCGTCTTCCACGCCGCGTCGGGGCTCTTGCCCTGGGCCTCGATCAGCTGAAGGCCCGCCGAGAACGCGTCCTTGATGGTGCCGTCCTTGCGCCCGAGGACCTGCTCGTCCGGGATCTCCTTCGCCGCGGCGCCGAAGATCTGGCCGATCGGCGCGTCGCTGAAGTACTCGGACTTGCCGTCTGCCACGGCCGGTATGTCGAGCGCGGTCTTCGAGGAGGGGAAGTTGCCGAGCTTCTCGAAGATGTACGCCTGCTGTTCCGGCGCGGTCAGCCAGGCGATGAGGTCGGTGGCCTCCTTCTTCACGGGGCTGTTCTCCATCACCCCGAGGAACGCGCCGCCCCAGTTGGCGCCCTTGGGCGCCTTGGCGACGTCCCACTTGCCCTTGTTCGCCGGTCCCGCCTTCTCGCTGATGTGGGCGAGCATCCAGGCGGGACAGACGGTCGTGGCGAACGTGCTGTTGGCCAGTCCCGGGTCCCAGCCCGGCTGGAACTGCCGGAGCTTGGCGGTCAGTCCGGACTCCGCCGCGTCGGCCGCGAGCGCCCAGGCGTCCTTGACGACGGGGTTGTCCTTATAGATGAGCTTGCCGCTCTTGTCGTAGAACTGCTGCTCGTCGCCGTAGATCATCGCGTTGAACAGTCCGCTGGAACTGTCCATGAAGGCGAGCTTCTTGTTCTTGGTGCCCGTCTTGAAGTCCCTGCCGACGTCGACGTACTTGGACCAGTCGCCCGCCCACAGCTTCTCGACGTCGGCACGCTCGGTCGGCAGACCCGCCTGCTCGAACATGTCCTTGCGGTAGCAGACCGCCATCGGCCCGATGTCCGTGCCGAGCCCGAGCAACTTGCCGTCCTCCGTGGTGACCTGGCTCGACTTCCACGGCAGGTAGTGGTCGAGACCGGGCGTCTTGGACAGGTCGGCGAACTTGTCCGCCCGGGTGTCGACCAACTCCTTCGCCCGGCCTATCTCTATGCCCTGGATGTCCTTGAGGCCGCTGCCCGCGGCCAGGTGCGTCTGGAGCGCCGTGTAGTACGTCTGCTCGTCGCCGGCCACGTCGGCCTCGATGAGGATGTCGGGATTCTCTTCCATGTACCGGTCGAGGAGACCGGCCTCCTTGAACCCCATGACACCGAAGAGGCCCACGCTGATGACGGTCTTGCCGTCCTTCGTCTTCGCCTCGCCCGTGTCGCCGCCGCCTCCGCAACCGGCCACGAGCACAAGGGAGAGACCGGCCGCCGCGACGGTGGCGAGCGAGGGGAAGCGGTTCGGCGAACGGGGCGGGACACGGGACGGGAGAGCGGAGAGAACGGATCCGAAGCGATGACGGGCGGTGCCCATGTGCTTCCTCCTTGCGGGGCGCGCGACGCGCCGAAAAGTGACTCGGTGAACACACCGGACGCGGGCCCGTCGTCCGGCGAACGAGCGAGTGGGAGCGCTCCCAGTCGGTTGTGGAAGACTCTGCGGAGTGCGTCGCACCGTGTCAAGAGTTGAAGACATTTCCGTTGCCCGGAGATGTCCGGCACCGAGCAGGGCGGAACGGTGTGCCGCGGGCCAAGTGCCCTGGGCAGGCAGGAACCGGACCGCCCTCGGGGGCAGAAGTCAGGAGAAGCGATGAGCAGCCGTAAACACCAAGGTCAGCGGCCAACTCTTGAAGCGGTCGCCGAGCTGGCGGGGGTGGGCCGTGGGACCGTTTCACGAGTCGTCAACGGTTCGCCCGGCGTCAGCGCGAAGGCCCGCGCCGCGGTCGAGACGGCCATCTCGCAGCTGAACTACATACCCAACCCGGCCGCGCGCAGCCTGGTCACCAGCCGGACGGACTGCGTCGCGCTGGTGATCCCCGAGTCGGAGAGCCGACTGGCCGCGGAGCCGTACTTCTCCGCGGTGATCCGCGGCGTGAGTACGGAACTGGCCGACACGGAGATGCAGTTGCTCCTCATCCTGGTACGCGACCGGCGCGAACTCAAACGGCTGACACGCTTCGCGGCGGCCCGCCGGGTGGACGGCGTCCTGCTGGTGTCGATCCACGACGACGACCCGCTGCCGGGCCTGCTCGAAGAGATGCGGATGCCGACGGTCCTCGCGGGCCGGCGCTCGCCCGAGGAGTCCCTGAGCCATGTCCACTCCGACAACGTCGGCGGCGCCGCGACGGCCGTACGGCATCTGATCGACGGCGGGCGCACGACGATCGCGACGATCACCGGGCCGCTCGACATGGACGTCGGCAACAGCAGGCTCCGGGGCTGGCGTGAGGCCCTGGCGGAGCGGGGCATGCCGGTGGACGAGCGCCACGTCGCGGTCTCGGACTTCACCGAGGAGGGCGGGCGTACGGCGATGAGGGACCTGCTCGACCGCGCCCCGGGCATCGACGCCGTCTTCGCGGCGTCGGACGTGATGGCGGTGGGCGCGCTGACGGAACTGCGCGAGCGGGGGCGGCGGGTGCCCGACGACGTGGCGGTGATCGGCTTCGACGACTCGGTCATCGCCCGGCATACGACACCGGCGCTGACGAGCGTGCGGCAGCCCATCGAGGCGATCGGCCGCTCGATCACGAGGCTGCTCCTGGAGGAGATCGCGGAGCCCACGACCGCCCACCAACAGCTCGTACTTCCGACGACGTTGGTCGTGCGTGACTCGGCGTGACGGGACGAGGCCGAGCGGGCCCGTGGTCGGCCACCGTGGCGGAGCGATCACCGCGACCGGCCCCCGGCGGGCCGGGGCCGGCGGGACTCGGAGCCGTAAAAGATCACAGGTTCCCGCCCCGTGCCCTCCGTACCCTCCACGAGCCGAAACCGCATGTGTCTGCCGTCCGTTCGTCGTCCGAGGAGAGCCCCGCCCATGAAGATCCAGTCCGTCGAAACCGTCGTCACCAGCCCCGGTCGCAACTTCGTGACCTTGCGCGTGACCACGTCCGAGGGCGTCGTCGGGCTCGGCGACGCCACCCTCAACGGCCGCGAGCTTGCCGTCGACGCCTACCTGCGTGAGCACATCACCCCCCTCCTGCTCGGCCGTGACGCGGGCGCGATCGAGGACACCTGGCAGTACCTCTACCGGGGCGCCTACTGGCGGCGCGGCCCGGTCACCATGACCGCGGTCGCCGCCGTCGACATGGCCCTGTGGGACATCAAGGCGAAGACCGCGGGCATGCCGCTCTACCAGCTGCTCGGCGGGCGCAGCCGGCACGGGGCGCTGGCGTACGGGCATGCGGCCGGCCGCGACGTCCCCGAGCTGCTGGACTCCGTGCGCGCCGTTCTGGCGCAGGGCTACCGCGCGGTCCGGATCCAGAGCGGCGTGCCGGGCCTGGACGCCGTGTACGGGGTGGACGGCGGCGACGCCGCGACGGGGGCCGGGCTCCGCACCGGCGGCGGGAACGGGGCGGCGGGCGACCACCCGCTGCCGTTCGAGGAGGTGTGGGACACGGCCGCATACCTCCGGCACATCCCGACGGTCTTCGAGGCCGTGCGCCACGAGTTCGGCCCCGAGCTCCCCCTGCTCCACGACGGCCACCACCGGATGACCCCGATCGAGGCCGCGCGGCTCGGCAAGTCCCTTGAGCCCTATGACCTGTTCTGGCTGGAGGACTGCACGCCGGCGGAGGACCAGGCCGCGCTGCGGCTCGTACGGCAGCACACCACGACCCCGCTCGCCGTCGGCGAGGTCTTCAATCACGTCAACGACTACACGACGCTGCTCGGTGAGCGGCTGATCGATTACGTACGCTCGGCGGTCACCCATGCCGGAGGCATCACGGCGATGCGCAAACTCCTCGATCTGGCGGCGGTCCACGGTGCCAAGTCGGGGCTCCACGGGCCGGCCGACATCTCTCCGGTGGGTACGGCGGCCGCGATCCATCTCGACGTGGCGATCCACAATTTCGGTATCCAGGAGTACACCCGGCACTCGACCGACACACTGGAGGTCTTCCGCCCCTCGTACACCTTCGACGGCGGACTGCTGAATCCTTCGGAGGCGCCGGGCCTCGGTGTCGAGCTGGACCTGGAGGCTGCCGCCCGATTCCCGTACTCCCCCGCGTATCTGCCGGTGAACCGGCTGCTGGACGGCACGGTGCACGACTGGTGAGCGCGGTGCCCGGCGCCCCCCGGCCGCGAAACCCGGTTGCCGCCGGCCGGCGCCGCTGACAGGGTCTCCGCGATGCCTACCTACTCCGCGCCTGACACCACACAGCTCGCCTACCACGTGTTCGGCGAGGGCCCTCCCCTGGTCTGCCTGCCCGGCGGGCCGATGCAGTCCTGCCACTACCTCGGCGAGCTGGGCGGCCTCTCGGCGCACCGGCGGCTGATCATGCCGGATCCTCGTGGCACGGGCGGATCCGCCGTTCCGGCGGACTCCGCGTCGTACCGGTGCGACCGGCTCGTGGACGACGTGGAGGCGCTGCGCGAGCATCTCGGCCTCGACCGGATGGATCTGCTGGGTCACTCCAGCGGCGCGAATCTGGCGGCGCTCTACGTGGGCCGCCACCCGGAACGCGTCGGCAGGCTCGCGCTGATCACACCGAGTGTCTGGGCGGTCGGTATCCCGATCCCGGGCGAGGTGCGCCGCGAGACGGTGCGGCCCCGTCACGACGAGCCGTGGTTCCCCGAGGCGTACGCGGCGTTGGAGGCGATCACCGAGGGGCGTGCGACCGCCGACACCTGGGGGGCCATCACGCCCTTCTCGTACGGCCGTTGGGACGAGGAGGCGCGGGCCTACGAGAGCGCCGGGGAGGCGCAGCGCAACGACGAGGCCGCGGGCGTCTTCGCCGGAGAGGGCGCTTTCGACCCGGAGTCCACGCGCGAGGCGCTCGGCCGGTTCGAGCGGCCGGTGCTGCTGCTCGCGGGCGGGGTCGATCCGGGAGCCCCTCCGGTCGTCGTGACCGAGTTCGCCGACCTGTTCCCGAAGGCCGAACTCGTCGTCCAGCCGGGCGCGGGCCACTTCCCGTGGCGCGACGATCCCGAGCGGTTCGTGGCGGCGACGGCGGCGTTCCTGACCTGAGGTCCCGGCGGGCGCGTGCCGCGCGCCGTGCGCGTCCGGTGCGGCGTCCGGGACCGGTACGGCCTTTCCCGCACCGGTACGGCCTTTCCCGCACCGTGCCGGACCCACTCAGACTCATGGCATCGGCGGCGCGCGACAGCGGATCGCGGACGCACCGCGTCGGATGGGGATGTCAGCCACCGGGCCGCATACCGGTATCGGATCGAGGCGTGTCAGATCGCGACGCCGACCTGCTTCAGCAGGTCGTCCGCCAGCTCCGCCGTCGGCCGCTCGCCGTCCAGGAAGACGGTCCCGGCGGGCATGGTGTCCGCCGCCGCCACGCAGCGCACCATCCTCTCCATGACCCACGCGAGACCGGCGGCCTGGCTCTCCGGGTCATCCGGTGCGACCACCCGGGCCCTCAGGCGACGCTCCAGCACGTCTGCCGGAACCTTGAGGAAGAAGTGGTGCATGGTGACCCCGGCGGCGGCCAGCCCGCCGAAGACCTCGCTCACATAGAGCGGGTGCACGAGCGTCATCGGCACCAGAATCGGCCGCTCGTACTCCTTGAGCAGACCCAGCGCCACCGAGACCAACTGGCTTCGCCACAGGGGAAGATCCTGGAAGTCCCCGGTCGGGACGTCCACGATGTCGCGCAGGAGGAGACCGACCTGCTCCGGGTCGTACACCAGCGCGTCGGGCCAACGGCTGTGCAGCTCGGCGACCAGTGTCGTCTTGCCCGCGCCGAAGGAACCGTTCACCCAGACGATCATGTTGTTCTCTCCTCTTCGATTGCCGTGATCCGGTCGAGCAAGGACGTGTAGAGGGACCGCCTGTCGGGCCGCGCGTGGTCGGCCGTGTGCCGGAGCGCGGGGATCACCCGCCGGCCCAGGCGCTGGAGACCGTCGGCCGCCGCGCCGCGTACGGCCGGGTGGGAATGGCCGAGCAGGGCGACGATCGCCGGGACGGCGGGCTCCCAGCCCGCGTGGGTGAGGGTGCGGACGGCCGAGCGCACCACGTCAGGCCGCGGATCGTTCAGCAGCTCCGACGTGTGGTCCAGGTACGTCGCCCGGTCGAACAGCGCTCGGGAGGTCCGGTGGGCGTGCAGGCGGACACGAGGCCGGGGGTGATGCAGCAACTCGCCTATCAGGGTGCGCAGTTCGGAGTCGCCGGGGGTTGCAGGGCCGGAGTGTTCCTCGGCCAGGCGGGTGAGCGCCCGGCGTATCTGGTCGGGGCCCCCGGTACGGGCCAGGTGCAGCAGCTCCTGGCGGGAAGGGGCGCCGGTCGCTGTCCGCTCCGTCAACCGCGCTCGTGCGTCCGTGTGTTGACGTTCGGCGGCCGGGTCGAGCAGCGGTCCTTCGACCAGGACAAGGGTGTCGGCGACCCGGCCCCGGCCCTCGGCGCGCAGGCGGCGGCAGATCTCTGTGAGCTCAGGGGTGCGGAGCAGCGTACGACCGGCGAGCAGGTCCAGGAACCCCCACGCGCCCGCCATCACGCGGTCGCCGAGGATCACGGCGAGCGTATCCGCCGGCACGGCGGCCAGGACGGGACGAACCGCCTCCGGGGCCCGCTGCCAGCGCTCCAGGAGCAGGGGCACGAGCGGTTCCAGCGCGGACGGGTCGAGGCGTACGACCACGCGGGCCAGCCGCTCGTTCCGGATCTCCCCGCTGCCCGGCTCCGTCTCCCGCAGCAGCGCGGCGAGCGCTTCCACCGATACGCCGCCGGCCGGGATCTCGACGTCGACGCGACCGTGGAGGTACGTGCGCAGAACCGCCGAACGGACCTCGGGATCGGGCCACTTGAGCAGCGCGAGAGCGGCCGTGCGACGCCGGTCGGGGTCGGGCGCGCCGAGCATGTCCAGCAGACGCGCGCGCAGGGCCGCCGAACGCGGCTGGTCCAGATCGTCCGCGCGCACCGTCCGGTCCGGTCTCCGCGTGGTCGAAGCGTCGACGCCGGTCTCCGCGAGGGTCCAGGGCGGCGCGTCCAGTGGCTGGAGTGCCGTCATCCGGTCGAGCAGAGCGGACCGGGTCGCGGGGTCGGCCGTCGGATACGAGTCGGCCAACGCGGCAAGCCGCGCACGGGAGCCGGGCAGGGAGGGCGAGGCGTCCGGGATCCCGAACGCCTCGCGAAGTACGGCTCCCTCGGCCCGCGCGGTGGCCGTCGCGGCGAGCGCCCGGTCCAGGTCGGCGCGCACCAGCACGGCGCCGCAGCCGCGCAGGAGGCGCGGCGTCGGCGCGGGCGCCGTGCCGGGCAGCGCGCGTACGGTCGCGAGGACCGCTCGCTTCTCCACCGTCGGCAGTGTGGGGGCCAGCTCTTCGAGCACGGACACGACGTCCCGCCGGTCGTCACCCGAAGCCCCCTTGTCCGTAAGGCACATGAGCAGGAGCCCGACGAACCTCGCGTAGGTCGTCCGTTCGTCGTCGGACAGCCGGCCCGGTCGGATTCCGACCGCCACCCGGACCAGTCGCACCCGCGTGTCGGACATCGAGTCCGGCAGCGAGTCGGCAAGGGCGAGCCAGTTGGCGTGCGTCGGCCGCAGCCCGTGCAGCGTGTGACGCGCGGGCAGTTCCCGACGTCCGGCGATCCGCAGCGCGACGGCGGGCTGCCAGCCGCCGGTCGTCAGCGCGTCGATGTCGGAGAGCGCCGCCCCGCCCTCGCGGCACTCGGCGAGGCGCTCACCCAGCGACCGGCGGGCGCGCGGCTCCTCCGCACGGTCCAGAGCGGCGCGCAGTGTCGCCTCGTAGGCGGCACCGAGGATGGAGCGCAGCGCCTCGACGAGTGCGGTCCTGAGTCCCGGATTGTCGTGCTGGGCAAGCCACTTGAGGAGCTGAGGCACCGCGACCGCCGTGCCCGTCTGTGCCAGCACTGCCGCCGCGGTCTTCTTGACGTTCATGTTCGGGTGGTCGAGACAGGCGGCGATCGCGCCCGACGCCCAGCGAGCGCGTGCGTGGCCGAGGGCGAGCAGCGCCTGCCGTACGGTCTGGATGTCGTCTGCGGTCGTCAGGGTGATGAGGCTCGCCGAGAGCGCCTGCGCGTCGTCGCCGTCGGTGTCCTGGGCGAGCAGCGCGATGACGTGTTTGCGCACGTGGGGGCTCCGATGGCGGAGCAGCCGGTGCACGCGGGGCCGGGTGTGCGGATACGGGATCCTCGTCAGCAGTTCGAGGAGGATCACCCGCTCGTCGTCGGTCGGCCCGGGGCTCGGCCCGGGGCGGTCGAGCAGGTCGAGAACGATGGTCGCGGCGAGCGCGTTGCCGGCCGCGTCGGCGTCGGTGGCGTCGAGCAGACAGATCGGCCGGATCCTGCGCCGGGCATGGAGCCGTCGACCCAAGTCTCTTATGGCGTCGAGGACTTCGCCAGGCACGAGTGTCTCGCCGGCGGCCGGCGCGTTGCGGCGCCCGGCCAGCATGCGCTCACCCAGTGCCAGTTCGGCCACCACGTCCAGGAGCAGGACGGCGATGACCGGGATCGTACTCGCGCCGCCGTGGGCGGCGAGTCCGCGCAGGGCCGTCACCGGGTCGGCCCGGTCCACGCGGGCCGCCAGCAGCGCCAGTTCGCCCTCGTCGGGACCGCCGAGATCGGCGGCGATCCGCGCGGGCAGGTCGGCGGGGTCGAGACGTACGAGGAGGTCCCGGCGCTCCACCGCGTCCTCGGTGAGCTGCCAGAGCAGCTCAAGTGCCCGGTGGCGTACGGCGCGCAGGTGGGGTGCGACGACGCTCTCGCCGTCCGCCGCCGTGAGGCCGAGTCCGTCGCGCAACGCGGCGACGGTCCACCGTCCCCCGATCGCCTCCAGAGTGTCGAGAGCGGCTGCGGGCTCGGTCTCAAGCTGTGTCAGCACGGCCTCTTCGGCCGCTGTGTGCCGCAGCGCGCGCAGCGCGTCGAGGAAGGGCCGCTGGGTCGAAGTGAGTCCCAGCGCACGGGTGATGGCGTCGCCGACCGGGTCTTCACCGGGCTCGCCCATGCCCTGTCCGGCCAGGACGACCAGCAGCGCGAGGCGGCGCGGCCAGTGCGGATCGTCGGCCGGGGCGTCGGTCAACAGCCGGAGCATGTCGTGTCGGCGGGTGAACAGGATGGTGGCGACATCGCGCGGTGCGACGGCGTGGTCGGCCAGCGCGAGTGCGATCACGGCGGGGACGTCGGCGCCGGTGACGAAGTGTCCCCGCCGGTGCAGCTCGCGCAGGCAGGCGACGGCGGGCTCGCCGAAGAGCAGCGGGTCGCGCGTCGCGACTGCCGTCAGCCCGCCGATGTCGTCGCGTGTCGCGAGTGGGCCGAGCAGTTCCAGGGCGCGGCGTCGCAGCCGGGGCGGCAGGTCGGGGTCGTCGACAGCCTGCCGCAGTACGCCGCCGTGGCCGTACCGGGCGAGTGTGGTGAGCGCGGCTTCGGCCACCTCGGGTCGTACGGTCGCTTCGGCGGCGGTCAGCAGGGCCGACACGGCGGATACAGGACCGGGTGGCAGGGGCTCCAACACCGCCCAGGGCTGGGCGAGTTCGGCCAGCGCGCCGGCGACGGTCCCGGCCGCCGCGTCCATGTCGAGCAGGCGATACAGATGGGCCCGTACCAGCGCGGCAGACAGGACTCCGGCGTGCAGACCTTCCCTGGCCAGTCTCAGCGACTCGCCGATCAGCACCGGATCGCCGCTGTCCAGCAGCTCGGCGACCAGTTGCCGTGGCCGGTGGACTCCGGCTGTGCCCGTCTCGCGTACGGCCTGGTAGAGCAGCTCGCCCGCGGGCTCTCTGCGAACAGTGGCCGGATCGTTGGCGATCTCGGCGCGCAGCCAGGCGATCTGTACGCGTACGGGGAGGCCGGCCGTACGCCACTCCGGAGCGCGCCCCGCGACGGCGTACGGCTTCGGCACGTGCGGCCCGAGCCGCGCGTACAGCTCCGCCAGGACGAGCGCGTCCTCCGCCGCCCAGGCTCCGGCGGCCGACAGTGCCGTGGGCAGCAGAGCACCGAGTTCGGCAGGTTCACCTCGGGCGGCGCGCTCTGCGAGGAGCGCCAGCCCCAGCGACCGTACGGACGCGTCCTCGTGCCCGAGGAGCCGCTCGAAGACGTCGGGCGGGCAGAGCGCCGCGTCCACCAGCACGGACAGCCGACGCGCGTCTGCCCGCCGGAGCGCGTCGTCGAAGGCTGCGTCCACTGGGGTCATCGCGATCGATCCTAGGTGCCGCGTCGATCGCCCCACCAGGGAGATTCGGCCGGCGCCGGGAACGAGCCCCGACGCCGGCCGCCGCCCTCAGCGCGTGGCGGAGCCGTCCCGCGCGACCAGCGCCCAGCCCTCGCCGTCCTGACCGCGGACGATGTCCATGACCTGGACCACGGCGTCTCGGTTGAGGGGTCCTCTCAGCCGGGCCATGCGGAATCCGGAGCGCTGGGCGAGTGGTGACTGGGCAGGCGGTGCCACCCGGTCGACAGGGACGTCGACCCTGGTCTCGTCGATGGCCAGGACGACTCCCGCCGTGTCCTGGTTGAAGCGCGCGACGGCCATGAGCACCGCCTCCTCGGTCGGGGAGCAGTGGACAGAACCGTCGCGGGCCAATGACGGCGGCGCGTAGGGCCGGTCCGGATCGGCCAGCCAGTTTTCCAGCACCGCGAAGTGATAGAGCATGAGGTGGTTATAGCCGCCCGGACAAGGCCGGCACGTCCGCACCGCCGCACTCACCGGAACGGACCATCCGCGCAGGGCAGGCCACGACTGTACGGCCCGCGACCGGTGCCGGGCGGGTGGCGGAGAGGCGTGGAGCCGGTCCGGGCGTGGCTACGCCCCGGCCGCGAAGCTCTCCACCGTGCCGGTCAGTGCCTGCCAGGCATGTTCGGTGTCGTCGAAGTGGCCGGGCGTGCCGGACACGAGGGGGAACGCGCTGACCGCGCGCCCGGCCCCCAGCCCCCGTACCGTCTCGCCGTCGGCGGTTCGCGCCGGCGCCACGACGAAGTCCAGTCCGTGCGGATTCCGTGTCCCGCGGGGCTACGGCGGTGTCCATCGCGTCCCGCAGGACGCGGCGGGAGGCCTCTGCCCCCTCCCCGTACCAGCTCTTCCCCGTCAGATCGGCCACGGTCACGGACCACCGTCGCTCGGTCGTACGTCGGAGTCCTCGATGCCGGCGGGTCGTTCTTCCATGCCGGTGGAGGTAGTGGCCCGCCGCCGTACCCCGCACATCGTTGATGGGGTGGAGAGCGCGAGGCGCGGCTGGTAGTTTGCCGATCATGACCAGCCCCGAGGCAGACAGACTCTAGCCACCGGTCGCCCGGTGGCTGATCCGCTGTCGAGTTGACGCCGTACGACCGTGTGAGTCGTGGGTGCGCGCTCGGTACGGCTGTCGCCCCCCGGTCCACCGACGTGTGGGCCGCCTCCGAACGTCGGCACTCGCCGAGTTCCGCGTTCCAGCGTCTTCCGATCCCGTCCGGTCCGTCCTGGCCGCCCGTCGGTGAACCAAACGGGTCTGCCCGGCGGTCGGCGGATCTCCCCCGCGTTGCCCGGCGCCGTGACACACCGTCATGCCGCCGTACGGGCGCGGCCCACCTCCCCCGCGCTATCCGACAGACCGTCAACTCACCTGCCTTCCATGAGGTTTCTCCATGCCATTCGCTGTCTACGTGCTCGGGCTCGCCGTCTTCGCCCAGGGCACCTCCGAGTTCATGCTGTCCGGGCTCGTCTCGGGCATCGCCGAGGATCTGCATGTGTCCATCCCCGCCGCCGGCCTCCTGACCTCGGCGTTCGCCGTGGGGATGGTGATCGGCGCGCCGTTGATGGCGCTCTTCAGCCGTACGTGGCCACGCCGCCGCGCGCTGCTGATCTTCCTGGCCGTCTTCGTGGCCGCGCATGTCGTCGGTGCCGTCACGCCCAGTTACGAGGTGCTGCTCGCGACCCGGATCGTCGGGGCGCTGGCCAACGCGGGATTCTGGGCGGTCGCCCTGGTCGCCGCGATCGCGATGGCCGAGCCGGCGGCGCGGGCGCGCGCCACGTCGGTCGTGGTCGGCGGTGTCACCGTCGCGTGTGTGGTGGGCGTGCCCGCGGGGGCGGTGCTGGGTGAGCACCTGGGGTGGCGGGCCGCGTTCTGGGCGGTGGCTCTCGTATCGCTGCCGGCGCTCGTCGCGATCGTGGTCTCGGTGCCGGACGACCGGCCCGCGACGACCACGAGTTCCTCGGTCACGGGCACCGAAACTCCCAGCGTACGGGCCGAGTTGCGCTCTCTCACCGGCCGGCGCGTGCTGCTCACGCTGCTGACGATGGCGCTCGTCCAGGGTGCGACGTTCGGCGCCTTCTCCTATCTCGAACCGCTGGCCACCCGCGTCACCGGGCTCGGCGACGGATGGGTGCCCGCGCTGCTGGCGCTGTTCGGTGTGGGTTCGCTCGTCGGTGTCACCGTTTCCGGCCGCGTCGCCGACGCGCGGCGAAGCACGTTCGTCCTGGCCGGCATGGTGTCTCTCGCGTTCGGCTGGGTCGCGCTCGCGCTGGGCGCGGTGAGTCCGGTGGCGGTGGTCGCGCTTGTCCTCGTCCAGGGGATGCTCGCGTTCGGCACCGGCTCGGCGATGATCTCCCAGGTGTTCCAACTGGCCCCCGGCGCACCGACCCTGGCCGGTTCCTTCGCGACGGCGGCCTTCAACATAGGTGCGGCGGCCGGTCCCTGGCTCGGCGGGCTCACCATCGACGCGGGCCTCGGTTTCCGGTCACCGGTGTGGGTGAGCGCGGCGCTGATGGCTCTCGCTCTGATCACGGCCGGTGTCACGCGTCTCGTCTGCTCGCCACACCTCACGAGAGCTGCGGTCGCGATGAAGAGCCAGGGCGTGCGGTGAAAGGTGCGTCGTCCGCCCGCAGGGCGACGGACGGGCAGCCGATCTCGGTCATGGCGTTCACGGTCTCCAGGGGAAGGATCGTTTCGATCGACATCCTCAACGACCCCGAGCGTCTGGACCGGCTCGATCTGACGGTCCTGGACGGCTGGGCGAAGGGGAGCGTGCCCGCTATATCGCTGAACAAATGACGGTCAGCGGGACGGCGGGCGCGGGGCCGGGGCCGGGGCCGGGCGTCGTCGGAGTCCTTCGAGGGCCTGGGCGAGCGCCACTTCCAGGTAGTCGATCCGGTCGGTCGCCATCAGCATCCCCGCACCGCCCGACACGGCGGTCAGGATCGCGGTCGCCGACTCGTCGGCGTCGACGGACGCGTCGATCTCTCCCGCGTCCTTGAGCGCCCGTACCCCGGTGGCGAGATGGGCGTGCCATCGGTCGTACAGGCCGGTGACGATGGTCCGCGTCGCCGGGTCCGCCATGCCGAGCTGGGAGGTCAGCGCCGAGAGCGGGCAGCGCTGCCGCTGCGCGTCGTACTTCTCGATGATCCGCCGGTGCCAGGCGTCCCACGCGTCCCAGGACGACAGCTCGCCGAGCATCGGCTGCTGGTCCTCCAGCACCTGCTCGGCCTCGTACTCGGCCACGGCGAGCAGCAGGTCGGACTTGCCGGCCGGAAAGTAGTGGAAGAGCTGGCTCTTGCTGGTCGCGGTCGCCGCCCTGATGTCGTCCAGATTGACGTTGGCGACGCCCCGCTCCCGCAGCAGGCTGGCCGCGCCTTCCACGATCCGCTGTCTGGTACGGGCTCCCCTGGCTGTCAGCACACGCGGAGCCTACCAAGTCTGGACCGTGCGGTCCATTTCTCGTGTTACGTTGTGGACCAAGCGGTCCAGTCCCAGTCTGGCCCGGTCCGACTTTCGCAGGAGAGAAGCGCACCATCATGGGCACACGTCTGCAGAACAAGACGGCTCTCGTCACGGGATCCACCAGCAACATCGGCCGGGCGATCGCCGTCGCCGTCGCCGCCGAGGGCGCGCATGTCGTCGTCTCCGGCCGCAGCGCGGAGCGCGGAGCCGAGGTTGTCGAGGAGATCAGGTCGGCCGGCGGACGCGCCGACTTCGTCGCCGCCGATCTCGACGGAACGTCCCGGGCGAGCCGTACGCTCGCGGAGGAGGCGACGCGCGCGCTCGGCGGGCGGATCGACATCCTGGTCAACAACGTCGGCGTCACCACGGGCGGTGCGAGCACGCCGGACACCACCGAGGCGGACCTCGACCTGGTGTACGCGGTGAACGTGAAGGCGCCGTTCTTCCTCACCGCCGCGATCGCTCCCGCCATGGCGGAGGCGGGCGGCGGCGCCGTCATCAACCTCGGGTCGTGGGTGGCGCGCCTCGGCATCCCGGTGGGCAGCGGGTACGCGGCCACCAAGGGGGCGCTGGAGACCCTGACGCGCGCCTGGTCGGCCGAGTTCGGCTCGCGCGGGGTGCGCGTCAACGGCATCTCACCCGGAGTGGTGCGCGCCCCCGAGCCGGGCGGCACCGGGCCGCATCCGGCCGCCACCATGATGAACGGCACGCCCGCCGGAGCCATAGGCATGCCGGACGCCGTGGCCCACGCCGCCGTATATCTCGCCGGGGACGAGGCCTCGTTCGTGCACGGCACGGTGATCGACGTCGACGGGGGTCGGGTCGGGGTGGCGGTCATCTCCGCCGCATGAGCTCCTGTTCGGCGCTTCCGTCAGGCAGGCTTGACGTCAAGCCTGCCTGACGGAAGGGTGGTTCCCATGCCCACACCTGACGAACTCGAACGCGAGTTCACACTCCCCGGCGCCGTCGCGCGCCACGACGCACTGCGGACCCGCGACACCCTCGCGTCCCCGGCCGACGAGGACGACTCCCCCGACTCCCCCAATCCCTCAAATCCCTCCGACCACCCGGACACCGACGCGCTCACGCGCGCCGAGTCCCTGGAGATGCTCGCCCTCGGCGAGGCGATCGCCCGCAAGGCCGGATACGGGCGACAGCTCTCCGTACGGTCCGCCCGCCGGGCGGGCGCCTCCTGGTCCCAGATCGGCGCGGCCCTGGGCACCAGCAAGCAGGCGGCCTGGGAGGCGCACAACCGGTGGATCGACGAGCAGGCACAGGGACCGAGCGCCGGGCACTGGGGCTGGGACGCGGACGAGGTGGCGGCCGCACGCCGGCTCACCGGCGAGCCGGACGGCTCGTAGCACCCGCGGAGCAACCATGGAGCACCTACGGGCGAGACGCCCGGCCGACCACATGTCAACATCGAGTTGACACTCAAGCACTGTCAACCTACCGTTGACACATGACGCATCCCATCCGGCTCGACGATCTGATCGACGCCATCAAGAAGGTTCACACCGACGCTCTCGACCAGCTTTCCGACGCGGTCATCGCCGCGGATCATCTCGGCGACGTGGCAGATCACCTGATCGGTCACTTCGTGGACCAGGCACGACGTTCCGGTGCCTCCTGGACGGACATCGGCCGCAGCATGGGGGTCACCCGGCAGGCCGCCCAGAAGCGGTTCGTCGCGAAGGCCCAGGACGAGGGGACCGAACTCGACGCCAGCCAGGGGTTCAGCCGCTTCACCGACCGGGCCCGGAAGGTGGTGATGGCCTCCCAGGAGGAGTCCCGCGCCGCCGGCAACGACCAGATCCGGCCGGAGCACCTCGCACTCGGTCTGCTGAGCGAACCCAAGGGAATCGGTGCCCTGGCCGTCTTCGCGCAGGGCGTGACCGCGGAAGCCCTGCGCGAGGCGGTCGAGGCCGTCCTGCCCCCGGCCGTCGCGGAGGTGCCCGACCTCATTCCGTACGACGCGGGCGGGAAGAAGGCGCTGGAACTCACCTTCCGCGAGGCCCTGCGCCTGGGGCACAACTACATCGGGACCGAGCACATCCTGCTCGCCCTGCTCGAACAGGAGGACGGCAAGGGGGTGCTCAGTGGGCTCGGCATCGACAAGCCGGCCACCGAGTCCTATGTCGCCGAGGCGCTCACCGCGATCGTCGCGGCACAGGAAGACGCTTGATCCGAATTCCGTACCGGCTGTTCCCGCCCGGCATTCCCGGGCGGTACGTCCCGGCCCCGGCGCGCCTCCTCGCGAGCGCGCCGGGGCCGGCGGCGTAACCCTCAGGGCCGTCCGGCCGCCGGGACTTCCTCGTCCGCCGGCACCGGACCGGGCGGGGTACCGTCCCCGAAGGGGCGGCCACCGAGCTCCTCGCGGTGGTGCGGTGTCAGCCAGCCGGAGAGATCAGGTCCCAACGGGACGATGCCGGTGGGATTCACGCCGGTGTGCACCATGTAGTAGTGCCGCTTGATGTGGTCGAAGTCGACCGTGTCACCGAAGCCCGGCGTCTGATAGAGGTCCTTGACGTATGCCTGGAGCACCGGGTCCTCGGTCAGTTTGTTGCGATTGCACTTGAAGTGCCCGTGGTAGACGGCGTCGAAGCGGACCAGCGTGGTGAAGAGCCTGATGTCGGCTTCGGTGATGGTGTCCCCCACCAGATACCGCTGACCGGCCAGCCGCTCCGACACCAGGTCGAGCCGGCGGAAGACATCGCGGTACGCGCGCTCGTAGTCACCCTGCTTCGCCGCGAAACCGGCCCGGTACACACCGTTGTTGACGTCCAGGTAGATGCCCTCCATCACCTCGTCGATCTCGTCCCGCAGCGGCTCGGGATACAGGTCGGGCGCGCCGGGGCGGTGCAGCGCCGTCCACTCGGTCGCGAGGTCGAGCGTGATCCGCTGGTAGTCGTTGGTGACGAGCTTCCCGCTCGGTACGTCCACGATCGCCGGCACGCTGACACCACCGGGGTAGTCCGTCTCGCGCGCGTCGTACGCCTCGCTGAGGAAGCGGATGCCCAGCACGGGGTCCCGGTCGTCGGGATCGAGGGTGAAGCGCCAACTGCGCTCGTCCTGGATCGGGTCGGCGATGGCGACCGGGAGCGCGTCCTCCAGGCCGAGCAGCCGCCGTGAGACGAGCGCGCGGCTCGCCCAGGGGCACGCGCGGCTCACCACCAGCCGGTAGCGGCCCGCCTCCACCGGCCAGCCGTCCCGGCCGTCGGCGGTGATGCGGTCGGCGAAGTGACTCCTGGAACGCCTGAAGGGCTTCCTGCCGTACGCCGCGTTCCCTTCCCTGCCTTTGGCGTCCGTGCCCCTGGCTTCCGTGGCGCCGGTTGCGTCGCTCATGGCCGTCCTTCCCCGGTCGGGCCTCCTGAGGAGAGCCCTGGGCCGGACCTGGACCGTCGGCCGGCCGCTCTCCCCACACACTGTTCCACGCTGTCCAGCATGCGCGGAAACACACGTGCGGGCACCGCCGGCGTACGGGAACAGTCACCGTCCGGGACCGCCCGGGGGCGTGTGCGGGGCGGGGGACCCTCTTATGCCGCACATAACTACGCCCCGGATGGCGCAAGAAGGGCAGATGTGGGTTTGTTGTAGCAACGCGTGCGTGCCGATCACGCAACGTGACCAACACGGTGTGTGCCCACCCGTGAAAGTCGACACAAGGGAGCCGCGCCATGCCGCTCGACCCCACCACCCCCACCAACAACGACCCCCACTACGAGGAACTGCCCCACCCGGACGCCGACAGGCCCGCCGGATCGCGGGACCCGGTCACGGAGTCCGGCGAGGAGCCCATACGCACGCTGCTCTGGACGGCCGCCACCTACCGGCCGCTGGAGGAGGTCGCAGCGCTGGTGATGCTGCTCAAGCGGACGAGTGAGGTGCCCAACCCCGGTGACGAGGCCCTTCGGGTCGCCGCCGTGGCGCGTCCGATAGACGAGGTCATGCAGCTCGTCGCCATGCTGAACGAGCCGCCGCACGAGTTCGACGAGGCCGACACGACGCTGCGCGCCGCGGCCGTCGGCCGGCCGGTCGAGGAAGTGGCGCAACTGGTCGCGTATCTCGGCACCCAGGAGAACGAGCCGCCCTTCGCGAGAGCCCACCGGACCACGGGCCGCCGGAAGCCGGCGCCCACACTGTTCGGGCGGCCCGGCGGGGGCGCACGGTCCGACGACGGGACCCGGTCCGACGAAAAAGCCCGGCCCGACCAGAACCGGCACGACGCGTACGCCCGTCCCGCCGGGCCCGACGACCGCGACGGCGGCAATGGCCGCCGCGAGCGTCCCGGCCTCCGCGAACGAGACACCCCGGCCGGCCTCGTCGACCCCATGGCCCGCACCCCTCGCCGCGCCGAGCCCGAGCACGTCGCGCCGTGGACGAGCGCTCCCGCCGGTCCGCCGGCCGAGGTGCCGCGCCTCGCCCCGCCGGCCGGTCGCCGGCCCCGGAACCGTACGGCTCCCTCCGCCCCGCGATCCCCCCTCCGTTCCCCGCTGCGCTGGTTCGCCGCCGTCGCGCTGCTCGCGTGCGGTGCGATCCATCTGCCGACGGACTTCGCCGGTGTTCGGTCCGGCGGGTACGCGGACGCCGTCTCCCTCGTCGTCACCGTGCTCTGCCTGATGTTCGGCGTGTGGCTCGCGGTGGCCGACACCGCCCGGATCTGGGCGGCGAGCGCAACAACGGCGGTCGGGATCATCGCGGCTCACACCCTGTCGAGCCTCGGCGCCATGGATCTGCTCCAGAGCGGTCCGGGCGCGGACTTCGGCCGGTCGAGTCTCGTGGCGGTGGGCTGCGCCGGGGTCCCCCTGACGCTCGCGGGCCTTGCCCTGACGCTCCGACAGAAGACGACGGAGAGGACCGCGCGGCGCTCACCGCGGCGGTCGGCGCCGGCGTCGGGCAGCCCCTACGACGCCTGAGAATCCCCACCTCACACCCCGTCCCCCGTTCGCGGTCTGTCACCGACCACGAGCGGGGGACGGTCGCGTCGCGACGCTCCTTCACCCGCCCGACCGGCCGGTGACCGTGCCGTACCAAGGTCCAACTGATCGTTCATACAGGCCTCTTGACGTCAACGCGGCGGCCTGTATGGTCTAGGCCAAGTGGTAAAGACCTTTGCCGAATGCACGCGCCATTGAGTGCCTTCGGGAAAGGCCGCCCACCACCGCCCTTCGCGCCTCTTGGCCCCACACCTGAGAGGCCCGCCCGCACCGTACTCATGTCCCCCCACGGACCGGTACGGCACGGGAAGACCTGATGTGAAGGAGTACGCATGCATTCGAAGAGGAAGATGGCCGTCGCCCTCGGTGCGGTGATTGCGCCGATCGTCGCGATAAGCCTTCCCGCGGGTTCCGCGAGCGCCCACGGTTATATCTCCGACCCGCCGAGCAGGCAGGCCCAGTGTGCCGCCGGAACCGTCAGCTGCGGTGACATCAAGTACGAGCCCCAGAGCGTGGAAGGCCCCAAGGGCCTGACCAGTTGCAGCGGCGGGAATTCCCGCTTCAGCGAACTGGACGACGACGGCAAGGGCTGGGCGGTGACCCCGATCGGCTCCAGCCAGAACTTCAACTGGAAGATCACCGCGCGGCACGCCACCAGCACCTGGCAGTACTTCGTCGCCGGTCAGAAGGTCGCGGAATTCAACGACGGCGGCGCGCAGCCCGGAGCGACGGTCACCCACAACGTCAACTTCGGCGGTCTGTCGGGCAAGCAGGAGATTCTCGCGGTCTGGAACATCGCGGACACCACGAACGCGTTCTACGCGTGCATCGACGTGAACATCGGCGGCTGACGAACTCTCCCGCGGAGCCGGTAACCACGATCCCTCCGCCGAAGAAGCGCTGACCGCCGAGCGTTCGCCCGGTGCCCCTCCCTGTGCCGGACGGTGCCCGATCCCCGCGCCGGTGAGCCCCTGATCTGCGAGAAGGGGCTCACCGGTGCCGCTCGACCAACCCCCCACACACCAGGGCCGCGGCATGTTCCCGAGGCCCTTCCAAGGAGTGAATCCCTTGCGCAAGCGCCTTATCGGCCTGTTCGCCGCGACCGCGTCGGCCGCCGCTCTCTCCCTGACGTCGCTCGCCCCTCTCTCGTCCGCCGCGGAGAAGGACGCCGCCGACTTCATCGTCAGCGAGTCGCAGTTCAACCAGATGTTCCCGAACAAGAATCCCTTCTACACCTACGGCGGGCTGAACGCCGCGCTGAGCGCGTACCCGGGATTCACGGGAACGGGCAGTGACACCGTACGTAAGCAGGAGGCCGCGGCATTCCTGGCGAACGTCAGTCACGAGACCGGTGGACTTGTCCATGTGGTCGAGCAGAACACCGCCAACTACCCGCACTACTGCGACGCTTCACAGCCTTACGGCTGCCCGGCCGGCACCGACAAGTATTACGGCCGCGGACCGATCCAGCTCAGCTGGAACTTCAACTACAAGGCGGCGGGCGACGCGTTGGGCATCGATCTGCTCAACAACCCCGACCTCGTGCAGAACGATTCCGCCGTGGCCTGGAAGACCGGCCTCTGGTACTGGAACACCCAGAGCGGTCCCGGCACGATGACCCCGCACAACGCGATGGTGAACGGCGCCGGATTCGGTGAGACCATCCGCAGCATCAACGGCAGTATCGAATGCAACGGCGGAAACCCCGCCCAGGTGCAGAGCCGTATTGACAAGTACACCCAATTCACCGGAGTTCTCGGTGTGGAAACGGGTGGCAACCTCAGCTGCTGACGCGGCCCTCGGGACGCGGACGAGGGGTGGGGCCCCCCGGGGGGGGGGGGGCCCCCCCCCCCCGGGGGGGGGGGGGCGCCCCCCGGGCGGGCCGCCCCCCCCCCCCGGCCCGGGCCCCCGGCCGGC
Organism: Streptomyces sp. NPDC051217; assembly: GCF_044455465.1. Taxonomy (NCBI): domain Bacteria; kingdom Bacillati; phylum Actinomycetota; class Actinomycetes; order Kitasatosporales; family Streptomycetaceae; genus Streptomyces; species Streptomyces sp. NPDC051217. The sequence goes on from NZ_JBITEV010000017.1 coordinate 164,101, forward strand.
CCGCGGGGGGGGCGGGGGGGGGGGTTGGGT
>NZ_JBITEV010000017.1:164140-166074 GCF_044455465.1 Streptomyces sp. NPDC051217
CAATACGCCGGTTGGGGGGGGGGGGGGCGCGGGGCCCCCCCCCCGGGGGGGGGGGGGGCCCGGGGGCGGGGGGGGGGGGGGGCCCGGGGGGGGGCGGGGGCCCCCACCCCTCAGCGTTGCCGTGCGCGCGCTACCGGTCGGCCTCGTCCTCGCCGCCGGTCCGCTCGCACCGCTCGTCCATCGCGCCGGTGACGTAGTGGATATGGATGCCCTCCTCGCCCGGTGCCCGGTCCGGGCGCAGGATCAGATGCTCGTCGTAGTCACCGCCGTTCTGACCGCGGTACGGGATCGGCTCGGTCTCGGGGATCGTCAGCAGCCTCTGCCGCAGCCGGCCGACGGCCGTCTTGTACTCCCCCTCGGAGAGTCCGACCGCCCCGTTGACGACGAGGGGCGGCACCACGGTCATGCCCGGGTACCACAACGTGCCGTGCAGCAGCGGGAACAGCACCGCGTTGATGTCGCCGTGGATACCGCGCGGGCCGGTCGTCGCCGCGTTGGCGCCGACCGTCGTCAGCACCAGGGCGCGCCTGCCGACGAGTCCGCCGCTGCCGTACCGCTGGGCCCTGCCGGTCACCGGGTCGAGCACGCCCTGGGCGAAGCCCTGGATGAACAGCCGGTCGAACCAGCCCTTGAGGATCGCCGGCGGCCCGAACCACCAGAGCGGGAACTGCACGACGAGGGTGTCCGCCCACAGAAGCTTCTCCTGCTCCCCGCGGATGTCCTCGCTGAGCGTGCCGTTCTCCAGCGCGTACTGGGACTCGGTGAGGACGTCGAGCCGTTCGCCGGGGTCGTGGTGGAAGTCTCCGTGGCCCACGACCGGGTTCCACCCCATGGCGTACAGGTCCGACTCGACGACCTCGTGCCCGTGTTCACGGAGCACGGCGATTCCCTCGTCGCGCAGCGCGCCATTCAGTGAGCGCGGGTCGGGGTGAGCGTACAACCAGAGCACCCGCACGGCGCGCCACCTTCCTTATCCTCGGTACGACGACAGTGCTGACCGATTTTCCATGCTACTGCCGCGCCTTCGGTGTCTCTTCGGGCCTGTCCGGCCCGGCCCCCCCGTCAGACCGCCAGCCGGACCGCCACCGAGATGCCGCCCGCCACGAACCCGACGCCGACCAGCATGAACACCCACTGCACGCCGTGCCCGTAGCCCTCTATCCGCATCCGTTCGGGGCGCCGCGGGTCGTAGCGGATACGGACGGGTGTGCCGGGCCCGAACCTGCCCACCCAGGACCGCCCGTACGGCGACTCCACCTCCATGCGGCGGCCCTCGCCGGTGACCCATCCGACGACCGGGCGATGGATCCGGCCGCCCTGCCCGCTGGACGTCGTCTCCAGCCGGACCACCCAGCCCTGCGCCCGGACTCCGTCGCGCCGCAGGGCGAGGATTCGCCAGAAACCCACGAATCCGATCGTGAAGACCACGGCGCCGACAACGGCGAACCCGAGAGGGAACAACCACTCAGACACAGATCACACTCCCTCGCGGCGCCGCTCAACGGTCGCCGTCAACTTATCCGCAGGTCGGAGCGGGTCACCAGGTCCGCCGGGGGCGCCCACCCCTAACTCGCCGCTGCGTGACACGCGGTAGGGGTGTACTCAGCAACACCCCAGACCTGGGTCGTACGCCCAATGTGCCCTCGTCCGGCGCTGCGTAACGTCTTACTCGTGGCACAGAGAGTGTCCCAGGGAAGGAAAGACCATGTTTCGTCGTAGGAGTACGACCGGAGCGGCCAGGAGCCAGGAAGCCCTGCGCCTGGTCAAGGTCGCCAAGGTCTACGGCACGGCCGAGAACGCCGTGACCGCTCTCGACGGTGTGTCCCTGAGCCTTTCCGCCGGTTCCTTCACCGCCGTCATGGGGCCCTCCGGCTCCGGCAAGTCGACTCTCCTCCAGTGCGCGGCCGGTCTCGACCGGCCCGACAGCGGCCGGG